>NZ_CP014839.1:1594351-1913222 GCF_001931675.1 Pandoraea thiooxydans | reverse complement strand
GCCCGCTGGTGGCCGGACTGGGGCATGGAGAAAACTTCCTGGCGTCCGACGCAATGGCACTGTCCGGCGCCACCGATCAGATCATCTATCTGGAGGAAGGCGATTTGGTCGATGTGCGGCAGACGTCGATTCGAGTCGTCGACCGTAATGGCATCTCGGTCAATCGCAAGATCGACACCGTGTCGGCCACCGCCGGTCCGGCTGAACTCGCGCCCTTCCGGCATTACATGCAAAAGGAGATCTTTGAGCAGCCGGGGGTTCTGGCTGATACGTTGATTGGCAGCGAGAACCTGGATGCCGGGATGTTCGGAGCAGGTGCCAGTGAGATTTTCAAACAGATAAACGCCATTAGGATTCTCGCGTGCGGCTCGAGTTATTACGCTGGCATGACCGCCAAATACTGGATCGAGTCGCTGGTGGGCATTCCGGTCAGTGTCGAGGTCGCCAGTGAATATCGCTACCGCGAGCCGGCCGTCAATCCGCATGCGCTGGTACTGGCGATATCGCAGTCTGGCGAGACCGCCGATACGCTTGCTGCACTCAAATATGCGCACCAATTGGGTCACAGGCACTCGCTGGCCATCTGCAACGTGGGTGTGTCGGCCCTGGTGCGCGAAGCCGAGTTGTCGTTCCTTACGCGCGCCGGCATCGAGATCGGCGTGGCCTCGACCAAGGCGTTCACCACCCAACTGGCGGCTTTACTCATCCTGGGGCTTACGCTGGCGAAACTACGCGGGCACCTGACGCCCGAACAGCAACGATTGCATGTCGACGCACTGCGTCACTTACCGGCGGCCATTTGCCGGATACTCGAATTGGAACCCCAGATTATGGCTTGGGCAAGCCTATTTGCCAGAAAGGAAAATGCGCTATTTCTCGGGCGCGGCTTGCATTATCCGATCGCGCTGGAAGGTGCATTGAAACTGAAGGAAACCTCCTATATCCATGCCGAGGCGTACCCCGCCGGCGAACTCAAGCATGGTCCATTGGCGTTGGTAACCGAGGATATGCCGGTGGTCACGATTGCACCAAACAACTCATTGCTCGGCAAGCTGAAATCGAACATGCAGGAGGTGCGCGCGCGGGGCGGCCAACTGTATGTCTTCGCCGATGCCGACTCGATGGTCGCGCCCAGTGACGGTATGCACGTCATACAGCTGCCGGAGCATCATGGCTTGTTGTCGCCGATCCTGCACGTGGTTCCACTGCAGTTGCTGGCTTACCACACGGCGTTGGCGCGAGGCACCGATATCGATAAGCCGCGCAATCTGGCAAAATCCGTCACAGTTGAATAATTGCGCGGTGCCGGCAAACAAGCGGCGGCACTGCCCGGCGCCTTGGCCGCCTCGGTCGCGACACGAGAGCGGGTGCGTTTGCGGCTCCTCGGCCTTAGATGGTTGCTTGCGCCGGCGCCATGCTGGCTACCCAGGAGTACAACGCGACGAAAATCAATACGTCGAATACCGCACCGAAGCAGATATACAACACCGGCATGAAGAGCACTGATAAATGCTGAAGTATCAGCATGTGCAATACCGCCTGATTTGGAATCATCACGAAGAAGTAAGCCAGAATCATTGTCGTATAAAAAGCCTTTACTGCTATGCGCACATTCAAAATGTAGTAGCCAATCGCGAGCATGACCGGTATCGCTAACAGCAATTCGTATCCCATATCGATCACGGCAGTCAGGTGACTCAGAGGCGTATAGGGAAATTGCGTGGGCCAAAGCCAAAAAAACAGCAATGCCATCGCTTGCACGACGCACAGAATGCGGATCAGATACTTGAGCGGCAATAATCGGCCATTCATCCAAACCGTTGCCAGGAATGCAAGCGCGGTTGCCGCGGCGGTGGCTAACATGATCGCGTTGCTTGGCAGGTCCGCGGTTGGCGCGGATTGTGCCCAGATCAGATCCAGGCTGCGCCAATTTCCAGTGCCGCGATCAACCTGAAGCGGTATGTTCAGTCGTTGCGCCCAAAATACGACACAGTCGCGCCAGATCCTTAGGATATAAGGCTTTGCCCACACCAAGCCTCCGCAGAATAGCGTGGGTAGCGCTATTGCCTGAAGCAGCAAATAGGGGCCGATGGGCAGTCGGCTGATGGCTCGATGCTGGCGCGCATGCCGATGCAATAGTTTGGTCTGCCTGAGCGATTTCACTGCCGCGCGGAACGCCTGTTCGCGTGCCCGCGCGGTACCTGTCTGTTTTTTCATTGTGAAATTTTTAGAATTGATGGAACAGACCGACATATGCGCCGTTACGTCCGTAAATCGGGTTTTGGTAGTGATCCACGCTGACCAGAAAGCCCGACTTCTTGCTGAACCAATGACGCCATTCGAGAGTAATCTCCTTGCTCTGGAAATTGACCAGCGTTGCCGTTTGGGAAATTGCCTGATACCCCTCGCCTCCCCAGCTATAGCGTGCCGTCACCAGATTTTTCTTGTCGCGACCATAAGTGACGGCGACGAACTGTTGATGCGTTGGGATGTTTCCCGGATCGCTATGGTTGAAACGCACGCCCGCCTGGATGATCCACGGTTGATCGAAATAATAGGCCGCCCCAAGGCTTAGGCTGCGATCGATATGGCCATCCGGAGCGTTGTAATAGCCGACACCGATTGAGCTGACGAGATTGCGCTTTGGCAGCCACTTGCGGTTGATGAACACGTCAAGACGTTCGCGAGGTAAATAGAACGCGCCATCGCCAAAGCCAACGGCGGCGCTGACATACCAATCCTGATTGATCGTATAGGTGTCGCCGATGCCGACAAAGTTGCCAAATTGGCCGAATTCGCGTTTGGAGGAGAGCTCTGCCTGAATCACATTGGGGCCAATCCCATAGATGCCGCGCAACGTCGTATCGAGCCAGTTCCCATAACCCGCGCTCAGGTGCTCGGCGCCGGCGCTCAGTTCGAGACTCCGAATGGGCGGTGCCACGACATCGACTGGCACCGGTTGCACGTATTTGTTGGCGACGCTGGGGTTCTCCACATTCTGCTGCTGTGCGTAAGCAGGCGCGCATGCGACGAATAGGGACAATATTGCGGTGAGAATAAAGTATTCCGTTGCCACGCCTGCTCTCCCATGGAAATCCCGTTATCGGGGCGTGCCGGTCGGCAGCGCCCGCTTGCATCACGGCAAAGTCCGGCCGGACTGGTTGTCTTGCCGCATCTCTGGCGACGGAACGATGAAATGAGCAGACCGTTCCAAAGTCGCATGGGCGTCGATCAGAATGTCAACGATGCGTTGCGCGCTCTTACCGTCGCCGAACGGGCTCTTGTCGAGTTGCATGCGACGATAGGCGGCCGGGTCGGTCAACAGCAAACCCGCCTGCTCGACCATCTCGGCAACCTCAGTGCCCACCAGTTTCGCGCCGCCGGCGTCGACCAGTTCCTGACGTTCGGTGCTGTTGCGGGCAATCAGTACGGGCTTACGGAATGCGGATGCCTCTTCCTGGATACCGCCGGAGTCGGTCAGCGTGAACTCGCAACGGACCAACATCGCAATTAACGCCTGGTAGCTCAGCGGTTCAGTCACGCAGATGCGCGCTCGAACCTGTGGCGGCAGATCCCGCATGACCGATTCAACGTCGGCCCGCACTGCCGGATTCGGATGTAACGGCCATACCGCCACCGTTTTGCCGTGCGCTTCAATGACGCGCGCGACGGCATGAGCGATATTGCGGATTGGTTGGCCCCAGTTTTCCCGCCGGTGAGCGGTGACGAGGATCAATCGATGGCTCGGATAGCGGGCTTCGAACTCAAGCAAGTCGGCCGGCGTCACCGCATTGCGCTCGAGCGGCGAATGTTTGATGCGCTCGTGCGCCCACAGCGCGGCGTCAATGACGGTATTACCCACTTCGAAAACGCCAGCGCGATCGACTCCTTCATTCTGCAAATTGAGGCTGGCCTGCTGCGTTGGCGGAAAATGCCAACTGGCCAGACGACCGATCAATTCGCGATTTTTCTCCTCGGGAAAAGGCTCGCGCTCATGGGTGCGCAAACCGGCCTCGATGTGTATCACGGACTTGTCATGGTAATAACCGACCAGCGCGCCGACCAGTGCGGAGGTGGTATCGCCCTGCACCATCAGCGCGTCCGGCCGGAGCCGCTCGACGGCGTCATCAATGCCATGGAGCAGCGCCGCGGTCAGATCCGTCAGTGATGACGATTTGCGCTGCAGATCAATAGTGATATCGGGCGGCATATCGAAAAACGCATACAGCGCCTCGGCGATAGCACCATGCTGGCCCGTATGAACCACCAGTACCTGATGGCCGCGCGCTTTGAATTCCCGATACACCGGTGCCATTTTGATGATTTCCGGGCGGGTCCCGATGCAAGCCAGATAAGTTTTTTTGGACACGACAGGCCTATTGAAATCGAATGAGGGCGGCGTATGCGATGGCAAACGACGGTTGTTATCGCCAGCATATTCGGCTTGCGAGACATCGAGCATGACGCGCAGGGAACGGGTCATTGACAGCTAACCTCCGGCCCGGCTGCCGTAACACCCTTGTGGGCCAGGATCTGCCGCGCCACTTCGTCGGTCACGATCCAATGCGAGGTATTCCGAGCCGCGCGCGTCTCCCGGAGCCAGCAGCTTGCAGAGGTGGGATCGCCGTGATCCAGCGCGACGACCGCCACCAGGCCCCAGGAAAAGTCGGCATGGGATTGCATGAGCCATGCCGCACGATACTGATGCATCCATTGCTCATAATAGGTATGTGGATCTGTGGGCAGGTGGTCGAACTTGAACAGCAGCGGAAACAATTGCGCGATATCGTCAGGATAAAAAGTCCGGGCAATCGCATCCTGTCCCGACTGGGTGGACACCAGGAAATGCCGCGCCTGCTTGTCCCAGAATATCGTGTGAATATTGCGCGCAAGCTTTTTTGTATCCAGCAATGCGGTGCCGCCGCCCGGCTTCGGACGATAGGACAAAACTTCCAGGTTATCCATGAACAGCCCGTGTTGATAGACGGGGGACACCAAGTAGATGCCTCGCACCGGATCGATGAGGTGACTCAACGTGGCAACGCTTTTTTGATAGCTTCGCTGCCAAACCGGATTCTTTTTGAGTTCTGCCGGCATGGTGTCCAGAAACTTCAGCCAGAGGGCCACCAGCGCGTCGTCGGCATCGGCGGTCTTGCAGGGCGCCCATACCGGACCGCGACGACAGTAGCGGTCGAAGGTGCCATCCGGCTTTTGCCGCTGAACCAGCCAATCAGCCCATTGTCTCGCATAGGGAGAAATGTCGAGCCCGTTTTCGCGTGCCAGCAGAAGCGCTTGCAGCGCGAAATACGGGTCTATGGTGTCGCCGTTATATTGAATCGAAATCGCCCCTTGCGGATCGGCGTAACCGGCCAGTTGCAGCTTCGATGGCTGCGCATGGCAAGGCATTGAAAAGGCAAGCGCAATCGGCAATACCAGATAACCGCAAAGTCTTGCAACGCTCATATTGACCATACCACTCCTAAATCCCTCGCCCATACCGTGCCATGCGCGATGGCGCCGGCTTCGGCAAAAATATTTCCCGCGCTAATCGTGGTTGGCGATGCCGATGTCCCCAACTTGGCCCGTACACCAAGATAAACAATGGTCTCCGAGATGACCGGTCCTTCGACGAACGCTTCATGGCGCACCTGAATTTGTTTCTCGCTGATCAGAGACCCCAGAATTCGCGCATGCGCGCCCACCGTGATGTCCTTCCTGCCCTTGATGTCTCCATCGATTTCCACCCATGCACCAATCAAAAGACGCCCGGTCACAATCAGCGATCCCCGATAAATTTTTCCGTCCGGTAATTCACAGTTGCCCCTGACCATATGAACCGAGTCGCCGCGGCGAATCACATTGGGCAAATCGTCGAACGATGCCTCAACCGGCGCCGGTCTTCGTGTGCCTGGGACACCGTCGGGTGCAACGCCGAAGCGCACCACGGGCGCGCTGATTCGCTCGAAGCAGCACCGCTTGTCCAACTCGACAGCAGTCGCGGAGGATATGCGGCGCAACGCGCAACTTCCTTCGCCGAGATAAATGACATCATCGGCATAAGCCCATTCAAGCACCTCGCTATCTGGCCCCAATCTGATGCTGCCCTGGGCAAACAGCGCGGTAAAACTGTCGCCGCTCGAAGCCTCGATGCCACCCTGGACAAATAACGGCGGCTTGCATCGGACGGGCCCCGCCGTCTTGATCGAGTCGTATGCGATCAACGGACGCCGCGCGAGCGCCCAATTCATTTCGTTAAGATCTTCCGGTACGTGTTCGAAAGTTTCATGGGCCGCCAGGATTTCTCCGGCGATATTGGACAGCGCGACACCACGAAATTTTTCCGCGAAGTGATCGATGTCGCTGGTGTAATTGGGGAAAACCGCCAGCGGCGTGCGGTCAGTCGGTGTTCGCCATTCTTGCCACGCGGGATGAAATGCCAGCCACATCAGCGCCAGGCAGGTCGTTCCGAATGCGACGAAGTAAAGCCAGGCGAGGTTCATTCGACCCCCGGCTTGCGGTACCGCACGGTTTTCTCCCAGACCATGTCTCGCTTGAAAACGTAATCGATCGTCAAACTGAAAACGGACGAAGAGATCGCAAACAGATTAACGAAAAATCCAAGCAGATTAAAAGGCAGCAGGCGCAGCCGGCGTCGATTTCCGTCAAGCAATACGGCAATGACAATCTGGAAGAAAGCAGCGAAATTTCCCATCGTGCCATAAGCCATCAAGGCAAATATCGGTATCAATTTTGTCAAAAGATCTCCGGCATCGAGAAAATACAGGCAGAGCGCGAGTATCCAGCCGAGCAAAAGAAGCGGAGGCATGACAAAGACCAGCAGCAGCAACATGCCGTCGATGCGTTCACGCCAACTCAGATAGGGGCTCGTTAAAAACTGATACCAATATCGCGCCAGTACCTGGTTGTGCCCTTTGGCCCAACGCTTGATCTGTTTGATGCGCACGCGCCAATCTTCCGGCACTTCCTCATAGCATTCGGAGCGATTCGTATAAATCGTCTTCCAGCCGTTGAGCAAGAGTCGGTAAGTGATGTCGGTGTCTTCGGCCAATACATCGTCATGCCACCCGCCCACGGCGTTGACCGCGGACAGGCGCACGCCACCGACAGTGCCGCCATATTGGGGAACCAGTTTCAAGTTCATGCGCGCTTGCTGGTCGACCTGATACCCCCCCGATCGCTCGAGATCAAGCATCCGGGTGAGCAGGTTGGTGCCGACATTCATCGGCACCACGCGGCCCATCACGGCGCCGACTTCGGGATCGAAGAAAGGAGCCACCAGTTGCCGCAACAAGCCGCGTCCCGGCACATAGTCCGCATCGAAAATGATCGCGATATCGCCTTCGGCATAAGCCAACGCATCCTTGAGCGCTGCAGCCTTGCCGGCTTTTCCATCCGCGCGATGAAACGGTATGATGCGGCCCGGATGTCGCGCGACATAATCGTCGATAATGACGCGCGTGCCATCCACGGAGCGATCGTTGACCGGAACGATTTTCAGGCGGTCGATCGGGTAACTCGTGTTGAGCAATGCGTCCATACATCCGGCAATGACATTTTCTTCATTGTGGGCGGCGATGAACACCGTGATCATCGGCCACGGCGCGTCGTCGATGTCGATGTACGGATGCCGTTGCTTGCCGAACAGCCGGCTGAGCGTGAACAGCATGTGCCGCAAGGCATAAGCTGTCATGATCAAGACAATCCCAAACAGCGCCGTCGTCATGCCCGAGGCAACGGAATGCCTCGTAATAGCCAGCCAACCTCTGGATTGCCTGCGGGTCTCGCTTGCCGACGCCGCGTGCGTGCTGATCCCCGCATTTTCCGATGGCCCGGCGGCGGTGGGCCTGAGCTCGCGCGGCTTGCCGCTATCCGGCGATATCGCCTGGGCGGCACTGTGCGTCGGCTGACTCTCTTTCTGCGATGCAGCTCCAATGCCCACCCCAGCAACCTCACCGCCGGTCGTCAAGCGCGAACTCTGTGCTTCCGATGACGCGGACAGGAACATCTGATGACTCAGTGCGGAGGAATTCACCGGCAACCCAAGCACTCCGGCGAGAACCAGGATGATATTGACGCCTCCAAGCGTGACGGCTACACGAGAAAAGCCGCGTAACACCAGGAATTTTCGTCGGACATAATCCGGGATTTTCATAAGGTCCATAGATTACGCTCCGGCGCCAAATGATCTGGCTGACTTTTTTTATAGTTATATATCCTAAATAGTTGCATGAGAATCCGATTCGATAATGCCGAAATTGATATTTTTGACATGCGGTGTGGCAAGGTGTGGAGGCTAAACGCCCGCCATCACATTGTCTGTACGGCAGCGTACATTGGCACCGAGGCCTCTACGCATACCGCTATGTTGAGTGCGCATCAGAGTCATGTTCTCGAAACACGCTCCCGATAGATGTCCCGATAGGGTAATTCCGCGTATGCCATATGCCACGGAGCGCGGCACAATGCGATCATGCGCCATGCACGGCTGCCTCCGACGCGATGCGTTCGAGCGGCTTTTCTTGGCGCTGAACTTCGTCCAGCTTGAGAGCCTGCCATGACTGTTTCCCCGGACCCGAGACAGAATCATCTGCTTGCCGCCCTGCCCGACGAGCCATGGCAACGCTGGCTACCGCAGCTCGAACTGGTTCAATTGCCGCTGGGAAAAGTGATATATGAGTCGGGTGGCACGCTGAGCCACGTTTATTTTCCGACCACCGCCATCGTCTCCTTGCTGTATGTCATGGAAAACAGTGCTTCGGCCGAGATTGCCGTTGTCGGTAGCGAAGGCGTGATAGGCATTGCGCTGTTCATGGGCGGTGGGTCCACCCCCAGCCGCGCGGTGGTGCAGAGTGCGGGAACGGGTTTCAGGCTGAGCGCGCAAACAATAAAGGACGATTTCAGTCGATCTGGCCCGGTTATGCGTCTTATGCTGCGCTACACCCAGGCGCTCATCACTCAAATGGCGCAAACGGCGGTGTGTAATCGCCATCATTCTCTGGATCAGCAGCTATGCCGGTGGTTGCTTTTGAGTCTGGACCGCCTCACGGGAAATGAACTCACGATGACCCAGGAATTGATCGCGAACATGCTTGGCGTTCGTCGGGAGGGCGTGACGGAGGCGGCGCTGAAATTGCAACGGGCCGGGCTGATCAGCTATGTTCGAGGTCACATTGCCGTGCTGGATCGTCCTGGCCTGGAGAGGCGCACCTGTGAATGTTATGCGGTGGTGAAGAACGAGTACAACCGGCTTCTTCCAAGCAAGATCGCGAGTTAGCGGGGCATGCATCAACAGGGCGAGGCAACTCGCGATCCATCGAAAAGCAGTCAGTGATTATCCAACCCGTCCAGACATCCCCTGCTGGACGAATCAAGCGTGGTGCCATCCTGGATCAATTCTTCCTGCACATAGGATTTTGCACTGCCGCAGGCAAATGCATGATTGCAGGTAGGGCATTTGACCGGGGCGTCCAACCGCAAGTGGGCTCGCAAATGCGCCTCGTCCGTAGTGGTGACAGTCAGTGGAAATGCCATGCCGCAACATGGACACACCACGAATCCAACAGGTATCTTGAGCATCGTCTTCTCCAGCGGGATGTTCCGCGCGCTAACCTGAATCGCTTCGCCGCAGCCGGCCTTAGATTGTGTCCCACCGCCCATGTCATGTTTGGTGACCAACAAATGACAGAGTTCATTTTTAATCATGCATCGCGCGTCATGTCGGTCTGCCTGCGCTGCGGCATATCACGGCCACATTTTCGTTATGGGCGGACACGAGCATTCCGACATCGATGATTCCGGTCGTAGTGACGAAGGAAAGAGTTATCGTCGAAAGTGGTGTACGCGGGAGGGAGGCCAGAGAAGGCGGTGGTGATTGAAGGAGAATGTTGCTTTCCAAGGTAACACTTCCCCAATCGAACTCCACCACCATGGCGAAACGTACGCAGGAAACGAACAGCAGTCAAGCAGCAGAAGCAGCGGAATTGACCGGCTCGACCGGTCTCGCCGACCTGATCCAGCAAGGCGCACGGCTCATCATCCAGAAGGCCATTGAGGCGGAACTGGCAGCCATGCTCGAGCAATATTCGAATGTGAAGACGATCGATGGCCGACGTGCCGTGGTGCGCAACGGCTATCTGCCTGAGCGCGAAATCGTCACAGCCGTAGGCCCTGTGGCGGTCCAGGTGCCGAGGGTGCGCGACCGCTCGGACTCGGGCATCAAGTTCAATTCGTCGATCGTGCCGGCCTACGTACGCAAGTCGCCGCGCGTGTCGTCGTCGCTGCCGTGGCTGTACCTGCGTAGTGTGTCCACGGGCGACATGGGCGACGCGCTGTCCGAGCTCCTTGGCGAGCAGGCCAAAGGGCTGTCGGCGAGCGTCGTGAGCCGTCTGAAGGTCGCCTGGTTCGACGAGTATGAGCAGTGGAAAAAGCGCGATTTGTCGAAGGCGAACTGGATCTACTGGTGGGCCGACGGCATCTACACGCAGGCGCGCGCGGAGGATTCCGACGGCCAGTGCCTGCTGGTGATCATCGGTGTAAAGCCGAACGGCGAGAAGGAGCGCGTGGCGCTCAGCGACGGCTATCGCGACTCGAAAGCGTCGTGGGTCGAGCTGCTGCTTGACCTGAAAGCACGCGGTCTGCAGGCGCCGCCGTTGCTGGCTGTCGGTGACGGCGCGATGGGGCTATGGCCGCGCTCGAGGAAGTGTTTCCGCAGGTTCGTCACCAGCGCTGCTGGTTTCATAGAATCGGAAACATCCTCAACGTCATGCCCAAATCGCAGCATGGCAAGGTCAAGGCGGCGCTCGGGGAAATCTGGAATGCAGCGACACGCGCTGACGCGATCGTCGCGTTCAACCAGTTTGTCGACACCAACGCAGCCAGGTATCCAAAGGCGGTTGAGAAGCTCGTGAAAGACCGCGACGCGCTGCTCGCGTTCTACGACTTTCCTGCCGAACATTGGCAGCACTGCGGACCACGAATCCGATTGAATCGACGTTCGCGACGGTGTGCCATCGTACGAGCCGCACGCGTAACTGTCTGTCTGGTGCGACGTTCCTTAGCATGGCGTTCAAGCTGGATCGAAGCGGCTGAGAGGTCGTGGAAGAAAATTCGCGGCGCCGACAAGATCGACCCGCTCATGAAGGGCATCCCCTTCAAGGACGGAACACCGGTGATTGAAAGCACGCCGGCTCCTCAAGCGCTGGCCGCCTGATCATGTCGACCGACCCGCATACACCAGACTTGACGATTGCTCCGAAGGAAATGACGCCGTGCGCGTCGTTTCGAATCGTAAGCGCCCTATTATTTGGCCACCATAGCCGATCACACGTGGTTTTATTGCCACTCGGTTTTGTCATGTCTTCGATTTTCCTGCGAAAATGCCAGGCAGATCGGGGGATGCCGCATCATATAGTGGAATTTTCAGGGCCAGCGAATGCGCCGGACCACCGCTGCCAGGTCCGCGAGCGCCAACAAATTGACAACAGAAACGATGATGACTGTCGCCAGTAGAAGGAACACTCGACGCGAGTCGACATCACGGCTGATGGCTATCAGCATACCGAAAAACGCTAACAAGACGAGCACCCCGTGCATCCAACGAACCAGTCGTACCCGACGCGCCGTGCAGGTGCTTAAAGATGTAAGTGAAAAATAATAAGGCAATACGAACAACATCATAACCGCGACGCCCAATAAAATACCCAGCACACTGACCAGTGTGTGCTGATCGGCGTCCATGCCGATCGAGCGTGCGGACAGAGCTGTTCCAACACCTAGGTAGAGCAGCATCAGGCTATCCAGAAATTTGGCGAATCTGATCATGACCGTATCCAAGATTTTAGATTTCCCGAACCTTTACCGGGTGACCAGCAGATCGCGATCCGCGCCGCCAGACGGGCTGGTTGCATATGCCGGTGGGCACGCTACTTGCTGTCTTTTTTTGCCGCGTTTTTGATGTTGTCGCCCGCGTTCTCGATCTGCTGTCCGGCATTTGATGCCGCGCTATCGACGGCCTTACCGGCGCGCTGCGCCGGACCCTCCGGTTTCTGGCACGCAGATAAGGCCAGCACCAACACGCTCGTCGCCAATACCACAATCACCTTGCCGTTCCGTCTGTTCATTTTTTCCGCCAATGGTTTGGCAAGCAAAGCGCACGACCATCATGGTCTACATAGATGCCCGGCTCGCTTGCCGTCACCGTCAACATAACCACGCGACCGGCCGTTGTCGGTTCGGTGGCGAACATAGCTCAGCGCTTTCTGGCGATGTATGCCGCGCCGCGCTCACGCGGCCAGCGAGAACCACGCCAAGTCAAGTGCCTCACGAACTGGCACGGATTAATAGACGCGAAACTGCCACGGCCAGGCGGTAGCGCTCTGTACGCTGCCGTACATACCGAAAGGCGCAATTCTGTGACACTTTCATGTGTGACGCCGCTTTCGTACCGACCTTGTGGTTGCGGTCGGCACTCGGCATGAGCATGGCGGCACGCCTCCGCGACACCTCGTTTCAAGCGAGTACCTGCGGTGCCGCGACAAGCGGCGGATCAAGTACCGCCGCGTCACGCTCTCGCCAGCCGCCAGTAGGCCTCGTTCGCTTCTTGTCGAATAGCCTGACCGGTCCCGTGCATGGGTCGCGAACGCAACCGGCCGGCAAGACGGGCGTCACCGACCCAATCCAGCGACCTAAGAGGTATCACTATGTGGCTCCTGCCGCGCTTTCCGGGCTTCGTTGGCCCTAAGCGTACCGTCGGCGATCTCGGCCCGCGCGAGCCGCCGATTCGCGCCGAACTTTTCAGCACGGAACGGCTCGAGCAACACGCGGCCAGCTTGGCCGCGGCGCAGGTCGTCTCCGCCCGCCGCGGCAACGGACGAGCGTTGGCCGCACGCGCGGCCGACAATGAACGCGTCTTGCTCAAATGCTATCGCGCGATATCTCAGGCAACGCTGCAGCGCCGCTCGATCACGCCGGCGGCCGAGTGGCTGCTCGACAATTTCCGCGTGATCGAAGGGCTGTTCAAGGAAACTCGCTTGGGGCAGGCGCAGCGCTCCTATTGGGTGTTGCCGATGCTTTCGGATGGCCCGCTCCATGGCAAGCCTCGCATTTATGGCGTGATCTGGGCGTTCGTCGCGCATACCGATAGCCGCTTCGATGCTGTCTTGCTGCGACGCTTTCTGCGCGCCTATCAACGCATCGAGCCGCTGACCATTGCTGAATTGTGGGCCATTCCGCTGACCCTGCAGTGCGTGATGATCGAGAATCTGCGCCGGTTAAGCGTGCATGTCATTGGCGCGCAAACGGGGCGTCAGAAAGCCGACGAAATCGCCGACCATTTGCTGGCGCTTCGCGCTCAAACGCCGCAGGCCATCGATACGGCGATGAACAAGCTGATTGCCGAACCGTTCGGATCGGCTTTCGTGGTGCAATTGATTCAGCGCCTGCGCTACCAGGATATCTCGCTGCAAAGACTGAATCAGCAATTGGCGCGCCAGGCGCAATCGTTTGACGATGTCGTGCAGGCCGAGCACGCTGAACAAGCGGCCGCCAATATGACCGTGCGCAACCTCATCACCAGCATGCGCGACATGTACGCGTTCGACTGGCGCCCGCTCGTCGAGGACGTCAGCCTGGTCGACGAATGCCTGCGCCGCCATCCAGTCTATCCGAGCATGGATTTCACGACCCGCGACCGGTATCGCCACGCCATCGAGGTGCTGGCCGAACAATCGCGGCATACCGAACTCGAAATCGCCCGCGCGGCGGTGGCCAAGGCGGCGGGCAACGCCGAGCGGGGCAACCTATCCGACGGGCGCATCGCCGACCCCGGTTATTACCTCATTTCCAGCGGTCGCCCTGCCTTCGAGCGCGAAGTCGGTTTTCGCCCGACGTGGAAGCAGCATTTGCTGCGCGCCTACACCTCACGCGCCACGGCAGCGTATATCGGTACGATCCTGCTGCTCAGCGCGGTGCTGTTGTGCCTGCCGCTATGGCCCAGCATCAATGCCGGCGTGGGTCTGGCAGGGGCGCTTCTACTGGGCTTGCTGGGGTTTTTCCCGGCCTCGGACATGGCGGTTACGCTGATCAACAAAGCTATCACCGGGCTGGTCGCGCCGCATCATCTGGCGCGTTTGGCGCTGAAGCAAGGTATCCCGCCGGAACTGCGGACTTTTGTCGTGGTGCCGACGCTGCTCACGTCGCAAGCGGCAATCGAGGCGCAAATAGAACAACTGGAAGTGCATTACCTTGCCAACGCCAAGGGCGACATACTTTTCGCGCTGCTGTCGGACTGGGCCGATGCAGACACCGAATATCGCGACGGCGATTGGGCGCTGTTGAACGCCGCGGCGGAGAAAATCGCGACGCTCAATGCACAATATGGCGCCGCGCTCGACGGCACCCCGCGCTTCTTCCTGTTCCACCGCAGGCGCTTGTGGAACCAGGCCCAGCGCAAATGGATTGCCTGGGAGCGAAAGCGCGGCAAGTTGCACGAATTCAACCGCCTTTTGCGCGGAGCGACAGATACCTCGTTCCTGCCCGTGGGTGGCCCGCCGCCGCGTGCACCCGCCGGCGTACGTTATGTGCTGACGCTCGATAGCGATACGCGGCTGCCGATCGACGCCGTGCGCCAATTGGTCGGTACCGCGGCGCATCCTTTGAACCAGCCGAGGATCGATCCGCGCTCGCGCCGGGTCGTCGAAGGGTACGGCATTTTGCAGCCGCGCATCACTCCGACGCTCCCCACGGCTCAGGAAAGGTCCATTTTCCAATGCATTTTCTCCGGGCCGTGCGGTATCGATCCCTACGCCGGCGCAGTCTCGAACGTCTACCAGGATCTATTCGGCGAAGGCAGTTATACCGGCAAAGGCATCTATGACGTCGACGCTTTCGAGAGCGGGTTGGCCGGCCGCATTCCCGAAAATACCGTGCTCAGTCACGATTTATTGGAAAGTGTCTTCGTGCGCTGCGGCTTGGTGACGGACATTGAATTATTCGAAGATTTTCCTTCCCACTCTCAAGTCGCGGCAACCCGCTCGCACCGATGGATAAGAGGCGATTGGCAGTTGCTGCCATGGATTGCAGGCCTCACCGGCGAATCGATTCCCGCCATCGGCCGCTGGAAAATGATCGACAACTTGCGTCGCTCGCTATCCGCGCCAGCCATGATCTTCACGTTACTGGCAAGTTGGGTGCTGCCGCGAGTACCCGTCGGCCTGTGGAGCGGTTACGTGCTGCTCGCACTTGCCCTGCCGGCGCTGTTGTCGCTGTGCCAGGGCTTGATACCGCCGCGCAGTGGCATATCGATCCGCAGCCATCTGCGTGCCGTGGGCAAAGACGTGGCTTATGGTGGCAGCCACCTGCTGATTGCCGTCACGTTGCTGGCGAACCACGCCTGGCTGGCGCTCGATGCCGTCGGCCGCACGCTGTTCCGTTTGCTGGTCAGCCGCCGCCTGCTGCTCGAATGGGTGACCGCCGCGCAGGCGAAATTGCGCGCGGGCATTTCGCTGGGCAGTTTCACCTGGTCTTTGCGCGGCGCCATCTTCATTGCCGTGCTGTGTGCCGCCGTGGTGGCCTACCTTAATCCCGACAACCTGCGATTGGCCGCGCCGTTTCTCGTGCTGTGGGGGATCTCGCCATTTTTTTCTCAATGGATCAGCGCGCCGCCGAAGACTGCCCCGCCCTACCCCGGCAAGGCCGCCGACGTGGTGGCGATGCGCATGGCCGGGCGCCGCATCTGGCGATTTTTTGCCACTTTTGTCACCGAGCAGGATCACGGACTGCCGCCCGATAATTTCCAGGAAGACCCGGCGCCGATTGTCGCGCACCGAAGTTCCCCAACCAATTTCGGGCTTTATCTGCTGTCGACGCTTTCAGCGCGCGATTTTGGCTGGCTGGGCATCACGGAAATGGTGGAAAGGCTCGAGACGACGCTGGGGACGATGCAGGCCCTGCAGCGTTTTCGCGGACATTTTTTCAATTGGTATGACACCTGCACGCTAAGCCCGCTCAATCCGCAATATATTTCGTCGGTCGACAGCGGTAATCTGGCTGGCCACTTGCTCGCGCTTGCCAGCGGCTGCCTCGAAATGGCGCAGCAGCCGGTGTTTTGCGCAGCACAGTTGGCGGGAGTCCGGGATACCGTATGGCTGCTGCGCGAAGCGATCCAGGCCGAGCGAGACGACCGCCGTACCTTGACGGTCAACTTGCGTCAGCTCAACGAAGGGCTCGATGATTTCGAACAGTGGCTGCTTGAGGCGCCAATGAACGACGTCGACTGGTCCGGCCGATGGCATGGGCTCGAAGAGCGGGCGGCGACGCTGCTCGATCTGGCGCAGACTTTTGCCGCGGAGCGAGGCGACGCGCAGCACAGCGAGGTGCTGGCCTGGGCGCAATCGATCCGCGCCGATGTCGCCAGCCATCGTCGCGACCTGCCGTTATGCGTGCCGACCTCGCTTGTGCAGGCAATCGAATACGCCACGCCTTTGCCGCGTCGCGAGGGCGCATTGCAGCCCGGCATCTCGATCGCCGCGACTCCTGATTTTTGCCATTCGCTCAGTACGGCATTGTCGGCCGGCCCCGCCACCGGACACGGCTTTGGCGATGCCGCCGCTGTCGCCCGTGACGCCTTGCATCCGATCGGAAATGCCTGCGCCGGGCTGGCCGGTCGGCTCGAAGCCCTGGCTGCGACTGCAAGGCGTCTATGCGAGGAAATGGAATTCGGCTTTCTTTTCGATCCCGAACGCCGCCTGTTCTCGGTGGGTTATCGCATCAAGGAAGGAGTGCTGGACAACAGCTACTACGATTTGCTCGCTTCGGAGTCCCGCCTGGCCAGCTTTATCGCCATCGCCAAGGGCGACGTCGCGGCCACCCATTGGTTCCGCCTGGGACGTCCGATGACGCCACAGGGCAGCGGCGCGGTCCTGATGTCCTGGTCAGGCTCGATGTTCGAGTACCTGATGCCCTCGCTGGTGATGTTCACGCCGTCATACAGCCTGCTGGATGAAACCTGTCATCTGGCCGTCAAGCGGCAAATCGCATACGGGCGCGAGCGACACCTGCCGTGGGGCGTTTCCGAGTCGGCCTATAACGTCCGCGATCGCGCCTTGACGTATCAGTATGCCGACTTCGGCATCCCGGAACTGGGATTGAAACGCGGCTTGGCACAGCACCTGGTGATTGCGCCGTACGCTACCCTGCTCGCCGCCATGTACGATACGCGCGCGGCCGTCGCCAACTTCAAGCAACTCGATGCAGCCGGCGGGCGCGGCATCTTCGGTTACTACGATGCGATCGATTTCACGCCGTCGCGCCTGCCCGAAAACCGCAGCGTGGCGCCCGTGCGCACCTATATGACCCACCACCAGGGAATGTCCCTGGTGGCGCTTGGCAACGTGCTGTTCGACGATGTCATGCGCCGCCGCTTTCATCGTCAACCGATCGTTCGCGCCGCCGATCTGCTGCTGCAGGAACCGCGTCCACGTGAAGTCGGAAAAGCTCAAGTTCGCCCGGATATCGCCGATGCGGTACTGGCCAAAGAGATCATCAGGCCTGTTTCCCGCCGCTTTCACTCGGCCCGGCAAGCCGTGCCGTCGACTCATCTGCTGTCGAACGGGCGCTATGCCGTGATGGTGACCACCGCGGGCTCGGGGTATAGCGTCTGGGATGGTCTGGCCGTGACGCGCTGGCGCGAGGATGTCACTTGCGACGCTTGGGGAAGCTATATTTTCCTGCGCGATACCGCGAGCGGCGACGTGTGGTCTGCAACCTATCAGCCGCTCGGCCTGGAACCCGATCGCTACGAGGTGGTTTTCTCGGAGGATCGAGCCCGCTTCGTGCGCCACGACGGGACCCTTTCGACCTGTCTGGAAATCATTGTTTCGCCGGAAGACAACGCCGAGATCCGCCGTCTCACGCTTACCAATTCGGGCGCGCAAGCCGTGGAAATCGAACTGACTTCCTATGCGGAGGTCGTGCTCGCGCCCATGGCGGCCGACGCGACGCACCCGGCCTTTTCGAATCTTTTCATCCATACCGAATACTTGCCGGAAGTGCACGGTCTGCTGGCCATGCGACGACCGCACAGCGCTACCGACGCCCCGGTATGGGCCGCGCACATCCTGGCCGGCGGCTCGCGCAGCGAAAACGTCGGCTATGAGACCGATCGTGCCCGCTTTCTCGGGCGCGGCCACCCAATACGCGATCCGGTCGCGATCATGGACGGCCGGCCGCTCTCCAATACCGTGGGATCGGTGCTCGATCCGGTGCTGAGCCTGCGCACTCGCGTGCAGGTCGCGGCTGGCGCCACGGCGGATATCCTGTTCGCCACCATGGTCGCGCCAACCCGCGGTGAGATCATCGATCTGGCGGACAAATACCGCGATGCGGCGAGTTTCGAGCGCATCTCGACCCTGGCGTGGACGCAGGGCCAGGTGCGCCTGCACCATCTCGGGATCACGGCGGAGGAAGCGCATACCTTTCAGTACCTCGCCAATCGGGTGCTCTATTCCGACCCCGTCATGCGACCCAGCAGCGAGGTACTCAAGCGTAATACGCTCAATGCCACGGCCCTGTGGCGCTATAGCATTTCGGGAGATCTGCCGATTGTGCTGGTGCGCACCGACGATCAGGAAGATCGTGAAATTGTCCGGCAGTTGCTGCGCGCGCACGAATATTGGCATGGCAAGGGCCTGGCGGTCGATCTGGTTATCCTGAACGAGAGAAAAGCCTCTTATGTCCAGGATTTGCAAACGTCGCTGGAAAATATGGTGAGCGGCTGCCAGGCGACGCCCGCCCCGGGGGGCAGGGGTGGCGGCATTTTCGTGCTGCGCGCCGACTTGATCGAGGCTTCCGAACGGGATCTGCTGTTGTGCGCGGCGCGCGCGGTGGTGCTGGGCATCCAGCAAGGCAGCCTGGAGGAGCAGGTGTTGCGCCTGCGCCGCGCGGAATCCAAGCCGGTCGCCCCACCGCCCTTGCCGGCGCCGCTGACGCCCCGGGCATTCGCGCAAACGGCGCTGCCGGCCGTGCCGACGCTGGAGTTTTTCAATGGCCTGGGCGGCTTCGCCAGCCAGGGCCGCGAGTATGTCACCGTGCTGGGGCCGGATCAGCGTACGCCGGCGCCCTGGATCAACGTAATTGCGAATCCGGCTTTCGGCTTTCAAGTCTCCGAGTCCGGTGCCGGCTACACGTGGTCGGAGAACAGCCAGGCGAACCAGCTAACGCCTTGGTCCAACGATCCGGTTTGCGATACGCCGGGCGAGGTGTTTTATTTGCGCGATGACGAAACGGGGGAGCTTTGGGCGCCCACTGCACTGCCGATACGAATCGAAAACACCCGCTACATCGCCCGTCACGGCCATGGCTATAGCCGTTTTCAGCACAGCTCGCACGGCGTGATGAGCGAATTGCTGCAATTCGTGAGCTGGAGCGATCCGGTCAAGATTTCGGTCCTGACGCTGGAGAGCCTGTCTTCCCGCCCGCGCAAACTCTCGGTGACGGGTTATGCCGAGTGGGTGTTGGGCACATCCAGGGCCGCCAGCGCTCCGTTCATCGTGACGGAAATGGATGCGCAGACCGGCGCGATGTTTGCCGCCAACCCCTGGAATGCCGGGTTCGGCAAGCGCATTGCCTTCGTCGACTGGGTCGGCCGCAAAACGTCGTGGACGGGTGATCGCACCGAATTCATCGGCCGCAACGGCACGCTCGAGCAACCGGCGGCATTGGCTGGCTCAGCCGGCCTGAGCAACCGCACCGGCGCCGGATTCGATCCATGCAGCGCGCTTCAGACCGCGGTTGAACTCGCGCCCGGCCAACGCGTGCAGCTGACTTTCCTGCTCGGCCAGACCGCCGACCGGCCGGCAGCCCGGCAACTGATCGGCCGCTACCGCGCGCTCGACCCGACGGAAGTGCTCGCCGAAGTAAATGCGCAGTGGGACCGCATCTTGACCAAGGTGCAGGTCGAAACCCCGGATCGCGCCACCGATCTGATGCTCAACGGCTGGCTGCTCTATCAGGTGCTGGCGTGCCGGATGTGGGCGCGCGCAGCCTTTTACCAAGCCAGCGGCGCTTATGGATTCCGGGATCAACTGCAAGACTGCATGGCGCTGAATATGGCGCGGCCGGATCTCGCGCGCGCTCATCTGCTGGATGCGGCTGCCCGGCAGTTTGTCGAGGGCGACGTGCAGCATTGGTGGCATCCGCAGCAGGGGCGCGGTGTGCGTACCCATATCTCCGATGACCGCCTCTGGTTACCGTATGTGGTCGCGCAATACGTGTCGGTAACTGCCGACGCGGCTGTCCTGGATGAAGGGCTGCCATTCCTCGAAGGCCCTGCGGTGCCGGCCGAGCACGAAGACGCCTATTACGCGCCGAAGGTCTCGGCCCAGACCGGGACGCTGTTCGAGCATTGCGTGCGCGCGATCGATTGCAGCCTGGCCAATGGAGCGCATGGGCTGCCGTTGATGGGCGGCGGCGACTGGAACGACGGCATGAACCGCGTGGGCCAGGCGGGCAAGGGGGAAAGCGTGTGGCTTGGCTGGTTCCTGTACTCGACCATCGCGAAATTTTCCGTGCTCGCCGCCGCGCGCGGCGAGCATGCCTGCGTCGAGCGCTGGCACAAGCACGCCGCCGCCTTGCGCGCCGCGTTGAAAAAAGACGCCTGGGATGGCGCCTGGTATCGGCGCGCCTATTTCGACGACGGCACGCCGCTGGGCAGTTCGGCCAATGCGGAGTGCCGGATCGATTCGCTGGCGCAAAGCTGGAGCGTGATATCGGGCGCGGCCGAGCTCGCGCGGCAACGGCGCGCGATGGCGTCGGTCGAGCAGTATTTGATTAGGCCGGGCGATGATCTGGTGCTGCTGCTCGCGCCGCCGTTCGATAAAACGCCGTATGATCCCGGATACATCAAAGGCTACCTGCCCGGCGTGCGCGAGAACGGCGGCCAATATACGCATGCCGCGGCGTGGTGCATGATCGCCTATGCAATGCTGGGCGACGGGGATCGGGCGGGTGATTTGCTCAAGATGCTCAATCCCGTCAATCATGCCTCGACCCGTGCCGGCGTGCACGCCTATAAGGTCGAGCCGTATGTGGTGGCGGGCGATATTTATGCCGCGCCGGCGCACGTCAGGCGCGGTGGCTGGACCTGGTATACCGGTTCGGCCGGGTGGCTTTATCGCGGCGGACTCGAATCGGTCCTGGGCCTGCAAAAGCATGGCGAGAACTTGACCGTCGATCCTTGCATCCCTCGCGACTGGCGCAGCTTCCGGCTCGACTACCGACATGGCGCGACGCACTACCTGATAACAGTCGATAACCCCCAGGGCGTGTCCAAAGGCGTCGCGCGGGTCGAACTGGACGGCGTGCCCCTGCCCTCGAATACCCACAGCGTCGCGCTGGTCGACGACGGCCAGCTCCATCGTGTACTAGTGATGTTGGGTCAGGCGCCGCATTCATAGTGCAAGACCGCATTGACAGGAAAGTTGCCGGCTTATAGCATATTACTTATAGGTATATGTTTATTCCAATAAGTAATATTGACGTCATAGGCCGACATCCCCATGATTTTTCGCCAGTTTTTCGACGCGACATCGAGCACATATACCTATCTGCTCGCCTCCAGGCCCGGCGGCGAAGCGCTGCTCATCGACCCGGTGAAGGAACGCCTGGCCGACTACACGACGCTGATCGAACAACTCGAGCTGCGGCTGGTGCATGCGATCGACACCCACACCCATGCCGATCACGTGACCGCGCTCGGCGATCTGCGCGACGCGACCCAATGCACCACGATCATGGGCGAGCGCTCCCGAGCGGAATGCGTGTCGCGGCGTGTGGGCGACGGGGAAATCCTGTGCGTGGACGGCATCGAACTGTGCGCGTTGTACACGCCCGGGCACACCGACGAGTCGTTCAGTTTCGTGCTAGGGCCGGTTGCGCCGCGCGCGGTCTTCACCGGTGATGCGCTGCTGATTCGCGGCACCGGACGCACGGATTTTCAGGGCGGCGACCCGGCCCGTTCGTGGGATTCGATCGCCAATAAGCTGTTTCGCCTGCCCGACGACACGACCCTCTACCCAGGTCACGATTACAAAGGCTGGACGGCCTCGAGCATCGGCGAGGAAAAACGCTTCAATCCGCGTCTGGCGGGCAAGACCGAGAGCGAATACATCGCACTGATGAATAACCTCAATTTGCCGACGCCCAAGATGATGGATATCGCCGTGCCCGCCAATCTGGCCTGCGGGCAGCCGGCGGCGGCCGCGCGCCCGCAGGGCTGAGTAACCGTGTTGAAAGTCAAGCAGTGAGGGGTTGATTTTGAGCGTTCAAGTGGTCCCGGGTGATGGCATTGAGGTGGGTGATCAGCTTGCGCATGCAGGCGATCAAGGCCACCTTCTTGAGCTTGCCCGCGGCCACCAGGCGCTCGTAGAAGGCACGGATGGCGGGGTTGAACCGCGTTGCAGTGAGCGTGGCCATGTACAGGGCGCGGCGCACCTCGAAGCGCCCTCCCGTGATGCGTCGTCGGCCTCGGCTGGAGCCCGAGTCGTTGGCGTAGGGCGCCACGCCGACCAGCGCGCAGATCTGGCGCCGGTTGAGCCTGCCCAGCTCGGGCAGCTCGGCGATCAGGGTCGCTGCGGCGATGCGGCCGATGCCGGCCACGCTTTGCAACAGCTTGGCCATCACGGCATGATGCTGTTCGACATGGCTCACCATCTCGGCGTCGACGTCGTCGAGCTGGCGCCCGATGGCCTCCAACATGGCATCGATGCTCGGGCGCGTGACCGGGCGAGCCAGCCGCAGGCGCTGGCGCTCGGACAGTTGCATGGCCACGAGCTGGCGCCTGCGGGTGACCAGGGCCGCCAGATCCTGTTGCTCGGGCTCGCTCAGCGGGCGCACGAAGCGCTCGCAGTCAGGGCGCTGGGCCAGCACGCTGGCGAACTCGGCCAGGGTGGCCGCGTCGATGCGGTCGGTCTTGGCCAGGCGCTGCATCGCGCGGGCGAAGTCCCGCGCCATACGCGGGTTGATCACCGCCACGCGCATTCCCGCCGCTTGCAGCGCGCAGGCCAACGCCGCCTCGTAGCCTCCGGTGGCCTCCATCAGCACCAGCCCGGGCTGCAGCTTCGCCAAGGCGTCAGCCAGGGCCGAATGCCCCTCGGCATCGTTGCTGAGATGCGCCAGTTCGGGCGGCAAGACCGCTCCCACGCAAGCCACATCGACATGGGCGCTTGCAACGTCGATGCCCACCATCACGGATGATCCAGACATGGTCTTCATATCCCTTCCTTGTGCATGCGAGCAGGCAGCAAACCGCTCGACTAACCGTTCGGGCGTCAGGAAGACCAGCACGGGGTCCGTGCGCAATCGACTCAGTCACGAGCTGGCGAGCACGCTCGCCGACTCCAGGGCCTACCAGGCTGCACGCTCCGGTCCGGTCACCTCAGCGGTGATCAGACTGTACCGCGCTGGTCTGGTCTAAACATACAAGGGCCGCGGGCACCGCGGCACGGGCTGTGCGGGCGATCCGACACGCGCTATGATCGCAATCGTGACGTCCGACCGGCAGCATCAACACGCACCATCAATCGCTGCGGCCGGCACGGCAGCAGACACTGACAATTATTAGAGGGGGCGAATATGGAGCGAGTCCGAAGGGCCTCGGCACGACGCCGAGGCGAACACCCATGGTGGCTGCTGGCCACGGCACTGACGGGTACTTTCATCATTGTGCATCAGGCACGGGCACAAACACCCGGGATGCCAGCCGCGACGTCCGCTACGTCCGCGGCGGCAGCAGCGCCGGTGGCACTGGGCCAGACCATTGCCACGCATGGCACCAATCAGGGCGTATCGGCTTGCGTCAGTTGCCACGGCACGGCGGGGCAAGGAAACGCGGCGGCGGGCTTTCCTCGTCTGGCGGGGCTCAGCGTCGCGTATCTGGTGGGCCAGCTCGACGCATTTGCCAGCGGGCAGCGCCAGAATCCGATCATGCAGCCCTTCGCCAAGGCGCTGACGCCGCGCGAGCGTATCGCGGTGGCGGCTTATTTCAGTCAATTGCCCGCACCGGTTGCCGTGCCGCCGATTAATGATGCGGCCATCGAGCCGACCGATGCCGGTGCCTGGCTGGCCAATCGAGGACGCTGGCTGGCCGGCCTGCCCGCCTGCGCGCAGTGCCACGGTCCGGGCGGCATCGGCGTGGGCGCGGCATTCCCGCCGCTGTCAGGCCAGCCAACGGCCTACATCGCAGGCCAGCTGCATGCGTTCCAGGCAGGTACCCGCCCGCCGGGGCCCCTGGGCTTGATGCATATGGTCGCGGGCAAGCTGTCCGAGGCCGATATCACCGCCGTGTCGACCTATTACGGCGGCTTGGGCCACCCGGTGACGACGCAAGCGAACGTACATGGAGGTGGACAATGAAGCGTACTCACTCGTTGCTCAGCGCCTCCCTGCTTGGCCTGCTGCTCGCCATCGGTGGTCTGTCCGGCGCCAATGCCGCTGGCCCCGCGCCGGTCCAGTTCACGCCGCCGCCCGAGAGCGCGATGCCCAAAGGCGAATTCGGCAAGTCGGTCAAGCTGGGCGAGCAGATTTTTCTCCATACAGGCACCTTGGCCGGCCAGTTCGTCGGCAATTCGCTCAATTGCGCCAGTTGCCACCTCGATGCCGGCCGGCGGCCGAATTCAAGCCCGTTGTGGGCCGCGTATATCTCCTATCCGGCCTATCGCAGCAAAAACGGCCACGTGAATACTTTCGCCGAACGCATGCAAGGCTGCTTCCGCTTCAGCATGAACGGCAAGGCGCCGCCGCTGGGCGATCCGGTGCTGGTGGCCCTCGAGAGCTATGCGTATTGGCTGTCCACTGGCGCACCGGTCGGCGGGCCGGTGGCCGGACGTGGATATCCGAAACTGTCCGCGCCTGCGCTTACCCCGAGCTACGCGCGCGGCAGCGAGGTTTTTGCGCAGCACTGCGCGCTATGCCACGGCCCGGACGGGCAAGGACAGTCGAGTGGCGGCAAGGTGGTGTTCCCGCCGCTGTGGGGCGCGCGCTCGTTCAACTGGGGTGCTGGCATGCATTCGATCCAGAACGCGGCGAACTTCATCAAGGCCAATATGCCGCTGGGCCTGGGCGGTTCGCTGACCGATCAGCAAGCGTGGGACGTGGCGACTTTCATGGATAGTCATGAACGGCCGCAGGATCCGCGTTTCACTGGGTCGGTCGAGGCCACGCGCCTCAAGTATCACGACTCCAAGTATTCGATGTACGGCCGCACCGTCAACGGCCATGTCCTGGGCAGCGAATGAGTTCTGCTGCATAAATATAAATAAAACAAAGATTTAAAGCCATGAATTAAAGTTCGACTTTAATTCATGGCTCGCTCGGCCCGGTGCGGCCGCTCTCTCCTGTCAACCTCCGCTTCGCCACGCATGAGCGTGTACGAGGGCTGTGCTTCGCTTTGACAAGGCGGGCACTTTTACGTACCATATTACTCATAGATATATGCTTATTTCATCTAGTAATATGAAGCCCGCAGCCGGCAATCTCGCCGGCAAGCGTCGGATTCAATACCGCAACTATCGTTGGTTCCCCGCCGCAGGGTTTCCCGCACGCATTGGGCCAAGCGCTTTTCGAGCAATGAAATCATGGATATTTTTGCAATGCCCTCGCTGACCCAAGGCGTGGTGGCCGCGTTGTGCGGCGGTTTCGTCAGTTTTTCGCTGGGCCTGGTCGGCGGCGGCGGCTCGATTCTCGCAGTGCCGCTCATTCTTTATGTGGTGGGGTTGAAAGACCCTCATCTGGTGATCGGCACGTCGGCACTGGCGGTGGCGACCAACGCCTATATCAATCTGATTCCGCATGCCCGTGCCGGCCGCGTGCGTTGGCGTGCAGCGTTTTCGTTCGCGGCCAGCGGCGTGATCGGCGCGGCCATCGGTTCGTCGATCGGCAAATTGGTCGACGGTCATAGCCTGCTGATCTATTTCGCCCTGTTGATGTGCTTCGTGGCCTTCCTGATGCTGCGGCCCAAGGCGGCGCATGCTCCCGGCCAGACCCTCAGCCCCGGCGCTCACCCGCGGCTGTGGGGCACCGGGCTCGGCGCGGGCGGCCTGTCGGGGTTCTTTGGCATCGGTGGCGGCTTTCTGATCGTCCCGGGCCTGATGTTCGCCGGACCGATGCCGATCGCCGAAGCGATCGGTACGTCGCTGTTCGCGGTGGGGTCGTTCGGACTGACTACGGCGATCAATTACGCGCTGACCAGCCAGGTCGACTGGACGATCGCGATCGAGTTCGTCGCCGGCGGCGTCATCGGCGGATGGCTCGGCGCTCGTGCGGCCGGGCATCTCGCCAACAAGCGCGGCGCGCTGAACCGCATTTTTGCCGGGATGATCGTCCTGGTCGCCCTTTACATGCTGTATCAATCACTGCACGCCAGATAATCCCCATGAAATCATTTGTCGTAAGCCGCACCTTGCTGTGCGCCGCGCTGCTCGGCGCGCTTGCCCCGGCCTGGGCCGAGACGCCGCCGACGGTGGCAGCCATGCAGGCCGCGCTGGACCAGAACCTGGGCGACGGCCTGAGCGTGTCGAAGGTCTCGGCGACGCCGCTGCCCGGCATTTACGAAGTTTATGTCGATCACAAAATCATCTACGCCGATCGTGCCGGGAAATACATGCTGGTGGGCCAGCTCATTCAGACCCAGGGACGCAAGAACCTGACCGAGGCCAGCCTGCAGGCCGCCCGGAAGACCGACTTCGCGAGCCTGCCGCTGGCCGACGCGATCAAGACCGTCAAGGGTAACGGCAGCCGCAAGATGGCGATCTTCGCCGATCCGTACTGCCCTTTTTGCAAGCGCCTCGAGCAGACCCTGCAACACGTCGACAATGTGACGATCTACACCTTCCTGTTCCCGGTGCTGACGCCCAACTCGAAGCCGATGTCGCGCGACATCTGGTGCTCGCCCAATCGCGACGCCGCCTGGACGGACTGGATGCTCAAGCAGCGCAAGCCGCAACCCCAGGCGTCGTGCAACGCCGGCGCGCTCGACAGCAATCTGGCGCTCGGTGGCCGGCTCGATGTCAGCGCCACGCCGACCATCATCTTCGCCAACGGCGCGCGCATGAGCGGCGCGCAGTCGCTCGCCACCCTGAACAGCGCGCTCGATCAGGCGGGGCGATAACGCCGGGCCCAGCTACTAATACGCTTTATCGCGCCGGTCGGCAGCCGCTGCGCTCGCGCCGTCCTTGAATTGCGCCGCGAGCGCCTGCGCGCTGCGTGCCAGCACTGCCGCATCGACGCCGACCGCCGTGAAGGTGCTGCCCTGCGCCATATAGTGGCGAGCCTGTTTTTCGTCGCTGCTCAGTATGCCGGCCGCCTTGCCTGCCGCGCGAATGCGCCTCAGGCCGTCGTCGATCGCGCGCTGCACGTCGGGGTGGCCCGGGTTGCCGAGGTGGCCGAAATCGGCCGCGAGATCGGCCGGCCCGATGAATATCCCGTCGACGCCATCCACCGCGGCAATTGCCTCGATATTGGCCAGCGCCGCGCGTGTCTCGACCTGCACCAGCACGCACATTTCGTCGTTGGCCCGATGGATGTAATCCGGTACCCGATTCCAGCGCGAAGCGCGAACGATCGAGCTCGCGACCCCGCGGATGCCCTGCGGCGGGTAGCGGGTGGCCGCCACTGCCGCCGCGGCCTGGTTGGCGTCCTGCACCATCGGCACCAGCAGGTTCTGGGCGCCGATGTCGAGCAACTGCTTGATCTGCACCGCATCGTTCCACGCCGCGCGCACCACCGGGCGCACCGGGTATGGTGCCACCGCCTGCAACTGGGCAAGTATCGACGGCACGTTGTTGGGGGCATGCTCGCCGTCGATCAGCAGCCAGTCGAAGCCGGCGCCGGCCAGCAGCTCGGCCGTGTAGGCACTGGCCAGGCCGAGCCATAGACCGATCTGCTGTTCGCCGGCCAACAGCGCCTGCCTGAATGTGTTGCGCGGAAATTCCATGGCTTGCTCCTCAAGCGAAATGACAGGCAATCGAGCCCATCGGACCATAATCGGCGTGGAACGTATCGCCGGCGCGCGCCAGCACCGGCCGGGTGAACGAACCGCTCAGGACGACCTCGCCGGCAGCAAGTGAGACGTCGAACCGCGCGAGCCGGTTGGCCAACCACACGACCCCGTTGGCAGGATGATTCAGGACACCCGCGGCCACGCCGGTTTCCTCGATCACGCCGTTGCGCGACAGGATTGCGCAGACCCAGCGCAGATCGACATCGAACGGCTTGATCGGCCGCCCGCCCAACACCACGCCGGCATTGGCTGCATTGTCCGAGATCGTATCGAAGACCTTGCGTGGGCGCCGCGTGTCGGGATCGATCGATTGGCTGCGCGCATCGATGATCTCCAGCGCCGGAATCACATAGTCGAGCGCGTCATAGACATCGAACAGCGTGCAATTCGGGCCCGCGAGCGGCTTGCCCAGCACGAACGCCAGCTCCACCTCGACGCGCGGCACGATGAAGCGCGCGGCCGGCACGTCGCCGCCTTCGGCAAAGAACATATCGTCGAGCAGGGTGCCGTAATCGGGCTCGTCGATCTGCGAGGACATCTGCATCGCGCGCGAGGTCAGGCCGATCTTGTGCCCCTTGACGGTGCGCCCCACGGCCAGCTTCATCGATACCCACGCATGCTGAATCGCGTAGGCGTCCTCGATCGTGATCTCGGGATAATCGAGCGAAATCTGACGGATCTGCACGCGCTTTTGCTCGGCCTCGTGCAGGCGCGCGGCGATCTGCTCGATGGTGTCTCGGCTAAGCATCGGTATCAATCCTTCCTGAAGCGTGAATGCACATTGTTGTGCTTATAGCTGCCGCCTTCGCTGAACTCCACCAGCTCGAGAGACAACGCCAGGTAGCGCCGCGCATACAGCGCCGCAAAATGCTGCTTGATGGCGTCGAACAGCGCGTCGCAGGCCCGTTTCTTGACCGCTTCGTCGCGCCCGCCGGCGATCTTGAGCGTGACGTGCACGAACGCATAGTCGGCCCCGGGGTCGCCATCGGCCATGCGGTAGTCGTGCAGTTCGATCGCGCGCGAGCGTATGCCGCCGATCGGAAACACGTCGCCTTGCGCGATCAGGGTCTCGTTGATGGTCTTGAGCAGCGCCGGCACGTGGGCCTCGCCGCGGATGTTGTCGGTGTATTCGACGATGACGTGGGGCATCGCAAACCTCCAGCGGATTGAAATGGATCAGGACACCGGGAAGATCGCATTGATCTGTCCGGTGCCCGAGCTGGCGAAGTAATCGGTGACGATTTCCACCGGCTTGTCGTAGGCGTCCCAGCCGAGCAGCCCCAGCAGCATCGCCGTGTCGTGCATGCCGCCTTCGCCGATGCAATGCTCGTTGTATTCGGGCAGCATTTTGCAGAAGGTGGCCCAATCGCCCTGCTTCCACAGTTCGACCACGCGCAGGTCGACCTGGCGGAAGAACTCGCGGCTGATCTCGTGAATCGCCTCTTCCGGGCTGTTGTTGTCGTTGAAGCGGTGCGACAGCGAGCCGCTGGCGAGAAACGCCACGTTGGCATCGCTTTGCTCGATCGCCTCCTTGAGCGCGGCGCCAAACCGGCGGCTCTCGTCGAGCTGGTGCCATGCGCACCAGCCGGCGATCGACACCACCTTGAAATGCTGGTCGCCGTTCATATAGCGCATCGGCACGAGCGTGCCGTATTCGAGCTCGAGGCTGTCGATCTCATGCGCGCGCGTGAATACTCCCCGCGCGCTCGCGGTCTGCGCGATGAGCCGACCGAGTGCCGGGTTGCCCGGATACTCGTAGGCCATGTCCTTGATGAAATGCGGCAGCTCGTTGCTGGTGTATGTGCCTTTGAAGCGGCTGTTGCAATTGACGTGATAACCCGCGTTGACCAGCCAGTGCACGTCCGCCACCACGATCGTGTCGACGCCAAGCTCACGGCAACGCCGGCCGATCTCGCGGTGCCCGGCGATGGCTGCCTCGCGGCAGCCATGATGCTTGCCGGGCAGCTCGGACAGATACATCGACGGCACGTGCGTGACTTTGGCCGCCAGCGACAATTTACCCATCTCGCGTCTCTCTCCTTTGACTTTCACCTGCCTGGCCGGACTGGTTCGCCGGCCTCAAACGCCCCACTTGGGAATCGGATGGCTGCCCATCGAAATGCACACATTCTTGATTTCGGCGAATACCTCGAAGCTGTATTCTCCCCCTTCGCGGCCGGTACCCGATGCCTTGACGCCGCCGAACGGCTGGCGCAAGTCGCGCACATTCTGGCTGTTGACGAACACCATGCCGGCCTCGATGCCGCGTGCCAGGCGATGGACCTTGCCGACGTCCTGGGTCCATACGTACGAAGCCAACCCATATTTGACGTCGTTGGCTTGCGCCAGACCGTCGGCTTCGTCCTTGAACGGGATCAGGCACGCGACCGGGCCGAAGATTTCCTCCTGCGCCACCCGCATGCGGTTCTCGACGTTGGCAAGCACCGTGGGCCGCACGAAATTGCCGTTCTGCAGATGCGCGGGCAGGCCGGCCGGCCGCTCGGGGCCGCCGGCCACGATCGAGGCGCCCTCCTGCTCGCCCAGGCGGATGTAGCCGGTGACCTTGTCCCAGTGCTGGCGTGTGATCATGGCGCCTACGTGAGTCCGCTCGTCGGTCGGATCGCCCACCGTCAGGCGGTCGGCGCGCTCGGCGAAGCGGCGCACGAAATCGTCGTAGACGGTTTCCTGCACGAAGATGCGCGACCCGGCGGTGCAGCGCTCGCCGTTGATCGAGAAGATCGTGAACAGGGCCGCATCGAGCGCCCGCTCGAGGTCGGCATCGTCGAAAATCAGCACCGGCGACTTGCCGCCGAGCTCCATCGAAAATTTCTTCAGGCCGGCCCGTTCGATAATGCGCTGACCGGTGGCGGTGCCCCCGGTAAACGACACCGCGCGCACGTCCGGATGCCGCACCAGCGCGTCGCCGGCGGTGGCGCCAAAGCCCTGTACCACGTTCAGCACACCGGGCGGCACGCCGGCCTCGAGCGCCAGCAGGCCGAGCTGATCGGCGGTGAGCGGCGAGAGCTCCGACATCTTCAATACAGCGGTATTGCCCAGTGCCAGGCACGGCGCGACTTTCCAGGTGGCTGTCATGAACGGCACGTTCCAGGGCGAGATCAGCGCACACACGCCCACCGGCTGATAGAGGGTGTAATTGAGCATGGCGTCGTCGACCGGGTAGGTGCGGCCGTTCATCTGCACGCAAACTTCGGCGAAGAAATTGAAATTTTCCGAGGCGCGTGGAATCAGCTGCCTGGCGGTCTGCGAGATCGGCAGACCGGTATCCTGGGTCTCCAGCGCGGCCAGGCGCGGCACATTCTCCTGGATCAGCTCGCCCAGCCGGCGCATGATGCGCGCTCGCTCCTTGGCCGGCGTATTGGCCCACCCGGGGAACGCTGCCTTGGCCGCGGCCACCGCCGCCTCGACTTCGGCTTCGCCGCCCGCGGCGACCGCGGCGATTTCCTCGCCGGTCGCGGGGTTGAGCGTGATGAACGTCTCGCGGCTGTCGACCTGCTTGCCGTTGATCCAATGCTTGATCATGGTCCGTTTCTCCAGATGCGGCGGCGCGTTCAGCGTGCGCCGTAATAGTCGTGTTCGGCGACGATGGTATTCACCAGGCGCCCGACGCCCTCGATTTCGGTGACGATTTCGTCACCGGGCCGGGTGTCCGCGAGGCCCTGGGGCGTGCCGGTCAGAATCATGTCGCCGGCATCGAGTGTCATGAAGCCGCTGAAATATTCGATCAGCCACGGAATGCTGAAAATCATGTCGCGTGTCGAGCCCTCTTGCGTGAGCTTGCCGTTGACCGTGGTGCGCAGCGTCAGATTCATCGGGTCGGCGATGTCGTCGCGATCGGTCAGCCAGGGCCCGAGCGGTGTGCAGGTGTCGCGATTTTTCACTCGCAGGTTCGGCCGGTAATAGTTTTCTAGATAGTCACGAATCGCATAGTCGTTGGCCACCGTATAGCCGCGCACGTACTCGTAGGCGTCGCGCGCCCTGACGCCGCGCGCGGTTTTTCCGATCACCACCGCCAGTTCGCATTCGTAATGCATGTACTTCACGCCGTCGGGGCGCACGGTGCGAGCGCGGTGTCCGATGAATGTCCCGGGACCCTTTAGGAACACCAGAGGCTCCTCTGGCGCCTTGAAGGCGAGCTCCTTTGCGTGATCCGCATAGTTCAGCCCGAGCGCGAAGGTGGTGCGCGGCTCGATCGGCGGCAACCAGGTCACCTCGGTCTCGGCGACCTGGCGGCCGTCCGCCAGGCGCAGCGAGCCGGCCTGCGCAGGATGGGCCAGATGGATCAGGCCGTCATAGGCCACGCGTGCGGTCTTCATCGCTTACTCGTCTCCTTGTGCGGCAGCCACGACGCTGTGCGCGAGCACCCCGACGCCTTCGATATCGATCTCGATGCGATCTCCCGCGTGCGCCAGCGGTGCACCCTCGGGCGCGCCCACCAGCAGTACGTCGCCGGCCCGCAACGACATGAAGGCGGTGACCTCGGCGATCAGTTGCGCCACCGGCCGGATCAGGTTCGATGTGTGGTTTTGCTGGCGTATCTGGCCGTTGACCCTTACCGTGATGGCCAGCGCATCCGGATTCGGCACGTCGGCCGCGGCGACGATCCATGGCCCGAGCGGGCAATAGCCGTCGCGGCATTGCTGCCGCACCGCCGGACGATAATAGCTGTCGTGCGGCACGCTGATGTCGGCCGCCACGGTGTACCCGGCAACGTAGTCGAGCGCATCGCGCGCGTCGACACGCGTGGCCTGGCGCCCGAACACGATCGCCAGCGACGCGCCGACCCGCAGCGCATCTTCGCCGGGCGGCAGCGCGACGGCGGCACCATGCCCGGCGTGCGTATTGACCGGCTTCAAATAAAGAATGGGGGCGTTGGGCGGCGCCAGATACGGCGCGGCGTGCACGCTCTCGCCCAGCGCGTGGAGAGCGCCACGAAAGTTCAGCAGCGTTGCGTACACGGTGCCGGTCACTGGCGGCAGCCACGTGAAGGTGCCCTCGGCGTAGGTGCCGTGCGCGTCGAACGGCAGCAGCGAGCCGGCCGCCACGCCGACTTGCCTCGGCGGAGTCGCTCCCACGGCTATCCGGGCTTGTCGCATATCTCTCTCCAGAAATGGCTGCGGCACGGATCGAAGCGCGCCGGTTATTTACTTAACATATTAAATAAATGATCCGGCGGTTTCAAGCAAAATCTCGACGAGTCTCGTCCGGGGTCTCCTAATTGCTGCCGTCGCCCGGCGCACCGCCGCTTTTTTCGATCTCGCGCTGTGTCAATGTCCTGGCCTGCCGCTCGAGCTTTACCAGCAGTCGCTCGAACAACTCCGCCTCCTGGTCGCTCAGGCATGCGGTGAATTCCCGGTTGTATCGCTGTCCCCCAAGGCGTGCGCGTTCGTAGGCGTCGCGCCCCGCTTCGGTCAGGGTCAGCGCCGTGATGCGCTTGTTGGCACTCAGGCGGACCTTGGCGATCAACCCGGCTTCGACCAGCGTCGCCACGCAGCGGCTGGTCACCACCATGTCGAGCTTGGCCAACGCAGCGAGGTCGCTCAGGCTCACTTGCGGCGTCTTGCCGACGAAGGCCAGTATCCGCCAGTCGCGCCGGCTGATGCCGACCTCGCGCTGGAACATCAGCCCGACGCCGCGCACCGCCAGACGTGTCAGGTTATGCATCCGGTACAGCAGAAAGTCTTCGATATGCTCGGGATTTTTCAGCAGCGGCGCGGCAGGCGCTGACGGGGACGGCGATCGACGCGGCATGATGGTGGGCAGGAACGGGAGCGGTTTCAATTATATCGGCGTGCTCAGGCCGCAGGCGCCGTCGTGCGCTACGATTTGTGCAGTCGCACACATGTTTGATTAGGTCAAACGTCGGCGCGATGCCTAGCATGTCGGTTCATTGGCCGTGTGCCGAAAAACCTCTCACGATCTTGCCATGGCAGCGACGCGAAACGTTCTGTTCATCATGTGCGACCAATTGCGCCGGGATCACCTCGGCTGCTACGGTCATCCCTATTTGCGCACCCGCAACATCGACGCGCTGGCCGCGCGCGGCGTGCGCTTCGACAATGCGTTCGTCACCTCGGGGGTATGCGGCCCCTCGCGCATGTCGTACTACACCGGCCGCACCATGAGCAGCCATGGCGCGAACTGGAACCGGGTGCCGCTGTCGCTCGGCGAGATCACGCTGGGAGAATATCTGCAGCGGCACGGCCGCACGCTGGCGCTGGCCGGCAAGACCCACGTGCTGACCGACATCGGTGGTTTTGAACGACTCGAGATAGCCCGCAACAGCGCGCTTGGGCAGCGACTGTCGAGCGGCTCGTTCGTGGAGCTTGACCGCTACGACGGTCACCATGAGCCGGGCAATGAAAGCGGCTATCCGGCTTTCCTCAGGCAAAACGGCTACGTCAGCGACAGGCCATGGAGCGACTTCGTCATCAGCGTCGAGGACGACGCCGGCGAGATCCACTCCGGCTGGAAGATGCGCAACGTGCGGTGGCCCTCGCGCGTGGCCGAGCCGCACTCCGAGACCGCCTACATGACCGACCAGGCGATCCGTTACATCGAGCAACAGGGCGACGAGCCCTGGGCGCTGCACCTGTCCTACGTGAAGCCGCACTGGCCCTACGTGGCGCCCCGCCCCTACCATGACATGTATGCGCTCGACCAATGCCTGCCGCTGGCGCGGCGCGCCTCGGAGCTTGAGAACGCCCACCCGGTGCTGGCCGCGTACCGAACGCAGGAGGAATGCATCAATTTCTCTCGCGAAGAAGTATCGAACACGGTGCGGCCGGTATATCAGGGCCTGATCCAGCAGATCGACGACCATCTCGGCCGGCTTTGGGAGACGCTCGAGCGGCTCGACCGCTGGCGGGACACGCTGATTATCTTTACCGCCGATCATGGCGATTTCCTGGGCGACCATTGGCTGGGCGAAAAGGAGCAGTTCTACGACACCGTGCAGCGCGTGCCGATGATCGTTCACGACCCGTCACCTCAGGCAGACGCCACGCGCGGCACCACCGAGACGCGTTTCATGTCGGGCATCGACGTAGTTCCGACCGTGCTCGGCGCGCTCGGCCTGCCCGGCTACGAGGAGCGTATCGAAGGCGTCTCGGTGCTGCCGCTCACGCGCGGCGAGGCGGTCACGGACTGGCGCGACTGCGTGGTGTCGGAGCTCGACTACAGCTTTCGCGGCGCGCGTCTGGCGCTGGGCCGCAGGCCCGACGAGTGCCGGGGCTGGATGGTGCGCGACGCGCGCTGGAAATATGTGCACTGGCTGGGGTACCGTCCGCAACTGTTCGATCTGAGCGCCGACCCCGGCGAATTCGTCGACCTCGGTGCCGATCCCGCCCATGAGGCCGTGCGCGTGCGCATGCACGGCAAGCTGGCCGACTGGTACGGCACGCTGAAACGGCGCGTGACCATCGACCATCCGAGCGTGGAGAGCAAAACCAATACGCACAAGCAGTGGGGGGTGTTTTTTGGCGAGTGGTAGGCCGCCCCGGCCGTCGTGCCAGCCACTCCGTTTTATCGACTCACACAATAAAAGCAGGACCCGCTGGCGCTCCATCGGCGGGTTATCCAGGAGACATCCATGTTCATCTCGCCCGCCCGCTCGCAAGACGACGCGATCTATCGCAAGATCGCCTGGCGCATCGTGCCATTTCTGTTCGTCTGCTACGTCGTCAACTTTATCGATCGCGTCAATATCGGTTTCGCCAAGTTGCAATTCCTGCACGACCTGCATCTGAACGATGCGGTGTTCGGCGTGGCCGCCGGCATGTTCTTCATCGGCTACGTGCTGTTCGAGCTGCCCAGCAATCTGCTGCTGGCGCGCATCGGGGTGCGCAAGACGCTGCTGCGCATCATGGTTTCGTGGGGTGTCATCACGGTCTTGCTGATGTTCGTGAAAAACGCGCCGATGCTCTACGTGCTGCGGTTTTTGCTCGGCGCGGCCGAGGCGGGCTTTTTCCCCGGCATCATCCTGTATCTGACCTACTGGTTCCCGGACAACCGACGCGGCCGCATCACCAGCCTGTTTATCGTCGCGGTGCCGTTGGCGGGCGTCATCGGCGGGCCCGTCTCGGGGGCGATCATGGGCCATTTGCACGACGCGCTCGGCTTGCGCGGCTGGCAATGGCTGTTTATCGCCGAAGGCGTGCCGGCCATCGTGCTCGGCCTGCTGGCGATGTTCCTGCTCACCGATCGTCCGCACGACGCGAAGTGGCTCGACGGTGCCGAGACGGCGCGCGTGCTCGCCGCGCTCGAAGCCGACGCCAGGCGCCGCAGCGAGCAAGGCGCGGTGCCGGCGAAGCTGATCGACGTGCTGCGCAACCCGCGCATTTATCTGCTGTCGTTGATTTACGTAGCGATTTTCATGGGCCTGAACGCGGTGGGATTCTGGATTCCGACGATCCTGCGCCAGGTCGGCGTGCAGCAGGTCGGTAATATCGGCTGGTTAAGCGGCGCGATTTCGATTTTCACGGCCATCGGCATGGTGCTGATCGGCCGCAGTTCCGATCGTCGGATGGAGCGTCGCTGGCATGTCGCCGGTTGCGGTCTGGCAACCGCCGCGAGCTTCCTGCTGCTGCCGCTGGCAGCGCACAGCGTCGCGCTGACGACGGTGCTGCTGGTCGTCGCGTCGGCCTGCATCTATTCGGTGCTGAGTATTTTCTGGACCATTCCGACCGCCTACCTCGAGGGCGGCGCGGCGGCCGGCGGGATTGCCACCATCACCGCGATCGGCGCCCTGGGCGGCGCGGTCAGCCCGGCGCTGGTCGGCACCCTCAAGGCGCATACCGGCAGCGTCTATCCAGGCCTGGCGGTTGTCGCGGCGCTGCTTGCCGCGGCAATGGCTGCCCTGCTTTGCTTTGTGCCAGCGCCACGGCGCTCGGCCGCGGCGCAGGTCGGACAAGCCGTCTGAGCGCGCCGGTCGCAGGGGGCTCAGACGTTCGGCAGCATGCGCCGCAGTGTGCTGTCACGCCGCACGAAGTGGTGATACAGCGCAGCGGCCACATGCAAGCCGATCAGGGCGAGCAGGCCATAGGCCGCGTATTGGTGGATGTCGCCCATCTCGTGGCCGAGCGCCGAGCCGGTGGAAGACAGCGCCGGCAGCGTGATGTTGCCGAACAGCTTGACCGCGTAGCCACGCGCCGACGCGTTGATCCAGCCCATCACCGGCACGATGAACAGCAACAGATACAGTGCCGCATGCGTGAGACGGGAAAGCCCATGCAACAGCGGCGATACATCCGTGGCGGGCGGCGCCGGGTGGCCGATGCGCCAGACCAGCCGCAGAACCATCGCGGCGAGCAAGGCGGTGCCCAGCGACAGATGCCAGGCAACCAGGCCGACCGGCAAGGTGTCCTTGCGAATATCGGGCATGGTCCAGGCGACCGCATACTGGGCCACCAGCAGAATCAGCACCAGCCAGTGCAACGCTCTGGCGACAGAATCGTATTTGTGCGTCGACGACATACATTTCCCTTCGGGCAGGATGTGGAGACTCGATTGTGCCGGCCGAGGCTTAGCCCTGACTTAGGCAACGCCCCGGTGCGACAAATTTTTACCTGCCCGACCGGCTTCAACCCGGCCAGGCAAGCATGGCCTCCACCAGTGCATGCAGCACCGGTCGCACGGCTGCCGCGCGGGTCTCGTCGAACCCATAGGGCAGCGTTTCCTGCATATAAGTGATTTGCGACAGTTCGAGCTGCACGGCGTGGATGTGCTGCGCCGGCCGGCCGTACTGACGCGTGATATAGCCGCCCTTGAAGCGATCGTTGAGCACGGTCGAATACACGCCATGGGTGGCGACGATATCGCGCAGCCGCTCGCCCAGCCCAGGCCCGCAGCTCGCGCCGCCGGCAGTGCCGAAATTGAAATCCGGCAGCCGCCCATCGAAAAAGCGCGGCACTTGCGAGCGGATCGAATGCGCATCCCACAGCAAGGCGCGGCCATGCTGCGCATGGATCCGCGCCAACTCTTCCTGCAGCGCCGTGTGATAAGGCTGCCAGTAGGTCGCCACGCGCTGGAAGATGGCTGCCTCGTCGGGCGCGCGGCCCGGCGCATACAGCGGCTCCTTGTCGAAGGTGTCGATCGGACACAGCCCGGTGGTGTCCTGGCCCGGGTAGAGGTTGACGTTGTCGGGCGGACGGTTCAGGTCGATCACGTAGCGCGAATGAGACGGCACCAGAATCGAAACGCCGAGACTTTCGAGGAAATCGTAGAGCCGTTCGAGATGCCAGTCGGTGTCGTCGACGCGGGCGGCGACCGGCGTCATGTCGGCGGCCAGCGCGGACGGAATCACGGTGCCCACATGCGGCATCGAGACCAGCATCGGAACGCGGCCGCGCCGCAGGCTGAAGGTTGGGGTTTTCATGGGGGGCTTCCTCGGCTTCTTGATGGGGCCCGGCGGCGCGACAGGCGCCGGCCGGTTCACGTCAGCAGCGCGGTGCGCGCCGCGAGAAAATCTTTCCGGGCATGGGCTTGCATCGCATGGCTACGATTGTCGACGATCCAGCGTCCGCCCACAACCACGTCGCGAATCGGGTTGCCGCCATGGTTGCCGAAGACCATCCCGGCCAGCGCTTGCGACGGGCTCACGCCACTGATCGCCGGATCGGTGCCGTCGAGCACCAGGAAATCCGCGCGCTGCCCCCGCGCAAGACCGCCGATCGGCCGCCCGCTGGCGGCCGCGCCGCCTTGTTGCGCGGCAAGATACAGCGCGTCGGCCACATACGGCTGCCGCGCGTCGGCCAGCACGTTGCGCCGGCGATCGCGCCAGCGCTGGCTGTATTCGAGCAGGCGCAGTTCTTCGGCGACACTGACACTGGCATGGCTGTCGGAACCGATGCCCCAGCGCCCACCCGCCTCCAGGTAATCGGCCGCTTCGAAAATGCCGTCGCCGAGATTGGCCTCGGTGCTCGGGCACAGGCCGACCACCGCCCCGCTGCGCGCCATGGCGCGGCGCTCGCGCTCGTCGGTATGCGTTGCATGCACCAGGCACCAGCGGCCATCGACTTCGACATGGTCGAGCAGCCATTGCACCGGCCGTGCGCCCAGGGCGGCAATGCATCCCTGCACTTCGCCGATCTGCTCGGCGATATGAATATGCAGCGGGGCACGCGGGTCGATCGCATCGACGCCCTGCAACAGCGCCTGTAACGACTCGGGCGACACCGCGCGCAACGAGTGCGGCGCGACGCCGTAGGCCAGGCCGTCATGCGGCGCATCGGCACGACGCAACGCCACCAGCAGATCGAGCAGCGCCTGCGGAGATTGAATGAAACGGGCCTGCTCGGGCAACGGCGGCGCGTTGCCGAACCCGCTGTATTGATAGAGCACCGGCAGCAACGTCAGTCCGATGCCGGTGTCGGCCGCCGCGCGAATCAGGCACTGCGCCAGTTCGCCGCGATTGGCGTAGGGCTGGCCATGACGATCATGGTGCAGATAATGGAACTCGCACACCGAGGTGTATCCGGCCAAAAGCATTTCGATATAGAGCTGGCGCGCGATCGCTTCGAGGTGCTCGGGAGTCAGCGCGGCCGCGAAACGGTACATCAGGGTACGCCAGCTCCAGAAGCTGTCGGCCGGGTCGCTGCGATATTCGGTCAGGCCTGCCATGGCGCGCTGGAACGCGTGTGAATGCAGGTTCGGCAGGCCCGGCAGTACGGGACCGGCGGCGCGCGGAACACCCCGCGGCGCCGGCACGCCGGCGTCGATCGAAGTGAAGCGTCCGGCGGCGTCCCAAGCCAGCACGACATCATGCTGCCAGCCGTCGGGCAACAGCGCGTGAGAGGCAAAAAGTGTCGATGGCGTCATGGGCGCGCTCCGCTTGGCCCATGCGTGAGAACGCCCTGGCGCACCCGCGCATGACAGCGGTCGAGGCCGCTCCAATACGGCAGTTCGGCCAGCGAATCGACGTCCCACAGCACGAAGTCGGCCGCACGCCCCGGGGCCAATTCACCGTGCGTGTCGGATCGACCCAGCGCGCGCGCAGCGTGGCGGGTTACGCCGCTCAGCACTTCGGCCACGGTCATTTGAAACAGCGTGCATCCCATGTTCATCATCAGCAAAAGCGAGGTGGTGGGAGAAGTGCCCGGGTTGCTATCGGTGGCCAGTGCGATCGGCACGCCGTGACGGCGCAGCAGGTCGAGCGGCGGCAACTGCTTCTCGCGAATGAAATAGAAGGCGCCGGGCAACAGAACGGCGACCATCCCGGCGGCCTGCATCGCCTGCACGCCCGCTTCGTCGAGATACTCCAGATGGTCGGCCGACAGTGCCCCGTAGCGCGCCGCCAGGCGCGTGCCGCCAGCGTTGGATAATTGTTCGGCGTGAATCTTGACCGGCAGCGACAGACGTTGGGCCGCCTGGAACACGCGCTCGCACTGCGCCGCAGTGAACCCGATGCGTTCGCAGAACACGTCCACCGCATCGACCAGTCCCTCGTCGTGCAGGGTCGGCAAGATGCGCTCGCAGACTTCGTCGATATAGTCGTCGGCCCGGCCGGCATACTCGGGAGGCAGCGCGTGCGCGCCGAGGAAGGTCGTGTAGAGGCTGACCGGATAGGCGGCGCCCAGGCGGCGCGCGACCCGCAGCATCTTGCGCTCGCTGGCCAGATCGAGCCCATAGCCCGATTTGATCTCGAGCGCGGTGACGCCCTCGGCCAGCAGCGCCTCGAGGCGGCGGGCCGATTGATGGAACAAGGCATCTTCGCTGGCGTCGCGGGTGGCGCGCACGGTGCGCAGGATGCCGCCGCCGCGCTGCGCGATCTCGGCGTAACCGACTCCGGCCAGACGCTGCGCGAACTCGTCGGCGCGCTGTCCGGCATAGACCAGATGGGTGTGGCAGTCGACCAGTCCAGGAGTAATCCAGCGTCCGCCGGCATCGTGCTGCAATGCGAAGTTCGCGGCCTCCGGCGGCAAGGCCGCCTCCGCGCCGAGCCAGTCGATGCGGCCATTTTGCACGATCAGGGCGCCCTGTTCGATCACGTCGGCGGGATCGCCGCGCGGGCATAGCCGGGCATTGCGCCACACGCTCAGAGTGCCGTGCGTCATGCAGCCTCCTCGCCAGCCGGCGCCAGCTGGATCACCGCGGCCACCAGCGCGGCGTCGGTGCTGCCGCCCTGCACCCGGCACGCCGCCGTCGGTGCCGGCACGTGCAGCATATCGCCGGCGCGCAACTGCCAGGACGGGCCGTCGTCCAGCCGCAACGTCGTGCTGCCGGCCGCGCAATACACCAGCAGGGCATCGGACTCGAGCGCGATCGCTTGCGGCTGCGCACCGCGCCACACCGCGATCCGGCCGCGTGCGGCACCACGGCGGGTCATCAGATTCAGGTCCCGGGTGGCGCCGCCGCACAGCGTCGCCTCGACCGGCGTCTCACCGGCAAATGCGTGGGGCTCGAACGGCTTCACCAGCGGGTGGGTGAGATTCTCGCCATGCAGCAGCATCCCCTCGCCTTCGAGCAAGACGATCTCTCGATCGACGCCGGGCAGCGCCGAGAAGGGACCGCTTTGCGCTACGTCGGCCACGCTCACTCGCCAGACAAAGTCATCGAATCCCGCGCCCGCCGGGAACACCGCCAGCTCGCGCGTCGTGCCGCCGCCGTTCTTCCACGGCACGGCGGGCAAGGCGTCGACACGAAGCACCGTCAATTCAGGCATGGATCCTCCAGCGGCTCAGGCCTTGAGAAACGGCAGGTTCAGATGATTGCGCCGCGCGCAGGCCCTTGCCTCATCGTAACCGGCGTCGGCGTGGCGCATGACGCCCGAGGCCGGATCATTGAACAGCACCCGCCCGATGCGCTTGTCCGCCGCCTCGGTGCCGTCGCACACGATCACCACGCCGGCGTGCTGCGAGAATCCCATGCCGACCCCGCCGCCATGGTGCAGGCTGACCCAGGTTGCGCCGCCGGCGGTATTGAGCAAGGCATTGAGCAGCGGCCAGTCGGATACGGCGTCGCTGCCATCGCGCATTGATTCGGTTTCTCGGTTGGGGCTGGCGACGGAGCCGGTATCGAGGTGGTCGCGTCCGATCACGATCGGCGCTTTCAGCTCGCCATTGCGTACCATTTCGTTAAAGGCCAGCCCGGCCACATGGCGCTCGCCCAGGCCGAGCCAGCAAATGCGCGCCGGCAGCCCTTGGAAGGCGATGCGCTCGCGCGCCATGTCGAGCCAGCGGTGCACATGGCGGTTGTGCGGGAAAAGCTCCTTGATTTTAGCGTCGGTCTTGTAGATGTCCCTCGGGTCGCCAGAGAGGGCGACCCAGCGAAACGGACCCTTGCCTTCGCAGAAAAGCGGGCGAATGTAGGCCGGCACGAAACCGGGAAAATCGAAGGCATTGGCGATGCCCTGTTCAAGCGCCACCTGGCGGATGTTGTTGCCGTAGTCGACGGTCGGCACGCCCATTGCGTGGAAGGCGAGCATGGCCTGCACGTGCACCGCGCACGACTGCGCCGCCGCCTCGGTGAGTGCGGCGTGCTGGGACGCATCCTGCTGCGCGGCCTTCCAGCGTTCGACGCTCCAGCCGCGCGGCAGATACCCATGGATCAGGTCGTGTGCCGAGGTCTGGTCGGTGACCAGGTCGGGTCGCGGGCCGCCCGCCTGCGCCCGTTTGACCAACTCGGGGAGAACGTCGGCCGCATTGCCCAGCAGGCCGATCGATACCGCTTCCTTGCGTGCGCAGTGATGGGCAATCAGCGCCAGTGCGTCGTCGAGGTCTCTGGCCTGTTTGTCCAGGTAGCGGGTGCGCAGGCGAAAGTCGATGCTCGACTGCTGGCATTCGATATTGAGCGATACCGCACCGGCCAGCGTGGCCGCCAGCGGCTGCGCGCCGCCCATGCCGCCCAGGCCCGCGGTGACGATCCAGCGCCCGGCCAGATCGCCGCCATAGTGCTGGCGCCCTGCCTCGGCGAAGGTTTCGAAGGTACCCTGCACGATGCCTTGCGAGCCGATGTATATCCAGCTGCCGGCGGTCATCTGGCCGTACATCATCAAGCCCTTCTGGTCCAGTTCGTTGAAATGCGCCCAGGTTGCCCAGCGCGGCACCAGATTCGAATTGGCGATCAGCACGCGCGGCGCATCCGCATGCGTTTTGAACACGCCCACCGGCTTGCCCGATTGCACCAGCAGCGTTTCGTCCTCCTCCAGGGCCTTCAGGCTCTCGAGGATCTGGTCGAAGCAAGGCCAGTTGCGCGCCGCGCGGCCGATACCGCCGTACACGACCAGACTTTGCGGGTTCTCGGCGACTTCCGGGTCCAGGTTATTCTGGATCATGCGATAGGCGGCTTCGGTAAGCCAGCTCTTGCAGGTTTTGACGCTGCCGCGCGGCGCACGGATCACGCGGGACGGATCGGTGCGCAGCAGGTCGAGAGGTTGTGGGGCATTCATGACAGACTCCTAACAGCAATCGGGTGAAAGGGAAACGGCCTCAACGGGCCGCGCTCGGCAACGTGCGCGCCAGTACGGCGGGCGCGCCGGGCGTGAGCGCCCAGTCCTTCATCGCGGCAATGTCGGGGGCGAAATAGCGGTCTTGCTCATAGAACGCGACGCGCGAACGGATCTCGGCGAGCGCCTGCTCCATCAAGTCGGTCGAGCGCAACGGGCGGTGGAATTCGATACCCTGCGCGGCGGCCATTGCCTCGATGCCGACCACCACGGCGGTGTTCTCGACCATGTCGCCCAGCCGGCGCGCCGCGAAGGTGGCCATCGAGACGTGGTCTTCCTGGTTGGCCGAGGTGGGCAGGCTGTCCACGCTGGCCGGGTGCGCCAGCGACTTGTTCTCGGAGGCCAGCGCCGCGGCAGTCACCTGCGCGATCATGAAGCCCGAATTGATGCCGCCGTCGGTCACCAGGAACGGCGGCAGACCGCTCAGGTTCGAGTCGAGCAGCAGCGCCAGGCGCCGCTCGGAGATCGCACCGATTTCAGCGATCGCCACGGCCAGCGCATCAGCGGCAAAGGCCACCGGTTCGGCGTGGAAATTGCCGCCCGAGAGCACATCGCCGGCATCGCTGAAGACCAGCGGGTTGTCCGACGCGGCATTCGCTTCGATTTGCAGGATCCCGGCCGCGTGCCGGATCTGATCCAGGCACGCCCCCATGACTTGCGGCTGACAGCGGATCGAATACGGATCCTGTACGTGTCCGCAGTGGCGATGCGAGGCCAGGATCTGGCTACCGGCGATCAGTTCGTGATACACGGCGGCGATGTCGATTTGCCCGACCTGCCCGCGCGCGGCGTGAATGCGAGGATCGAACGGCACGATCGAACCCTTGATCGCCTCGAGCGAGAGCGCCCCGGCCATCACGCCGGCGGCGAACACATCTTCGGCGCCGAACAGCCCAATGAGTCCCAGCGCGGTCGAGACCTGGGTGCCGTTGAGCAGCGCCAAGCCCTCCTTGGGACCCAGCACGAGCGGTTCGAGCCCGGCCTGGCGCAACGCGTCGAGCGCGGGCATGCGCTGTGCGTCGACCATCGCCTCGCCCACGCCGATCAGGGTCGCGGCGAGGTGGGCCAGCGGCGCCAGGTCGCCCGAGGCGCCCACTGAACCCTTGGCGGGGATGCAGGGGTAGACGCCTGCGTTGATCAGGCGCACCAGCGCCAGCACCACCTCAGGCCGCACGCCCGAATGCCCGCGCGCCAGGCTGATTGCCTTGAGCGCCATCACCAGGCGCACCGTGGCTTCGGGCAGCAGCGCGCCGGTGCCCACGCTGTGCGAAAGCACCAGATTGCGCTGCAGCTCGGCCAGACGGTCGACCGGAATGATGGTTTGCGCCAATTTGCCGAAGCCGGTATTGATGCCGTACACGACGGCGTCGCTCGCCACCACCTCGGCCACCACCGCCTGCGCGCGGCCGACCTCGACCAGCGCCGAGGTGTCGATCGCCAGCGGCGTGCGGCCGCGCCAGATGCGGCGCAGTTGAGCCAGGCTCACGGAGCCCGGCACGAGCGTCAAAATGTCACCGAAATTACTCATCATGTCCTCTTGGTTTGAACCGTCACTGGCCGTCAGCTTTGTTGCTGCATGGTGTCGGGTTGAAAGCGGCAGCCCAGCCGATAGCGCGAGCCGGGGTGGACGAAGCGGGCGAAGGTGACCGGCAGGCCGCGCGCCCAGGTCCGGCGCACCAGCGTCAGACACGGCTGGTCGGCACGGATGTCGAGCCACTTGGCTTCCGTCGGGGTCGGCAACTCGGCCTCCACGACATGTTCGATCTCGTGGGCCGGCACGGTATCGAGCAGATACTGCGACGGGCGGATCGCCGTGAAATCCTGCTGCAGGAAGTCCGGCGCGCTGGCCGGATTGACGTAACGGTCTTCGAGCTGCACCGGCAGGCCATCCTCACGGTGCACGCAAATGACGTGATACACCGAACTGCCGACCGGCAAATCGAGCGCGGCGGCCACCTCGACGGACGCCGTCTCGCGGGCCTGCAGCAGGATCTCGTAGTCGTAGCTGTGGCCGCGCGCGCGGATTTCGTCTCCGATGTGGGCGATCATCAGCAGCGTCGATTGCGGTTTGCTCTCCGCCACAAACGTGCCGACGCCGGAGAGCCGCACCAGCGCGCCCTGCTCGGTCAGTTCGCGCAACGCGCGATTGATCGTCATGCGCGAGACGCCCAGCGTATCGACCAGGTTCAATTCCGACGGGATGCGGTCGCCGGGCTTCCACTCGCCAGCGCTGACACGCTCACGAATGAAATTCTTCACCTGCTCGTACAACGCAGCGGGCGCGGCCGGTTCCCGAACCGAGGATATGTGTGATCGGGCGTTGGGTTTCATGGCTTGGACAAGGATTCGCAAGAGCGGTCAATGGGATGCTGCGCCGGCCCGATGCTGGCGCAGGCGTGCAACGCGGCGAGAAACAGGTCGTTGTCGGCGCGGCTGCCGACCGACACGCGCATGCAGCGCTGGTAGCCGGGCTCGAGCCAGGGCTTGACGATGACGCCGCGCTCGAGCAGTCGTCTGGCCAGCGACAGCGCATGTTCGCCGGTATCGAAAAACACGAAATTGGCGCGCGAGGGCGCGACGCGATAACCGCGCTCGCGCAACGCCTCACCGATGCGCTCGCGCTCATCGGTGGCATGGCGCACGCTCGCGCGCAGATGCGCTCGGTCGTCGAGTGCCGCGAGCGCGGCGCTTTGCGCCAACCGGTTGACGTTGAACGGCGTACGCATCCGGTGCATCAGTTCGAGCATGGCGCTGTCGGCGGCCACGCCGTAACCAATGCGCAACCCGGCCAGCCCGTATGCCTTCGAGAAAGTACGCAGCAACAGCCACGGCAGCGACGTGGCGCCCAGCAACTGCAGGCCGTCCGGGTAATCGGCATCGGTCGCCGCGTACTCGTAATAAGCTTCGTCCCACAGTACCAGCGTGGCCGGACTCAGTGCCGCCAGCAGGCGCTGCATGTCCTGGCGGCAAAGCGCGGAGCCCACCGGATTCGACGGATTGCTCAGGATCAGCATCCGGGTATCCGGCGAGACCGCGGCAATCAGACGCTCGACGTCGATGGTGAAATCGGGCCTGAGCGGCACCGTCACCACACGGGCGCCGGCGGCGGCCGGATAGATCGTGTGCAGCCCGAAAGCCGGCGTCATCGTCACCACCTCGTCGCCGGGCGCGAGAAAAGTGTGCGCGGCGATCGCGATCAGATCTTCCGAGCCGTTACCGAAAATCAGCCGCGCGGGATGAATCCCGAGCTCGGCCGCCAGGCGCTCGCTCAACGCGCCGCAGGCCGGATCGGGATACTGCGCCAGTTCGGCGCCGATTTGTCCCAGGGCTGTCGCCACCGCGGGGCTGGCGCCCAGTGGGTTTTCGTTGCTGCCGAGCTTGGCCACGTGTGCCACGCCATAGGTGCGGCGCACGTATTCGGCCGACAGGCCGGCGTTATAGGCGGGCAAGTCCCGCACCGCCGGGCGTACGCGTTCGAGCAAAGGCGCGGTGCTCATGCGGCGTCTTCCTTGGAGGCGTCCTCGCGCGTCCAGAACGCATTGCGGTCGAAATAGTTCTGCAGGAACTGCGACAGGCGCGGATGATGGTTGTCGTGGAAGACTTGCTGCGGCGTGCCGCGCGCGACGATAGTGCCATGATCGATGAACACGACCGTGTCGGCCACTTGCGCGGCGAAACCCATTTCGTGCGTGACCACCACCATCGTCATGCCCTCGCGGGCCAGGTCCTTCATGACCTGCAGCACTTCCCCGACCAGCTCCGGGTCGAGCGCCGAGGTCGGCTCGTCGAACAGCATGATGTGCGGCTCCATCGCCAGCGCCCGGGCAATCGCAACCCGCTGTTGCTGGCCGCCCGACAGGCGCGCCGGATAGGCGTCGGCCTTGGCACTCAGCCCGACCTTGTCGAGCATCGCCAGCGCATGCTCGCGGGCTTGGTCGCGCGGCATCTTGCGTACCCGCAGCAGCGCTTCCATGACGTTGCCCAGCGCCGTCATGTGCGGCCATAGATTGAATTGCTGGAACACCATGCCGACGTTGCGCCGCACCCGGTTGATCTCGCGCTGCGGCGCGCGCGCACGCTGGCCGTCGGCCTGATCGACATAGCCCAGCAGTTCACCCTCGATCAGCACCTGGCCGCTCGAGTATTCCTCGAGGAACGCCAGGCAGCGCAGCAGCGTGCTTTTGCCGGAGCCCGACGGGCCAATGATGCACACCACCTCCGATTTCCGGATGTCGAGCGAAATATCCTTCAGCACCTGTGTCGCGCCGAAATGCTTGGCGAGCTGTTTGATCTGAATCAGCGGTGCGGCATCGGCGCTGGCCGGGTTTTGATTGATAAGGTCCATAACGGCTTTTTCCGGTATTTCAGCGAATCATGAAGCGCCCGACGCGGGATTCCATCCAGCGTCCGGCACGCGCGGTCAGTTCGACCAGGGCCAGGTAGCACAGGCACAGCGTCAGCAGCGTCTCGACGAAGGCAAACGAAGCCGAGCCGATCGCGGTGAGCACAAAGGTAAGCTCGGGCACCGTGACGATCGACAACACGGCTGTTTCCTTGCTCAGGACGATGATCAGATTGACCAGGGCCGGCACGATGATCACCAGCATCTGCGGTACCTGGATGCGCAGGATCATTTGCCAGCGCGCCATGCCGAGCACGTCGGCGGCTTCCAGCTGCCCGGACGGAACGGAGAGAAATCCGGCGCGGAAAATCTCGGCAAAATAGGCGCTGCCATAAAGGCCCAGGCCCAATATGCCGGCGGTCATCGGCTCGAGCCGCAGGCCGAACGACGGGCCGCCGTAGTACAACAGGAACAATTGCAGCAAGAACGGCGTACCGCGGATGATTTCAATATAGACGCGCAGCGCCCCGCGGACGACCCGGCCGCAAAAGATCTGCAGCACGGCGATGAAAAATCCCAGGGCGATGCCGATGGCGATGCCCGCGGTCCAGGTAAAAACGGTAATGCCCAGTCCGTCGAGTATCGGGCCCGCATTGCTGGTGATGACGCTTGGATTGATATGCATGATCGCGCTCCCCTCAAGCGATCTTCAGACGCCGCTCGGCGGCCTGGCCGGCCAGCGCAAGCACGCCGTTGATGCACAGATAGATCACCGCCGCACCCAGATAAGCGGGCAACGGCTCGAACGTGCTGGCGGCGACATTCTGGGCGGTGCGGGTCAGCTCCTCGACCCCGACCACCGAGATCAGCGATGAAGCCTTGAGCAGCAGGATCATCTCGTTGACCAGCGCCGGCAACGTCAGGCGCAGCGCCTGCGGGACCTGGATGCGCACCAGCATATCGAACCATGACATCCCCAGTACGCGGGCCGCCTCCAGTTGTCCGGCCGGGATGCCGAGAAACCCGCCGCGCATGATTTCCGCGATATACGACGCGGTGCACAGCGAGGCGGTACCGACCGCGGCGACCAGCGGGGGTACGTTGATGCCGATGAACGGCAGGCAGTAATAGGCGACCAGCAGCTGGACCAGCATCGGCACCCCGCGAAACACGCCGACGTAGACGCCGCCAATCCAGCGCAGCACTGCATGCCGGCTCAGACGCGCCGCGCAGACCCCGGTGCCGATGAAAAAACCGATGAAGAGACTCAGCAGCGAGATCCAGATCGTGCTGATCGCGGCATGCGCGAGCAACGGCATGCTTTGAACGAAGGTAGTCAAACCCGACATAGGAACACTCTCGACAAGACGCTGAAAAATCTGTCGCATACGAGGCCCGGCGCCGCTGCGCCGGGCAGTCCGCACGCGATCAGAAATTGATTGCCGGCATCGTTTGCGGCATATCCATTGCCAGCCCGAACCACTTCTTCTGCAGCGCGGCCATGCGCCCGTCCTTGTCCATTTCGATGATGATTTTGTCGACCGCGTCGATCAGCGCCCGGCTATCGGCGTCCTTGCGCCCGACAAAACCGAAGTAAGTCTTGGCGCCAAAGGTCGGCAGCACCACCGCGAAGACTTTCGGGCGTTGCTTGGCCACATAAGCCAGGTTGGGCAGCGAATTGCCCACCGCGTCGATGCGGCCGGCCGCGAGATCGGCATAGGCCTGGTTGTTGTCGATGTACTCGCGGATATCGGCCTTGCCGGGCAAGTGGGCGACGTAGGCCTGCAACTGCGCCAGTTGCGCGGAGCCCTTGCCGCCGCCGACCGGCTTGCCGGCGATGTCCTGAGGTTTGTTGATGCTCTTGTCATCAGCGCGCTTGAGCAGCGCCGTGGTGGCATCGGCGATAGGCAAAGTGAACGCGTAGCGCGCCATGCGCGCCTTGGTAATCGTTACCGGTCCGCCCACCAATTCGAACTTGCCCGCTTCAAGTCCCGGGAGCACGCTAGGCCACGGCAAATCGAGGAATTTCACCTTCACGCCGAGTTCTTTGCCGACTTCGTTAAAGAAATCCTTGTTGAAGCCCTCATGTTGGCCGTTTTGCAGGAAGTCGAACGGCGCGAATTGCATTTCGGTGCCGATGGTCAGCACACCGTCGTGCTTGACCTTGGCGAGCAAATCCTCGGCGTGGGCAGTCACCGTCAGCGTTGCCAGCGTCACTGCGCATGCGCACAGCGATAGAGCACCCCGTTTGAAGATGGAAAAAGATTTCATCGACGCTTCTCCTAGTGTGTAGACTGACAAAACCGACCTCGGTCCGGAGGCTGGTGGAGCGATTGCCCAACGACGCTAACGATGCTGACCATACCAGTATATACAACTCGCTTAAATTAAAAATCAGTTTCTTGTAGGTGTTAACCAGCCCCCCGCGCCGGTTCCGGCATGGCGCTTGCCGGGGCGTTGCCCGGCAACGATGGCGTACTTGAAGGGCGACCCAGCATGTGCCTGGCGATGACCGTGCGCTGGATTTCCGACGAGCCTTCATAGATGCGCATGATGCGAGCGTCGCGCGCGAAGCGCTCGAGCGGCATGTCGCGCGTGAAGCCGTAGCCGCCATGAATCTGCAAGGCCATGTCCGTGACGTAAGCCGCCGCTTCGGAGGCGTACCATTTGGCCATCGCGGCAGCCTCCGTCAAAGGCTGCGCGGCGCCGCGCCTGGCGGCGGCCTGCAGCGTCAGCAGCCAGGCGGCCTCCAGACGCACTTTCATGTCGGCCAGCATCCACTGAATGCCCTGCTTGCAGGCGAGCGGCTCGCCTCCGACGATGCGCTGCGCAACCCAGTCCAGCGCGGCGGCCAGCGCGGCTTCGGCGATGCCGATGCAGGTCGCGGCAACGTCGAGGCGGCTGTTGTCGAGCACTCGCATCGCGGTACGAAAACCGCTCCCCTCCTCGCCCAACCGGTTGGCGCGCGGCACGACGCAGTCGAGCACGATTTCGTGCGCCGGCGCGCCGCGAATGCCCATCAATTTTTCCGGCGGCGAAATGACCAGGCCCGGCGTGCCCCGCTCCACCACGAATGCACTGATACCGCGCACGCCGGCTGCGGGGTCGGTTTTTGCATACACGACGATAAAGTCCGCGTCGCCCGCATTCGAGATGAAGTGTTTGACCCCCTGAATCCGATAGCCATCGCTGTGCGCGGTGGCGCGCGTTGCCATATCGGCCGGATTCGAGCCCGCGCGCGGTTCGGTCAGGGCGAATGCCCCGAGTCGGGCGCCGGCTGCCGCGGCAGGCAACAGGCGGTCGCGGATGGCGTCGTCGCCGCCGATCAGTACCGAATCGGTGGCGAGGTAATGCGCGCCGACCATCGAGGAGGTCGCGGCACAGGCCTTGGCGATCTCGACCAGTGACAGGATCACGCCGGTGGGCGAAGCACCGACCCCGCCCCAGCGCTCGGGCAGATTCATGCCCATCACACCGAGTTCGGCCAAGGCCGGCACGTAGCGTGTCGTGGCTATCTCCTCCTCGTCCACCTGACGGGCGTGTGGCGCCAGTTCGTGTTGTGCAAAGCGCTCGATGGCGCTGGCGATTTCGATGTCGTCGTGTTCAATGCCGAGTCTGGGCAACATGTCATGGCTCCTGTGAAGCGGTCGCGCGGGCCGGGCCGAACGCCCCGGCGGCGCGCAATTGCGCGATGCGCTCCGGGCTCAGGCGCAGGCAGTCTGCGAGGATGGGTTCGGTGTGCTCGCCCAGGCCGGGCGCACGCCCAACCCGGTTGGCTGCATAGCCCGAGAATTTGACCGGTTGCGACGGCACGCGCGCGGCCGGGCCGTGCGGTGCCGGCACTTCCGTGAGCAGCGCACGAAACGCCGCGTGCTCGCTCTCGAGTGCCTGCTTGACACTCCAGATCGGCGCCACCGGAATGTGTGCGTCGCCCAGGATGCGGTTGACTTCGGCCACGGGCAACGCGGCGGACCACGCTTCGATGCAGCGCCGCAATTCCGGCTCGAAGCGGCTGCGGGCGTCGTCATCGGCATAGCGCGGATCGGTCGCCAGGTCGGCCCGGCCGATGGTGCGCGCAAAGGTTTCGAACAGACGGTTGTTCAACACGGCAACCACATAGAATCCGTCGGCCGCGCGGTATGCGCCGAACGGCGCCGAGCACGGGTGTCGATTGCCGACGCGTTGCGGCGTCAAACCGGTTGCCGCGTAGCGCGCGACCAGCGTAGCCATCAGGCTGAGCGTGGCATCGAACATGGAAACGTCGACCTGGGTTCCACGGCCGGTCTGCTCGCGCGCAAACAACGCGGCCAGCACCCCCCACGACGCGAACAGGCCGCTGACAACGTCCGAGATCGACTCGCCGACCAGCGTCGGCGGCCCGTCCGGCGAGCCCGTGGCATCCATCAGGCCGCACATTGCCTGCAAGACAATGTCGTAAGCCGGCCGGTGCGATTCCGGCCCGGTCTGGCCGAATCCGGACACGCTTGCATAGATCAGCGACGGGTTCAAAGCGGCGAGCGCGGCATACCCGATGCCGAGGCGGTCGGCCACGCCCGGGCGAAAGTTCTCGACCACCACGTCGGCATGCGTGGCCAGTTGCTGCGCCAGCGCGCGCCCGTCGTCGGATTTCAGATCCACGACAATACTCTGCTTATTGCGGTTGATTGCCTCGAACAGGCCGCTGCGACCATTGACGAAGGGGCCGACCGCGCGATAGTCGTCGCCGCCGGGCGGTTCGACCTTCAAAATCTCGGCACCAAGGTCGCCCAGCAATGCGGTGCAAAAAGGGCCTGCCAATACCCGCGAGAAGTCCACTACGCGAATGCCGGCCAGGGGCAGTCGTTGTGCAATCAAGGTTTACCTCCCATGCAGAAATAACGCACAAGCAGCGATGAACATGCGGCTCACGGCCCACTGCCCTCGATGTCCGAGGCAGCTTCATGCCACATCCGTCAGGCTATTCTGAGCGCGCGCAGCTATTAGGTAAAATATGGAATTCATTTAATCGATATAGGATTTTTTAATGCATATCTCGCTACGGTTGTTGCGGTATTTCGTGGCGGCGGCCGAGACCGGCAGCACCACGGCCGCCGCCAGGGCGCTGAATGTGTCGCAGCCGTCGATCTCGGTGGCGATCCGCGAGCTGGAGTCTGTGTTCAACGAGGCATTGTTCACGCGCGGGCTCGGCGCTGGCCTGATTGCTACGCAATTCGGGGAGCGCAAATTGAGCGAGGCACGTCAACTGCTGGCGGTGGCGGCGGCGTTCGAGGCGGACGATGGCGGAAACGCAGCGGCCGGCGAGGTCCGGCTCGGTGTTTTCACGACCATCGCGCCGGTTTATCTTCCGTCCTTGCTGAGGATTGCCCAACAGCGATACCCCAAGCTTTCGATCCGCTGCGAAGAAGGCGATCTGGCCCAATTGGAAAGCCGTCTTCAGAGCCATCGCATCGATCTCGCGCTGACCTACGATGTCGGGCTGCCTGCTGGCATCGAGCGCGAGTGCCTGGCCGACCTCAAGCCGCACGCGCTGATTCCGGCCGGTTCGCGCCTGGGCAAGACCCGCGGGCCGGTATCGTTGCGCCAGTTGGTCAAGGAGCCGTTTATTCTGATCGACCTGCCGTATAGCCGGGAATTTTTATTGGCGCCATTCTGGCAGTACGGCCTCTCGCCCGAGGTCCGATATCGGGTCGCGTCGATTGAACTGGCGCGGGCCATGGTGGCGGAAGGATTGGGCGTGGCCTTGCTGATTACGCAAAAAAGCGCAACGATGCATACGCCGACGCTGGTCGAGCGGCCGATTCGGGAAGAGACGGTGCGCCAGCCGCTGGTCATCGCGCGCGCCGCGCAGGCTTTGCACACGCGCGCGTCGCAATTGGTTGCAGAATGCATTCACGCGGCGGTGCAGGAAACCCTGGTGCGGCGATCCGGGCGCCCGCGCACCGGGGAAACGCCAATAGCCGCGCCAGGGCAACCGAAGTAGTATATACCGGTACAAACACCGTATCGCCCCACTGAGCTGGCGCATTTGGGCGGATTCGGCCTTTCTCTTGCGCATTGCGGCAATCACCTGGAGGATGAGCATCATGGCGCAGTTGGCTGGCATTCCTATGATCGACATGGCGGCAGTCAGGGCAGGCAGCCGCGACGGGCTCGAACGGGCAGCGCGCGAAATCCGCGAGGCGTGCACGACGATCGGTTTCTTTTACATTAAAAACCATGGCGTGCCGCAGGCGGCGATCGACGGCGCCGCGCGGGCCGCCCGCGAATTTTTCGCTCATCCGATCGACGTCAAGCGCCGGGTGGCGGTCAATCACCGCCATCGCGGCTTCAACTCGCTGGGCGACGCGACGATGTACCAGGCGACCAAACCGGACTACAAGGAGTTTTTCAGCATCGGGCTGGAACTGCCGGAGGACGATCCCAATGTCATGGCCGGCGAAGCGCTGCGCGGGCCCAACAACTGGCCCGATTTCATGCCATCGCTGCGCCCTGCGCTATACGGTTATTACGAGGCAATGGGCGCGTGCGGCGCCGACTTGCTGCGTGCGATCGCCATCAGTCTGGATGTCGATGAACATTTTTTCGCGCAGCGCTATGCCAAGCGCATGCAACGCACCCAGATGGTGTATTACCCGCCGCAGCCGCCGCAATCCGACGCCGACCAGTTCGGCGTGGCGCCGCATACCGACTATGGCTGCATCACCTTGCTGTGGCAGGACAATATCGGCGGGCTGCAGGTGCGCGAACTGGCCAGCCAGTCGTGGATCGACGCGCCGCCGATCGAAGGCACGCTGGTGATCAACGTCGGCGACCTGCTGGCGCGCTGGTCGAACGATCGCTTTCGCTCGACGCTGCACCGTGTCATCAACCGTTCCGGGCAGGAGCGATACTCGATCGCGACGTTCTACGATCCGACCTATGCCGCAGTGGTCGATCCGCGCGATCTTGGCGTCGCGCCGGGTGCCTCGCTCTATGAGCCGGTGGCCGCGGGCGATTACATCCTGGGGCGTATCAACGCGTCGATGGGGTACCGCAAGAAAGCAGCTGCCGGTTAAGCGCCGGGCCGCAGACGAAGCTCGGACAAATGGATGATTCGACGTGGCGCCGCTTCGGTTGCCCGCTAAAAGGTTTATATTCATGAGCGACATTTTCTCCGCCCTGCGCGATGCCGTGGGCGAACAGGCCATTCGGACCGGCGCTGCAATCAACCCCAAGCATTTCACCGACTGGACACGGCACGCGCCGGCACAGCCGCTGGCCGTCGTGTTTGCGCGCAGCACCGAACAGGTCGCGGCGGTACTGCGTTTGTGCAATGCGCACGGGCAGCCCGTGGTGCCGCAAGGCGGCATGACCGGGCTGGCAGGCGGCGCCATTCCCGGCACGGCCGACATTGTGGTGTCGCTCGAGCAGATGGCGGGTATCGAGGAGATCGATCCGGCCGCGGCCACCATGACGGTGCTGGCCGGCACGCCGCTGCAAGTGATTCAGGAGGCCGCGCGGGAGGCGGGTTTCGAGTTCGGGCTCGATCTCGGTGCGCGCGGCTCGTGCCAGATCGGCGGCAACATCGCCACCAACGCGGGCGGCACGCGCGTGATTCAATCCGGCATGACGCGTGACCTGGTACTCGGCCTCGAGGTCGTGTTGGCCGACGGCACGGTGCTCAGCTCGCTCAACAAGATGATCAAGAACAACACCGGTTACGATCTCAAGCAGCTATTCATCGGCTCGGAGGGTACGTTGGGCGTGATCACGCGGGCGGTGCTGCGCTTGCAACCGCAACGGACCTCATGCCAGACCGCGTTGTGCGCGTTGCCCGACTATGACACCGCGGTGAGATTTCTGCACCAGTTGCGCCGCCACCTCGGGGGCGACGTCAGCGCGTTCGAGCTGATGTGGCCGTCGTTTTTCGAGTTGGGCGTATCGCTCACGCGTGACAGGAAAAGCCCGTTTGCCGAACGCCACCCCTTATATGCCCTGGTGGAGCAGCGCGGCTTCGCCGAGCAGGCCGATGCCGAGCGCTTCGGCGCCGCATTGAGCGAGGCGCTGGAGGCGGGCTGGCTGTCGGACGCGGTGCTGGCCCAATCGGGCAGCGAGGCCAACGCCCTGTGGGCGATTCGCGAATGCACCGCCGAATTTCCGCAACGGCTGGCGCCGATCAACTTCGACATCAGCCTGCCGATCGGCAAAATCGGCGCCTTCGCCGACGAATGCCAGCGGCTGTTCGATGCGCAGTGGGGACCGCATCTGTCGCTGTTCTTCGGCCATATCGGCGACTCGAACCTGCATGTGACGGTCGACGGCAATACGGTGCCGGGCGTCACTCACGAGGCGGTCGATCAATTGGTGTATTCGCTGCTGCGCCGGTACGGCGGATCGGTTTCGGCCGAGCATGGCATCGGTTTGCTCAAGCGCGAATTCCTGCCCTATTCCCGGACTGCCGAGGAACTGGCCTGCATGCGGCGCATCAAGCAGGCACTCGACCCTAACGGCATTCTGAATCCAGGCAAACTGTTCGAATAGCATTGGCCTCAAATGGCCGGGTGACGCACCCTTGCCGTGCCCGGGACGATCTGCCCGGAGCAGCCTACCGCCGGGCGATGCGACGCCAGAGCCGGCCGATGGCGCCGGCCATCAGGCCGCAGGTGCCAAGCGCAATGCATAACCAGCCGAGCGGCAACAACGCGAATGGCTCGTGCAATTGACCGTTCGGTGCAACTTCGCTTCCGGACGCTGCAAACAGCACCAGGCACAGCGCACCGATGACGAACAACAGGACAGGGATGTATTTCATAACGTGGCTGATGCAGTCGTGATTACTGCCCGGGTGGTTCGCAGCCCGGCGTGCGACAGTCATTGTTACACCGATTTCGGGACCCTATCAAGGTAAATGCCATTGCGCCGACGAAGCCCCGCCATGCGTCCGGTTTGTGCTGCGCGAGGCGCCGTTTGCGAATTCTCGACCAACGTAAATATCAGAATAATCTATATTTCAATCGGAAATCATGATTTTTCGTTAAACGGCCGCGTCGCTATCATCGGACGAAACAGCCGACGAAAACCAAGAATCTGGCCGGCTGCCCCCCAAAATCGAGCAACGGCGCCGACGGCGCGGTTGACAGCGTTGCAGGAGACCCCGGCATGGAGCACACGGTCCGCGAGCAGAACGAGCAGCTCGAAGTCAAAACCACCACCTGCTACATGTGCGCCTGCCGCTGCGGCATCCGCGTGCATCTGCGTGAGGGCGAGGTGCGCTATATCGACGGCAACCCCAATCATCCGCTCAATCAGGGGGTGATTTGCGCCAAGGGCGCGTCGGGCATCATGAAGCAGTATTCGCCCGCGCGTCTGACCCAGCCGCTGCGACGCAAGCCAGGTACGGAGCGCGGCGCGGCGGTATTCGAGCCGATTTCGTGGGACGAGACGTTCGATATCCTGGAAAAGCGCCTGGGCAAACTGCGCGCCACCGACCCGAAGCAATTCGCGCTGTTTACCGGGCGCGACCAGATGCAGGCGCTCACCGGCCTGTTCGCCAAGCAGTACGGCACGCCCAATTACGCGGCGCACGGCGGCTTCTGCTCGTCGAACATGGCGGCCGGCATGATCTACACGGTCGGCGGCTCGTTCTGGGAGTTCGGCGGCCCGGACCTGGATCGCGCGCGCCTGTTCGTGATGATCGGCACGGCCGAAGATCATCACTCCAATCCGCTGAAAATCGCCATCTCGAAGTTCAAGCGCGAGGGCGGCCGATTCATCTCGATCAATCCGGTGCGGACCGGCTATTCGGCGATCGCCGACGAATGGATTCCGATTCGGCCCGGCACCGATGGCGCGCTGTTCATGGCGCTGATTCACGAACTGATTGCCAAGGGCCTCTACGACCGCTCGTTCATCGCGCGCTTTTCCAATGCCGGCGAATTGGTCAACACCGACCCCGACAGCGACACGTTCGGCCTGTTCGTGCATGACGAAGCGAGCCCGGTGGGCAATCCGCTTTACCCGCAAAACAAGATGTGGTGGGACCGTCACACGCGACGCGCGGTCAAGACCCACGCCGAGGGCGCCGACCCGGTGCTGCTGGGTGAATTCGCGCTACCCGACGGCACCCCCGTGAAGCCGGCGTTCCAGTTGCTGATGGAGCAGGTCGAAGAATGCACGCCCGAATGGGCCGAAGGCATCACCGGCATTGCCGCCGAGACGATCCGCCGGCTCGCCTACGAGATGGGCGTGACCGCGCGTGACCATAAGATCGAATTGCCGATTCGCTGGACCGACCACTGGGGCGTGACCCACGAAACCGTCACCGGCAATCCGGTCGCCTTTCACGCAATGCGCGGCCTGGCGGCCCACTCGAACGGCTTCCAGACGATTCGCGGGCTGGCGGTATTGATGTCGTTGCTGGGCACCATCGACCGGCCAGGGGGCTTTCGTCACAAAGCGCCCTACCCGCGCGCGGTGCCGCCGTCGGCCAAACCGCCCAACAGCCCGGATGCGGTCAAACCCAATACGCCGCTGGCGACCGGCCCGCTCGGCTGGCCGGCCGAGCCCGGCGACCTGTTCGTCGACGACCAGGGCGGCCCGGTGCGCATCGATAAGGCGTTTTCGTGGGAATACCCGCTGGCGGTGCACGGCCTGATGCACAGCGTGATCACCAATGCATGGCGGGGCGATCCCTACCCGATCGATACGCTGATGATTTTCATGGCGAACATGGCGTGGAATTCGACCATGAACACCTCGGAAATCCGCAAGATGCTCAACGACAAGCATCAGGACGGTGAGCGGCGCGGCGAATACAAGATCCCGTTCATCGTGGTGTGCGACGCGTTCGAGTCGGAGATGACCGCGTATGCCGACCTGATTCTGCCGGATACGACCTACCTGGAGCGCCACGATGCGATGTCGGTGCTCGACCGCCCGATCTCGGAGTTCGACGGGCCGGTGGATTCGGTGCGCGTACCGGTGCTGCCGCCGACCGGCGAGTGCAAACCGTTCCAGGAGGTGCTGATCGAACTGGCGAGCCGGCTCAAGTTCCCGGCCTTCACGCGCGAGGACGGGTCGCGCAAGTTCAAGGATTACCCGGATTTCATCGTCAACTTCCAGACCGCACCCGACTCGGGCACCGGCTTCCTGATCGGCTGGCGCGGCAAGAATGGCGAGAAGTCGGTGGTTGGCGAGCCCAACCCGAACCAGTGGGAGCAATACGCGAAGAACAATTGCGTGTTCCATTACACGCTGCCCGAGTCGCAGCAATACATGCGCAACTGCAATCGCGATTATCTCGAATGGGCCCAGGCCACCGGCATGCGCAAATTCAAGGAACCGATCGTCATCCAGCTCTACTCCGAGGTGATGCAGAAGTTCCGGCTGGCCGCGCAGGGCAAGACCGAGGGCCGCCAGCCGCCGGATCATCTGCGCGAGCGCATCGAGAAGTACTTCGATCCGCTGCCGTTCTGGTACGAGCCGCTCGAGCGCGCGGTGACCGACAGCGAGCGCTTTCCGCTGGCCGCGGTCACGCAACGCCCGATGGCGATGTATCACTCGTGGGATTCGCAAAACGCCTGGCTGCGGCAAATTCACGGTGAGAACTACCTGTACGTCAATCCGCGCACGGCCAGCGAGAGCGGCGTGGCCGACGGCGGCTGGATGTACGTCGAGTCGCCCTGGGGCAAGGTGCGCTGCCTGGCGCGCTACAGCGAGGCGGTCGAGCCCGGCACGGTCTGGACCTGGAACGCGATCGGCAAGGCCGCCGGTGCCTGGAATCTTGGCCCCGGCGCCAACGAGGCGCAGCGCGGCTTTTTGCTGAACCATCTGATTTCCGACGAATTGCCGACCAGCCACGGCCCGGTATCGAACTCCGATCCGGTCACCGGCCAGGCCGGCTGGTATGACGTGCGCGTGCGCATTTACCCGGCCGAGGCCAACGCCAGCTTCACGCTGCCGCAATTCGAGCCGATGCAGCCGATGCCCGGCTCGACCCATACGGTCAAGCGCGTGTTCCAGGCCTATTTCGCGGGACGCGGTGAATTCAAGAAACGCCTGAAAGGGACGCAATCATGACCCAACTCGCACTGGTAATCGACCTGAACGTCTGCGTGGGCTGCCACGCGTGCGTGACGAGCTGCAAGGAGTGGAATACGTCGGGCGAGGCCGGCAGCCTGGCCGACTTCAGCCCCTACGACGCCGATCCGTGCGGCACGTTTTTCAACCGCGTGCAAACCTTCGAGGCCGGCGAGTTTCCGGACACCGAAACGGTTCACTTCCCGAAATCGTGCCTGCACTGCGAGGATCCGCCGTGCGTGCCGGTTTGCCCGACCGGGGCGAGCTTCAAGCGCAAGGAAGATGGGCTGGTGCTGATCGATTACGACAAATGCATCGGCTGCAAGTACTGCGCCTGGGCCTGCCCCTACGGCGTGCGCGAGATCGATGAAAAGCGCCAGGAAATGACCAAATGCACGCTGTGCTCGGACCGCATTCACAACGAGGCGCTGCCCGAGCGCGACCGCAAGCCCGCCTGTGTGCTGGCCTGCCCGACCTCGGCGCGCCTGTTCGGGGATATTCACGATCCCGAGTCGGAGGTCTCGAAAGCGATTCAGGAGCGCGGCGGCTACCAGTTGATGCCCGAATGGGGCACGCAACCGGCCAACCACTACCTGCCCCGTCGCAAGACCCAGGTGCAGGTGCGCGCCGAGGAGGTCGAGCGGGCCGATAACGCGCTGCAGCTCGAGCGGCAATTCGAGCGCGGCGAGATCAATCTGGCGGCGATGGCCAGGCAGTAACCACCCAGTCATCAGAACAAGAGGAGCGGGCTATGCGTCCGGCATTTTCGGTAGTCTTTCTCACCACCCTGACCGGCGCGGCCCAGGGGCTTTTCCTGGCGTTGTTCGCCACCGAGCTGCTGGCCCGCTTCGGTGTGCTCGCCCGCCCCGGCACGACGTTCTTCGTGGCCGGCGCGGTGCTCGCGGTGGTGCTCGCCGGCCTGGGGCTGCTGGCGTCGTTTTTTCACCTCGGGCATCCTGAGCGCGCCTGGCGGGCGATCGCGATGTGGCGCACCTCGTGGCTGTCGCGCGAATGCATTTTCCTGCCGGCTTTCATGGCCACGGTGTTCGCCTATGGGCTGTTGCACTGGTTCGGCTCGGGCCTGACGCTGGCCGTCGGCGCACTCGCCACGCTGTGCTGCTTTGGCCTGTTCGTCAGTACCGGCATGATCTACACGTGCATCAAGGTGTTGCGTGAATGGGCCAGCCCGCTGACCACGACCAATTTCATTTTTCTCGGCTGTGCGTCCGGTTTCACGCTGGCGGCCGGACTCTCGGCCTGGACGGCGCCGGACGACATCCGCTTCCTGGCGACTGCCGCGGTCGTGCTGACCGTCATCGGCTGCGCCACGCGCGTAGCCTCGCTGGTACGCAACGCCCGGCTGCAGCCCAAGGCGACACTGCAAAGCGCCACCGGTATCAAGCATCGCCAGGTGGTGCAGAAGTCGCGCGGCTTCACCGGCGGCGCCTTCAATCTCAAGGAGTTCTTTCATGGTCAGAGCGAGCAGACCATGCGCGCGATCAAGTGGAGCTTTCTGGTGCTGACCTTCCCGGTGCCGCTGGCATTGCTCGCCGCCGGTCTGTCCAATGCCTCGGCAGCGCTGCTGGCAGCGGCGTTCGCGATACAATACGCCGGGCTTCTGGCCGAGCGCTGGTTTTTCTTCGCCGAGGCGCATCATCCGCAGAATATGTATTACCGCGGCGTATCCTAGTTCTTTTCCCCCTTCAGACCGTGCTGACGACGCTTCTCAAATATCGAATTCGCATTCAGCGACTATTCCATTTTTCCGAAGATCACACGATGCTGTTGTGGGCCGGCGTGGTCGGCCTGGTGGGGGCGCTGGCAACGATCTCGTTTCGCGAGAGTATCCATGCGGTGCAATGGCTGCTGACCGGCAAGACCGGCTCGCTGGTGGGCATCGCCGAGAGCCTGCCCTGGTATGTGCGGCTGATCATGCCGCCGCTCGGCGGGCTGGTGGCCGGGGTGTTCCTGGTGCTGTCCAAACGCTTTGCTTCTGGCGCCGCGTCCGACTACATGGAAGCCGTGGCGATCGGCGACGGCCATATTTCGGTGCGGCAGAGCCTGCTGCGCAGCGTGTCTTCGCTGGGCACGATCACGACCGGCGGCTCGATCGGGCGAGAAGGTTCGATGGTGCAATTGGCCGCCATGGCCGCTTCGTTCATCGGCCGCATCACTCACTTCGATCCACCGCGTTTGCGGCTGCTGGTAGCCTGCGGCGCGGCCGCCGGCCTGACCTCGGCGTATAACGCGCCGATCGCCGGTGCGTTTTTCGTCACCGAAATCGTGCTCGGGTCGATCGCGATGGAAAGTTTCGGCCCACTGCTGGTGGCCTCGGTGGTGGCAAACATCACCATGCGCGAATTCCCAGGCTATCAACCGACCTACGAAATGCCGCCGTTTCCGGCCATCTTCGGGTGGGAGGTGATATTTTTCGTCGGGCTCGGCATCCTGTGCGGCTTCGCTTCGCCCCAGTACCTGCGGCTGCTGGCCTTCGTCAAGCGCAAGCTCAAGGAAACCAATTTCCCCCTGCCCGCCCGCCTCGCGCTGGGCGGCTTGTTCGTCGGCCTGATTTCGGTGTGGGAGCCGCAGGTGTGGGGCAACGGTTACAGCGTCGTGAACTCGATGCTGCACTCGCCCTGGGCCTGGACGGCGGTCCTGAGCGTGCTGCTGTTCAAGGTGCTGGCGACGTCGTTCACGATGGGCTCGGGCGCGATCGGCGGGGTTTTCACGCCGACGCTGTTCGTCGGCGCGTCGATCGGCTATCTGGTGGGCTTCGGCGTGCACGCGCTGTTTCCGGTGGGAACCTCGCAGCCTTACGCATATGCCATCGTCGGCATGGGCGCGTTTCTGGCGGCGGCCACCAGCGCGCCGCTGATGGCGATCCTGATGATCTTCGAGATGACCCTCAGCTATCAGGTGGTGTTGCCGCTGATGCTGGCCTGCGTGGTCGGTTATTTCGTCGCCCGCTCGATCGACGAGACGTCGATGTACGAGATCACCATCAAGCGCAATGAGGACGCCAAGGCACGGTTGCGTTTGCGCAGCACGCAAATGCGCGAGCTGATCAAGCCGGCCGATACGGTGTTGCCGCTGAGCGCCAGTTTCGAGGAACTGTCGAAGATGTTTCTCGAATACCCGGTCAAATACATCTATATCGTCGATGACGAGAATCGGTATCAGGGTGTGGTGTCGCTGCAGGATGTCACCTCCGCGCTGCTCGAGAAGAGCGACATGAGCGCCAAGCGGGCCGCCGATTTCCTGCGCCGCGACGCGCTGCCGGTGATCACGCCGGGGATGTCGCTTGGACAGGCGCTGCAGCACTTCCTCGGCCATCAGGGCGAGCGGCTGCCGACGGTGGACGAGACCGGAGAAACGCGCGCGCTGCTCGGAGTCGTCTATAAGTCGTCGTTGCTCGACGCCTATTTCAAGCTGAACAAAGCGGGCGGCTAGGCGGGTTTCGGGGCCACGCGGCCGATTCTTGCGCGCCGCGGGAATCTCCTTGCCACCGCGCCCGGCTACCGGCGCGTGGGCCTCAAACCTATACTGGGCGTGTCTTCAACTCACCGAATGCACGCCGATGAAATCCCTCTCGCCAACCATCCACTGCGCCAGCTCTGGTGCCGCCGCAGCACCGCGCGCCGGCACGACTTATCACACGATTGCCGTCGAAGGCCTCAAGATTTTTTACCGGGAGGCCGGCCCCAAGGATGGGCCGGTGCTGTTGCTGCTGCATGGCTACCCGTCCTCGTCACGCATGTTCGAGCCGCTGTTCGCGCATCTGAGCGAGCGCTATCGGCTGATCGCGCCGGACTACCCTGGCTTCGGCTATTCCGATGCGCCGCCGGCGGACCGTTTCGACTATACCTTCGCGCATCTGGCGCAGATCGTCGACGCATTCACCCAGGCGCTCGGTTTGCGCGAGTATGCGCTTTACCTGCAGGATTACGGCGGCCCGATCGGCTTCAGGCTGGCCCAGGCGCATCCTGAACGCGTGGCGGCGCTGGTGATTCAGAACGCGGTGATTCACGAGGCCGGGTTATCGGCGGTGTGGGAAAAGCGGCGTGCCTACTGGGCGCAGCGGGCCGATCACGAGCCGGCGATGCGATCGGCACTGCTGTCGGAGGCCGCCGGCATCGCGCGCCACGTGGGCGGCCGTGAGCCGCTCGAGGCCTTCAACCCCGACGCGTGGATGGACGAGATCGCGTTCCTGCGGCGGCCCGAGCAGGCGGCAATTCAACTCGACCTGGCCTACGACTATCAGTCCAACGTCGCTGCATATCCTGCCTGGCAGGGCTATTTGCGAGAACATCGTCCGCCCGTGCTGGTGACCTGGGGCAGGCACGATCCGATCTTTACGCTCGACGGCGCGCATGCCATCGCAAATGAAGCGCCGGGGGCGGAATTGCATTTGCTGGAGGCCGGGCACTTCGCTCTCGAAGATCGCGGCGCGGAAATTGCCGGTCTGATCAACGATTTTCTCTTACGCCGGGCGCCAGGGTTTGTGCGAGGCACCGTGGCGGCCGAGCGGGTGAATATCCTGGACTAATCGGCTGGATCGAGCGCCATATGCTCGGCCAGAAAATCGACCAGCGCCCGGGCACGGGCCGGCAGCACCGCGCTACCCGGCCACACCGCTTGCACGGCAACCGGCGGCATTTCAAAATCGGTCAACACCAGGCGTACCTGGTCACGCTCGACCCACTCGCGTATTTGCCAGAGAAATGCTTGGCCGATGCCCGCGCCGTGCAGCACCGCGGCGTTGCACGCGAGCGCGCTGCCGGAACGGAAGCGCCCTTCGACAGTGACTTTTTCGGTGCTGCCGTCGGCATGACGAAATGTCCAGACCGAGCCTCCATCGGTGTCGACGGCGCGGATCACGCAGGCATGCTCGCGCAATTCGGCCGGCGCCGCCGGCGTGCCGTGCCGGGCGAGATAACTTGGTGCGGCGAACGCCACGCGGCGCAGTGACCCGAGCGCGCGGGCCCGCAACGTCGAATCTGGCAAGTCTCCGATGCGGATGGCGAAATCGAGCCCGGTCGCGAACAAATCGGTATGCCGATCGGACACGTCGAGATCGATGCTCAGTTGCGGGTACCGCACCTGGCAGGCGGCCAACAATGGCACGATATGCGATGCGGCAAATAGCGGCGAAGCGCCGATGCGCACCAGGCCCGAGACGGCCGCCGCGTCCTGGGCGAGCTCGGCGGTTGCCTGGTCGAGCGCGTCGAGCACGGCCTTGAGCTGCGCGTGAAAGCGCAGGCCGGCGTCGGTGGGCACCAGGCTGCGGGTGCTGCGGCGCACCAGCGAAACCCCCAGCGACTGCTCGACGGCGATCAGCGAACGGCTCACCGATGACAGCGAGCGGCCCAGCACGCGTGCCGCCTTGGATAGACTGCCCTGGTCGACAATCGCCACATAGGCGCGATAGTCATCAAGCATACGAAAGCCCCTTGTTTGCGATACCGGCGACGCGGCTGCCTGCGCCGCGTGCCACAATGATGCCCGACCCCGTTGGTCGGCGTCCCTGCCGAGGAGCTGAAATGCAACCCACCGCCGAGTTACGCACGCTCACCGTTTCGATCGATCGTCCCTGGCGTGAAGTCTACGATTTTGCCGCCGACCCGCAAAGTTTCAAGCGATGGGCGTCGGGCCTGGGACAGTCGTTGCAGCGCGTCGGGCAACAGTGGTTCGCGGACGGCCCCGAGGGTCGCGTGACGATACGTTTTGCCGAGCGCAACGATTTCGGTGTGCTCGATCATTACGTGAGGCTCGCCTCGGGCGAGGAAATCTACGTGCCAATGCGCGTCGTCGCCAACGGCGACGGCTGCACAGTGATGTTCACGCTATTGCGCTCGCCTGGCATGAGCGAGGCAACGTTCGCCCGCGACGCCCAATGGGTCGAGCGCGATTTGCAGGCGCTCAAGCGGCTGTTCACGGATTGATCCGGATTGCCGGCGCAATTTCCGATCAGCCTGCGATCCCCGCGAATTCATCAGTGGCCCGAATCAGCCGGTCGAGAATGCCGGGTTCGTCGTAGGCGTGTCCGGCATCCCTGACGAGATGAAATTGTGCCTCGGGCCAGGCGCGATGCAAGTCCCACGCGGTGCGCGCCGGGGTGGCGACGTCATAGCGGCCTTGCACGATCACGCCCGGAATGCCGGCCAGGCGCGGCGCGTCGCGTAACAATTGCCCCGCTTCGAGAAATCCGCCGTGCGTGAAGTAGTGGTTTTCGATCCGTGCGAAGGCCAGCGCATATTCGTCGTTGCCAAACGCGGCGGCCAGCGCGTCGTCCGGCAGCAGCGTGATGGTGCTGCCCTCCCACACGCTCCAGGCCTTGGCGGCAGCCATTTTTTGCGCTTCGTCTTCGCCCGTGAGGCGGCGCCGATAGGCGGCGATCAGATCGTGCCGCTCGGCCGGCGGAATCGGCGCGATGAACTGCTCCCATTTATCCGGGAACAGCCAGGAGGCGCCCTCCTGGTAGTACCAGTGAAGCTCCTCTCGGCGCACCGTGAAGATGCCGCGCACGATCAGTTCGCTGACGTGCTCCGGATGCTTCTGCGCATAGGCCAGGGCCAGCGTGCTGCCCCACGAGCCGCCGAACACCAGCCAGCGCTCGACGCCCAGCATGGCGCGCAGCCGCTCGATATCGGCCACCAGATGCCAGGTGGTGTTCGCCTCGAGACAGGCGTGCGGCGTCGAGCGGCCGCAGCCGCGCTGGTCGAACAACAGCACGCAGTAGCGCTGCGGATTGAACAGGCGCCGATGATCCGCCGAACATCCGCCGCCGGGCCCGCCATGCAGGAACACCGCCGGCTTGCCATTAGGATTACCACATAACTCCCAATAGACCCGGTGCCCGTCTCCGACGTCGAGAAAACCGGTCTTGAATGGCTCCAGCGGCGGATAAAAACCTCTTGGCGCGGTGCTGCCCGCGGATTTTGCGTCGGTGCGCTCGGTCATCGTTCATCCTTGGCATGATCTTGCGGAAAACAGCGGCAAGACGAGCTCGGCCGAAGTTCCGGGCTCGCCGCCTCCATGCGTCATTTTGCACCAAGTGCCCGCGGCAGATGCGATTGGAGCGAAACTAAAGCATCGGTTGCTTTATCCAACTGTTGACGATTTCGCGCGATGCAAGCACCGCCGAGCGAGACCGCCCAGACGTTTCACTGATCGATCCGAAAAAGTGTCGCGACGTCCTTGGGGTAAATACTTTTTATTCGCCACCGTGGGTGGGGCGGTCTGCCTTGCTGTCGCTCTGGTCGCCTCGGAAATTCGGTCCTCGCGCTTCCAGGCTGTCTACCTCGCAAGGCTCGACAGGCAGTTGGCGTATCGGGTGAGTGCCAGCCCGAGCGGCGCGATCCGCTTTCCGAGCCATGGTCCGTACGACATGCGTCTCGGTTATGTCGAATTGCCGGGTTTCGCTCACCGACTTGCCAGCGAGGGTTTCAGGATTGCCTCGCAAGCACGCATCTCGCCCGAGATGGCCCGCCTGATCGACCAGGGTCTGTTCACGCCATATCGCGAAAAAAACCAGGCCGGCCTGCGCTTGCTCGATTGCGACGGGTTCGATTTGTATCGCCAGCACTTTCCGCACTTTGCCTACGCCGATTTCCAGGCCATTCCACCCGTGCTGGTCGGCAGCCTGCTGTTTATCGAAGACCGTGACCTGCTCGATGCGGCGCATCCCATGCTTAATCCCGCCATCGATTGGCGGCGCTTCTCGCACGCAGTGCTCGACCAGGGCCTGCATCTGTTCGACCGGGACCATCCGACGCCGGGCGGTAGCACGCTGGCAACCCAGATCGAGAAATATCGCCATTCGCCCGGCGGGCGGACCGTTTCCCGAATGGAAAAGCTGCGCCAAATGGCCAGCGCCTCGGTGCGCGCCTATCTCGACGGAGAAAACACGCTGCCCTACCGCCGGCACATCGTGCTGACCTATTTCGATACGGTCCCGTTGGCCGCGCGCGCCGGTCATGGCGCGGTAGAAGGAATCGGCGACGGCCTGGCGCTCTGGTACGGGGAGGATTTTCATCGCGCCAATCAGTTGCTGCGCCGCGTGCCTGGCATGTCGTCCGCGACGCAGCGGCCAACCGTCGCGCAGGCGCGCGTCTATAAGGAAGCGCTATCGCTGATCATCGCGCAGCGCGGGCCATCGTTCTACCTGCAGCACAATCTGTCGGCGCTGGGCGAGCTGACCGACCAGTATCTCAAACGACTGGCCAAGGCTGGCGTGATTGCGCCGCAACTGCGCGATGCGGCACTGGCGGTGCCATTGCGATTGGCGCCGGCAGTGCCTCGGCGCCCCACCCCATCGTACGTGACGCGCAAGGCGGTCAGCGACTTGCGGACCCGGCTGTCGGCCTTGCTGGGCGTCGATTCGCTATACGACCTCGATCGGCTCGATCTGAGCGCCGCGTCCAGTATCGATCGTGCGGCGCAAAAGGCCATCACCGCCGCGCTGATGCGCGTGCGCACGCCAGCGGGCGCCAGGGCGGCCGGCATGTATGGCGTACAAATGCTGCGCTCGGGCGATGATCCCGGCCGGCTCCGGATCAGCTTTATGCTGTACGAGCATCGCGGCGACACCAATTGGCTGCGTGTGCAGGCCGATACCGTGGACGAGCCGTTCGACCTGAATCGGGACGCTCGCCTGAACCTCGGTTCGACCGCCAAACTACGCACGCTGACGACCTATCTGGAAATCGTCACCGCGCTGCATCGGCGCTACGCCGGTCTTTCGCCAGCCGCGCTGCGCCACTTGAAGTTGGCGCCCGAAGATGCCTTGAGCCGCTGGGCAGTCGATTATCTGATGCACACCCCCAATGCCGGTTTGCCGCAGATGCTGCGCGCCGCGATGCAACGCAAGTATTCCGCCGACCCGGGAGAAGCGTTCGCCACTGGCGGCGGCCTGCAGCGCTTTCACAACTTCGCCAAGTGGGAGAACTCGCAAAGGTTCACGGTTCAGGCGGCATTCCAGAACTCGGTGAATCTGGTGTTCGTGCGGCTGATGCGCGATATCGTGCGCTACGAAATTCTGCGGATCGACCCGACGGTCGACCAGTGGCTGGCGGCCCGTCAGTCGCCGCAGCGGCAAGCCTATCTGGCTCGCTTCGCCGATATGGAGGGCAGCGAATTCCTGCGGCGCTTCTACCACGCATACCATGGCAAGACGCCGGCTCAGATGCTCGATCTGCTGCTGCAAAACAAATGGATCACCCCGGTGCGCCTGGCGACGGCGCTGCGCACCGTCGAGCCGTCGGCCAGCGAGGCGCAGTTCGCGCGAGCCATGCGACGCCGCTTGCCGGCGACCTATCGCGGACTGTCCGATCGCGATCTGCAAACGCTTTACACCAAATATGGCGTCGACCGCTTTTCCCTGAACGACCGCGGTTATCTGGTCGGGGTGCATCCGCTCGAGCTGTGGCTGGCCGCTTACCTGCGCGCGCATCCGGCGGCCGGTCTGGCGCAGGTATTGCAGGTTAGCCATGCGCAGCGTGAAGAAGCCTACGCATGGCTCTTCAGACCGCGCAGCCGTGCCGGTCAGACGAACCGGATCCGGCACCTGCTAGAAATCGCGGCGTTCCAGCGCATCGATCGGGACTGGCGGCGGCTGGGATATCCATTCGGCACGCTGACGCCCTCGCTGGCTACCGCGATCGGCGCCTCGGGCGATCGGCCAGCCGCGCTGGCAAAGCTGATCGGGCTGATTCTCGACGATGGCGTGCAATGGCCGGCCGGGTCGGTGCGTGCCCTGAATTTTGCCCGCGGCACGCCCTACGAGACGGATTTTGCGCGGCGCCCGACCCAGGGCGCGCGCCTGTTGCCGGCTGCCGTCGCCGACACGTTGCAGCGCGCGCTGGTGCGAGTCGTCGATAGCGGCACCGCCGACGGGCTAAAGGGTGTGTTCCAGGCCGCCGGCGGCAAGACCGGCACGGGCACGCAGACTTTCTCGGTTTACGCGCCCGGCGGCCGCTTGATCGCCACGCACGACATCAATCGCAGCGCGACCTTCGTGTTTTTCGTCGGCCATCGTATGTTTGGCAGCATCACTGCCTATGTGCACGAGCCATATGCGTCGCGCTACACCTTCACCAGCGCGATGGCGGTGCAACTGCTGCGAGCTCTCGCGCCGATCATCAAGACCATGGCGGGGCCGCCTGACGCGCCCACGCCATTGGCCTGCCATGGGGCTGAGTCAGCGGCAGGCATCAAGACCGATACTTGTCGACCAGCGCAAGTGCGATCGCTTCGGTCTGGGCATCCGGCTCGCCCCTGATATCGTCCGGCCGGAAGTGCATCTGAAACGCCCTGATGACCTGGCGCGTGGCCTCGTCGAGCGTGCCGGTTTGCTCGACCCGGTAACCGTACTTGGCCAAGGCCTGCTGGATACGTGCGACCGAGGCTGGCTCGGTGGGGGTTCTGCCGGCGAGATATTTGTCGACGGTGCCGGCGTCGGGCCAGGCGCCGATCCCGCGCTGCGCCAGCGCTTGCCACGGAAACAGCGGGCCTGGGGCGGACTTGCGCAGCGGCGCGATATCGCTGTGGCCGACGACATTGTCGGGGCTGATGCCGTAGCGCTTGACGAGGTCAGCGGCCAGACGCTCGATCAGGTCGAGCTGCGCGGGCTGATAGGGATGCCAGCGGCGCCCCGATGTTTCGTCGGTATAGCCAAGATTGACGATCTCGATGCCCAGCGACGTGTCGTTCAGATTGTGGCGTCCATTCCAATAGCTCACGCCGGCATGCCACGCGCGCTTGTCGTCGTCGACCAGTTGCAGCGCGACCGGCTTGCCGCCGTGCGCGCCTGGATTCGAGGTGACGAGATAATGGGCGCTGGCGCCGCCGGCGGTCAACAACCGGAGCGACTCCTCATCGTCGACGGCGGTGTAATGCAAAACGAGGTAGCGGATTCTTTCGTTTTGACCCACGGACCGATAGGAGGCGGTGTCAGCCTTGTATTGCCCCCGGTCCTCGACACAGACGATTTCAGGCGCGAGCCCGGCGCATCCGCTCAACATGATTCCCAGTCCTGCGGATACGGCGATTGATTTCTTCATGGCAGCCCCTTGGCATGCGAATTGACGAGCGCCGTTCGACGGAATTGGCTGCGCTTTGGTTGTGTCAATGCGGGGCTTTGGGGGCGCCGATACGCGCTGAGCGTGATTTTCAGATGGCGACGAGTTCTGGTTGGAAATATCCGCACATCCAATTCGCGAATTCCAGCCCGATTTCGGAAAAATCGCGGGACCTCGCCTTGGCGAGGAAAACAAGTTTTGCGATTCCATTTGATACGTTATATCATGTCGATTCTTGTCGTCATGTCTTCCTGGGAGTCGCCATGCCCGCGAATATCGAGGATCGTCTTGCCCGCGCCGAAGCCATCGCCGCGCAGCGCGGGCTTGCCTTTACCACATTGCGCCGGCAAGTCTATGAACTGGTGCTGGCCGCCGAGCGGCCGATCGGCGCCTATGAATTGCTGGCGGCGCTTGCGCCGCAGCGCGGCCCGGTCCCGCCGACCACGGTGTACCGCGCGCTCGATTTCCTGGTCGAGAACGGATTTATTCATCGAATCGAGTCCAAAAACGCGTTTTTCGCCTGCTGCGAGCTGGGCGAGCCGCATGAGGGGCAATTCCTGATTTGCGAGGAATGCGGGCACGCGCTGGAGATACCCGGCACCGAACTGGCCGACAAACTTTCGCACAGCCAACCCGCTCACGGCTTCGAGGTCCATCGCCAGGTGGTCGAGTTGAGCGGCATCTGCGGCGACTGCAAGCACAGCCACGCGCATCACAAACCCTGATCGTCCGGATCTTCTCCGATGCAAAGAATTCACCTGAAACAAATATTTGCCGCGCTCTTCGCCACGCTACTGATCTGTGCGCCCGGTCCCGGCCGTGCAAACGATGCGCCGAGCCCCTTGCCGGTGGTCGCCGCCGAGAATTTCTACGGCGACGTCGTGCAGCAGTTGGGCGGCACTCATGTGACCGTGACCAGCATTTTGCGCAACCCGGATCAAGACCCGCACCTGTTCGAGGCCAGCCCGAAAACCGCACGTGCGCTGTCGCAAGCCAGGCTCGTGGTGTACAACGGAGCGGCTTACGACCCCTGGATGAAAAAGCTGCTGGCCGCCTCGAAGGCGCCGCGGCGTGTGAGCATCGTGGCCGCCGCTCTGCTCGGCAAAAAGCCCGGCGACAACCCGCATTTGTGGTACTCGCCCGAGACCATGCCGGCCGTGGCCAAGGCCATTACCGCTTACCTCAGGCAAGCCGATCCGGCGCATGCGAGCGATTACGATCAGCGCCTGGGCGCGTTCCTTGATTCGCTCAAGCCGCTCGATGCGAAGATCGCCGCGATGCGGGCCCGCTATCGTGGCACGCCGATTACCGCGACCGAGCCGGTATTCGGCTACATGGCCGGCGCCTTGGGCCTGACGATGCGCAATATGCGTTTCCAGATGGCGGCGATGAACGGAACCGAGGCCAGCGCGGCCGACATCGCGGCGTTCGAACAGGATCTGCGCCAGCGGCGTGTCAAAGCGCTTATCTACAACAGCCAGGCAAGCGACGACCTGACTCGCCGCATGCTGAGTCTGGCCGAGCAAAGCGGCGTGCCGGCGGTGCATGTCACCGAGACTCAGCCGGCCGGCCTGTCCTACCAGCAATGGATGCTGCAGCAGCTGAATGAACTCGACGCGGCGCTGCACGGAGCGGCGCGGTGAGCCAGGGCAAACCCGCTGCGATCGAGCTGACGCACGTCACGTTGGCGCATGGCCGGCGCATCATTTTGCGCGACGTGAGTCTGTCGATCGGCCAGGGCGAATTCATTGGCGTGCTGGGGCCCAACGGCGCCGGCAAGACGACCCTGATGCGCGCATTGCTGGGTCTGATAGTGCCGGACGCAGGCCAGATTCGGGTGCTGGGCAAGCCGGTTGCGCGAGGCAACCCGGACATCGGCTACATGCCCCAGGTGCGCAGCACGCTGGCCGGGCGCCGGCTGCGCGGGCGCGATTTTGTCGCCTGCGCGGCAGACGGTCACCGCTGGGGCGTGCCGCATCTGGACCGCGCCGCACATGCAGCGATCGAGCATGCGCTGACAATCGTGGGCGCGCAGCATCTGGCCGACCGGCCGCTGGCCGAACTCTCGGGCGGCGAGCGGCAGCGTCTGTTGCTGGCGCAGTGCTTGCTCGGCGAACCGAAGCTGCTGCTGCTCGACGAGCCGCTCATCAGCCTGGACCCGAACCATCAGGCCAGCGTGGTCGAGCTGGTGCGGCGCATCCAGCGTGAGCTGAATATCACCGTGCTGTTCAGCGCGCATGAACTCAACCCGCTGCTCGGTGCGCTGGACCGGGTGCTGTATCTGGGCAATGGCGACGCCGCACTCGGCCCGGTGGCCGAAGTCATTACGCCTGCCGTGCTGTCGCGCCTGTATGGCGCACCGATCGACGTGATGCGGGTCAACGGCCGGATTTTTGTCATGTCCGGCGGCGTCGAGATCGAAAAGCACGATCATCAGCATGAAAACGGCCACGCGCATGACGAATCAGGCGCTCACGCCCATCACCATCACGAAGCAGGTTGACACGCGCCATGCCCAGCATCTTTCAGTATGACTTCATGATCAGCGCGTTTGCCGCGGCGGGCATCGTCGCGCTGGTCGCCGGCACGGTCGGCTTCTTCCTGGTCATGCGCGGGCAGACCTTTGCCGGGCACGCACTCTCGCATGTCGGATTCACTGGCGCCACCGGTGCGGTGCTCATCGGCGTCTCACCGATCTGGGGCCTGATCGGTTTTACGCTCGCGGCCGGCGTCGGCATGGGGCTGCTTGGCGAGCGGCTGGTCGGCAGGGACGTCGCGATCGGGCTGATACTCTCGCTCTCGCTTGGTTTCGGGCTGCTGTTTCTGCATTTCTTTACGTCTTACGCGACCCAGGTCACCAGCTTGCTGTTCGGGAACGTGCTTGGCGTGAGCGCATCGACGCTGCGCATCCTGACACTGCTCGGTATCGTGAGCCTGCTGGCGCTTGCGGTGATTGCGCGGCCGTTGGTGTTTGCTTCGCTGCAGCCGGAACTGGCCGAGGCCAAGGGCGTGTCGCTGCGTCTGGTGTCGGTGCTGTTCCTGGCGATCGTCGCCCTGGCGGTAGCCGAGTGCACGCAGATCGTCGGCGTGCTGCTGGTGTTCACGCTGATGGTCGGGCCGGCCGCGGCGGCTCAGAACTTCACCACCCGTCTGGGCAGCGGTGTCGCCTGCGCGGCGTTGCTGGCCGTGTTCGAGGCCTGGCTGGGCATCACGTTCGCCTTCTACACCGACTGGCCGAGCAGCTTCTGGATCACCCTGCTCTCGGCCCTCGTCTACGGCCTGAGCGTGGCCTGGCGGCGTGGCGCACACTGACGCCAAGCCATTGGGCCGGCACGGCGCCGCCGCTACAGCCAGCCCACCTTCTTGAAACGCCACCACAGGAACAAATCGATTCCCAGCATTGCCACGAGGCATAACGGATACCCGTACCTCGCGTGGAGCTCCGGGATGTCCCGGAAATTCATGCCGTAGATGCCGGCGATCATGGTCGGCACGGCAAACAACGCGGCGAACGCGCCCAGCCGCTTGGTGATTTCGCTCTCGGCCAGCGAGATCATGCCCAGATTGACCTGCAACCCCGTGGTCAGCATATCGCGCCGCCCCTCGACGACCTTGCTGATGCGTTGCAGGTGATCCTGCACATCGCGAAAGTAATCCTGCATGCCATGACAGATCGCCGGCACGCGGCCGCCGCACAGCTTGGCGACGGCGTCGAGCAGCGGCGCGCAGGTATGTTGCAGGATCATCAGCCGGCGCTTGATCGCATACATGTCTTCGATCATGGCACGCGAGGCGCGCGTGTCCGACTTGACGAACAGGCGGTCCTCGATGTCGTCGACTTCGGCGCCGAGATCTTCGAGCAATGGAAAGTATCGATCGACCACGCTGTCCATCAGCGCATACAGCACGAAACTCGGGCCCTGCTTCAGCAACTCGGGATCGTGCTCGCAACGCGCGCGTACGTCCTTGAAGCTTTGCCGGGTGCCGTGGCGCACCGTCAGCACGTAGTTGGGTCCGGTGAAAATGTCGATTTCGCCTTGCGTCAGATCGCCGTTGTCCTGCCGGTCGATCACGTGCAGCACGGTAAACAGCGATTCGCCGTATTCATCGATCTTGGCGCGCTGATGGCCATGCGTGGCGTCTTCGACCGCCAGGTCGTGCAATCCGAATTGCCGCTGCATATGTGTCAGCTCGCCGGGCTCGATGTCGCATAGTGCGACCCAGACGAAGCAGCCGGGCCGGGTCAGATAGGTGTTGATGTCATCGGGCTGAATATCAGCGAGCTTGCGGCCGTCTTGATAGGCCGCGCAATTCACCAGCATTGTCGGATTCTCCTTGGGGGGCGGTTCATTATCCGCGGCATATCAATGCTGCAGTCTCAGCGTAAGCCGCAAGACGCCATCGCCTTCGCTTTCGGCCTCGCCGAACCCGAGGTGACGTGCCAGCGTGAGCATGCGCCGATTGTCGGAGAGGATGTATACGACCATTTCCGCCGTGCCGCGCTGGCGGCAATAGTCGATCATCTTGGTCGTCAGAATGCGCCCCAGGCCCTTGCCCTGCAGGTCGGAGCGCACCGTGATCGCATATTCGGCGCAGAAATTATCGGGGTCCACGATGGCCTGCGCGATGCCCAGCATGCGCTCCTCCGTGCCCGGGGTGTCGCCGGGCGTCATGGCGACAAACGACATCGCGCGATCGTAATCGATCTGCGTGGTGCGCGCCAGTTGGGAGCGCGACAGCGAGCGGATCAGCCCGAAATAGCGGAAATGCACGTCTTCGGCCGTCATCGACGAGAACAGATCGTTATAGGCCTGGGTATCTTCCGGGCGGATCGGCCGAAAAACAATGGTTTGCCCATTCGACTCGAGGCGACTCTCCAATTGCTTCGGGTAGGGCCGGATCGCCAGACGCGCCTGAGCGGGCGCGGGCGCCTCGCGCACGACGATGCGCGCGTCGAGCGCCAGCACGCCATGCGCGTCGGCTCGCAACGGATTGATATCGAGCTCGACGATCTCCGGCACATCGCACACCAGTTGCGAGAGTTTGACCAGCGTCAGGTAGATCGCCTCGTGATCGGCCGCCGGCCAGTGGCGATAGCCGGCGAGCAACTTGCTGATACGCGCGCGCGAGACCAGTTCGCGCGCCAGCGGCAGATTGAGCGGCGGCAGGCCGATGGCACGATCGCCGATCGCTTCGACCGCCACGCCGCCCTGCCCGAACAGAATCACCGGCCCGAATACCGGATCGGTTGCCATGCCCAAGATCAATTCGACCCCGCTCTCGCTGCCGGCCATGCGCTGCACGCTGAAGCCGGCCAGCCGCGCACCCGGGCGATGCAGGTGCACGCGCTCGGCAATCTGCCGCGCCGCCATGCTGGCCTGCGCGGGCGAACGGATATCCAGCACCACGCCGCCGACATCGGATTTGTGTGCCAGGTCTGGCGAGATCAGCTTGACCGCGACCGGAAAGCCAATCATCTGCGCGAGCTCCGCAACCTGCTCCGGCGTGCGGGCCACACGCGCCTCTACCACCGGGATGTCATAGGCGGCCAGCACCGCCATCGCTTCGGGCTCGCCCAGCGCCTCGCGACCGTCGGCCAGCGCCTGCCCGACCAGCTTGCGAACGGTTTCGGTATCCGGCACGAAGGATTGCGCGACCGACGGCGGCACTTCCATCAGCATCTGCTGGTTACGCCGATAATCGACGGCGGCCTGGAACGCCTGTACCGCCCGCTCCGGCGTATCGAATGTCAGGGCGCCTGCGTCGCGCGAGATTCTTCGGGCCGTCTCGGCAGCTTCGCCGCCCAGCCAATTGGTAAAGATATTGCGGCGTGCGTTGCGAATGATCGGCGCGAGGGACTGGGCCAGCGCATCGCTGTCGAGCAGCGCCGAAGGCGCATGAATCAGCAGCACCGCGCCGGTGTTCGGGTCTTGCGAGAGTGCCTCCAGTACCCCCGAAAACCGGGCCACGGAAGCGTCGCCGCCCATGTCGATCGGGTTGGCGCGTGCCAGCGATCGCGGCAGCAGCGCGTCGATGCGCGCCAGCGTGGACGCATCGAAAGCGGCCAGCTTGCCGCCGCCGAGCACCAGCGCATCGGTGGCCAGCACGCCCGGTCCGCCGCCGTTGGCCATGATGCCCAACCCCTCGCCCGCCAGCGGCTTGAGACGCGCGAGCATTTCCGCCGCGGAGAACAATTCTTCGAGCGTATTGGCGCGCAGCATACCGGCGCGCCGGAATGCCGCGTCGTAGACGTCGTCGCTGGCCGTCAAGGCTCCGGTGTGCGAAGCGACCGCGTGAGCCGCCTCCGGCCCGCGGCCCGACTTGACCACCACGACCGGTTTGTTGCGCGAGGCGGCCCGCGCAGCCGACATGAATTTGCGCGCGTCGCGGATCGACTCGATATACAGCAGAATCGCGCTGGTGCCGGCGTCGTTGGCGAGATAGTCGAGCATGTCGCCGAAATCGATGTCGGCCAGATCGCCCAGCGAGACGAAATGCGAAAAGCCGATGCCCTTGGTGCGAGCCCAGTCCAGCATCGCCGTAGTCAATGCACCGGATTGCGAAAGAAATGCCAGCTTGCCGGGCAACGCATTGGTGTGAGCAAAGCTGGCGTTCAAGCCGATGCCGGGCACCAGCATGCCCACCGAGTTCGGCCCGAGAATGCGCAGCAGATGAGGTTTGGCCGCCGCCAGCATCGCCGTTTGGAGCTCGCGCTCGGGACCGTCCTTGTTGCGCGCCAGGCCCGTGGTGAGCACCACCGCCGAGCGCGTGCCGCGCCGGCCCAGCTCGGCGATCAGGCCCGGGATTGTCGCCGGCGGCGTACAGATGACCGCCAGATCGGGAGCTTCGGGCAGCGCGGCGACACTGCGGTAGTTTTTCTGCTCTGCCAGACGGTCGTATTTTGGATTGACCGGATAGACCATTCCGGTATAGCCGCCATGCAACACGTTGTGCAGCACCGTTGCGCCCACGCTTTGCGCTCGCCTGGACGCCCCGATCACAGCCACCGAGCGCGGTTTGAACAGAATATCGAGATTCCGGACGGTCATTGCGGTTTCCTCGCCGGCGAGTCAGCCGCCGGGTGTCGACCCGGCAGCGATGGATCAATTGGAGCGGTGATGCGCTTCGACTTTCCACAAATACTCGTCTACGCCGCGCGAGATTTCGGTGAACAAATCGGAAGTCGTCGGGTCGTCGAAATCGGCCGATGCCTTGATGGCGATGCGCACCTGTTCACCAAAGGCGGCCAGCGCGGCGGCCAGCGCAAATACGTGCTCGGCACCGTCCTTGACTTGCAGCGGATACGGGTTGAGCGGGGTCGTCCTGGCCACTTGCTCGACGCGTCCATCGGCCGTGCCGCCCAGCGCGACGATGCGCTCGGCACACAGATCGGCCCACTCGAGCGACGCGCCATGCACTTCGTCGAACAGCAGATGCAAGGCGATGAAGTTTGGCCCGTGCACGTTCCAATGAGCTTGTTTGGCATGCCGTTGCACATCGATCGCGGTGGCCAGCGATTGGCCCAGCAAATTGATGGATTGCACGCGAATTTCTTCGGGCAGAGTGTTGCGGGTGGGATAAAGCGCCATGCTGTCTCTCCTGATAAAGAACGCCGGCGATGTGCCGGCGGCAAACCTGGCGGGCGCCATTGAGCAGCGCCGCCGAGCGGTAAGTCACAGGTGCGGGATCGGTGGCTCCAGCGAGCCGATCCCGACGGGCGATGGATCATTCTAGCAGGCCGATCAGGCCGCCAGAACATCTTCACGGGAAGAACGCCAACACTCCGGGCGCGGCAATCGCGCCAGGCGATGCCAGCGAGCCCCGCCAATCACTTGCCAAACATCCCGAGCAACATATCGCGCAGCCATCGCACGGCCTGATCGGCATCGAAGCGCGCATGCCAATACACGTTGACGTCGATGCTGGGCAGCGCCACCGGGATTTCCAGCAAGCGATAGGCGCGCCCCCGATTGAAGCGCTCGGCAATGCTGCGCGGCAGGAGCACCGCCAGATCGGTGCCGCGGACGATTTCCGGCGCGACGGTGAAGTGCGGCAGGCGCAACACGATATGGCGATGCACGCCGCTTTCCGTGAGCCACTGCTCGACCATGCGATGGCCGGTCGCATTCGAGGGCACGAATACGTGCTTCATTGTCAATAACGCAGCCAATGTCAGTTTGCGGCCCGCTTGCGGATGGCGCGCCCGCACCAGGCAAACATGGCTGTCGCTGAACAGATGCTGGGTTGAGCAATCGCGCTCGAGCCCCGGCAAGTAGCCGATCGCCAGATCGATCTCGCGCGAGCGCAGCGCGTCGGCCAGTTTGTCCACCGGCACTTGCACGACCTCCAGCTTCACGCCCGGCGCTTCCCGCTCCAGCCGTGCCAGCAACGGCGGCAAAAAGAAGAACTCCGACATATCGGACATCGCCAGGCGGAAAGTGCGCTCAGCCGTGCCCGGATCGAAATGTTCCTGGGCATGCAGCGTCGTGCGAATCAAGGCCAGCGCCGTGTCGATCGGCTCGAACAGCCGCTCGGCGGTGGCTGTCGGCTCCATGCCGGCGGGCGTGCGCACGAACAGCGGATCGTCGAGCAAGCGGCGCAAACGCGCCAGCGCATGGCTCATGGCCGGCTGGGTCAGGCCCAAATGCTCGCCGGCGACGGTGAGGCTGCCCGACTCCCAGATCGCGAGGAACACGCGAAGCAGATTCAAATCGACTGAATTCAGATTCTTTTCGTTCATGTTCATCATTTTTAACATTCATTTGACAAATGTACCACGCCAAATTTATCGTCGCCATCAATAAAACAGACAACCGATGCCGGCCGTCGGCCAGGCATACCGGACTCAGTGATCTGCCGTGCATTTTCAGCATTGCCCTTTCTCAAGGAGACAAAGATGGGTTTTGAAACAGCGGTTGCATCCGTCCCGACCCCCGTCCCCGTGCCCGGCGCCGCATTGCGGCGAACCGTGCTCACCTCGGTGGTAGGCCAGGCGCTCGAGTGGTACGACTTTTTCCTTTACGGCACGGCCGCCGCGCTGGTGTTCGGCAAGCTTTTCTTTCCGCTCGGCGCCGATCCGCTGATCGGCACCATCCTCGCGTTTGGGGGATTCACCGTGGGCTTCATTGCCCGCCCCATCGGCGGCGTCGTGTGCGGGCACCTGGGCGACCGCATCGGCCGCAAGCGTGTGCTGATGCTGACTTTCATTGCGATGGGCTGCGCCACCTTCGCCATGGGCCTGCTGCCCACCTATGCGCGCATCGGGCTCTGGGCGCCGGCCCTGCTGATTGCATTGAGAGTCGTGCAGGGTCTGGCCGCCGGGGGCGAATGGAGCGGCAGCATCCTGGTGATCAGCGAGAACGCCCCGCCCGCGCGGCGCGGCTTTCTCTCCGCCTGGAGTCCGGCCGGTGCCACGCTGGGGTTCGTGCTGTCGTCGTTTGCCTTTCTATTGACCCAGTCGCTGTCGCACGAGGCCTTCATGGCGTGGGGCTGGCGCCTGCCGTTCCTGGCCAGTGTGCTGATCATCGTGCTCGGTATCTACGTGCGCAAGCGGATTCCCGAGAGCGCGGAATTCGTCAAGGTCGCCGACGCGGGCGAGCGCGTGCGCACACCGCTGCTCGAAGTGATCCGGCGGCACCCCAGGCAACTGCTGATGGTGATGGGTTTGCGCTTCGGTGAAGGCGGCGCGTCGTATGTTTTCTTTGCGTTTTCACTGGCCTACGGCAAATTCCTCGGTCTGCCCAACACCTTGCTGCTCGGCGCAGTGACTGCCTCCATGGTGCTGCTGATACCTGCCGCGCTGTGGTTCGGCCATCTGTCGGACCGCATCGGCCGGCGCCCGGTTTATGCGTTCGGCGCGCTTGGCATCATGGCCGTGGCCTTTCCATTTTTCCGGCTGATTCACACTGGCCATCCGTGGCTGATCGTGCTGGCGTTCGTGCTGGCCAACGGCGTCGTGCTTGGCGCGCTCGAGGGCGCACAGCCGGCCTATATGAGCGAACTGTTCCCGACCGGCGTGCGTTATTCCGGCCTCGGACTCGGGCGCGAAGTGTCGTCCGTGCTGGGCGGCGGCCTGTCTCCGGTGGTGGCTACCGCGCTACTCGCCCATTATCGTCACGCCTGGCCGGTGGCCGTTTATCTGCTGCTGCTCGGCGGCATCACGGCGTTGTCGCTATGTTTCACGCCCGAGACCCTGCCCCGCAAACAGCGCATCGTGGAGCAGGTTGCATGAGCGCCATCGTGCAACGGCTGGTGTTCGACGTCGCGGCAGGCGAAATTCGCGATGGCCAGCGACGCTACGTCCTGATCCGTCCCGATGTTCTGATGGGCGCGCTGCACGAGCTCGACGGCGCGACCCGGCAACGCGTGCTGGAGGCCCTTGCGGCCTCCACCGAACGCAACGGCGGGCGAAGCGTGCACGCCTATGCAAGCATCGACCGAGGCACAGCCTTGCTCGACACGATATGCGACACGGCCGCCGGTCTGGGCTGGGGGCGTTGGCACATGAGCCTCGGTGCAGACCGGCTGGACCTGACCGTGCACAACAGTCCCTTCGCGCACGGGCACGGCAAGGCCGCGCGTGCGGTGTGCGCTCCTATTGCCGGCATGCTCGGCAGCGTCGCCGCCATGCTTTTCGAAGGTCCTGTACGGGTCGAAGAAACCGGCTGCGCGGCGCATGTCGCCGGCCCTGTTTGCCGCTTCGTCGCGCGCGCGCAAAGCGGCGCCTCACTCCCAACGCAATCATGAATTCAATCTCGTATCGCGACCGCCCCGACGCCATTCGGGCCCTGATCGACGTCGACCGCGTGCATCGCGACGTCTATCTCGACGCCGAGTTGTTCGCGCTGGAAAACGAACGATTGTTCGCCCGCGCCTGGCTATACGTGGGGCATATCAGCCAGATTCCGGAGGCCGGAGACTATCTGAGCACCACGCTGGCCGATCAGCCAGTCATCCTGATCCGGCAGGCGGACGGCACGGTGCGCGTGCTGCTCAACCGCTGCGCGCACAAGGGGGCGATGGTGCTCTCGTGCGCCTCGGGCAACGCCGGAAAATTTCTGCGCTGCCCTTATCACGCCTGGACTTACAAGATCGACGGCAAGCCCTTGGGCGTGCCGTTGCGCAACGGCTATGAAGGCACGCGGCTGCACGAGTGCGAGGCCGGTGCCGGGCTGACCAACGTCGCCACCGCCGTCTATCGGGGTTTTGTATTTGCGCGCCTGGCGCCCGAGGGCCGCTCTTTCGAAGACTACGCTGGCGCCATGCTGCCCGTTTTCGACAACCTGGCCGATCGCTCGCCGGCCGGTGAATTGCGCGTGAGCGGCGGCTGCCTGCGCAGCGTGATGCAGTGCAACTGGAAGATCTACCTTGAAAACGTCATCGATGCCGTGCACCCGGTCTCGACCCACGAGTCGGCCTGGCAGCCGGCGCGCGACGCCGCCAGCGAGTGGCCGGCACACCTGCCACGTCCCATGGCACTCGAGCAATTGCTGCCATTCGGCGCCGGCTACGATTTTTTCCAGCAGGCTGGCGCGCGCGTCTACCCGCAAGGGCACTGCATTCTCGGCACCCAGGCCAGCATCCATTCAGGGTATGACGCATTGCCCGGCTACGAAGATGCATTGCGCCAGGCACATGGCCGGCAGCGCACGCACGAAGTGTTGAGCTTCACGCCGCAAAACGCCGTGCTGTTCCCGACCCTGGCGCTCAAGAGTTCGCCTCAGACACTGCGTGTGATCCGGCCGCTCGCGGTCGACAGGACGTTGGTGGAAATCTGGGCGCTGGCGCCGCGCGACGCGCCTGCGGAACTGCTGCACCGTACGCTTACCTACAACCGCTTGACGTTTTCGCCGATGTCGATGGTCGCCCACGATGACATCCACGTGTTCGAGACCCTGCAAAAGTCCCTGGCCGGCAACGGCAATCCGTGGGTCAGCCTGCATCGCGAGCATCGGGCGGAGCAAACCGAAGCGGCCTGCCCAGACATCAGCGGCACGAGTGAAGGGCTCATGCGCAATCAGTTCCGCGCCTGGCTCGATGCGTTGGTCTCGAGCACCGACGCCTAGGCGCTTCGCCAGCCGCCTCGTAATTACCGCAGCTTGACAGGCGCAGGCATTTGCTGTTGAATGTTTGCATGAATATTCATATATATTGACATAAACATTTATTCAGCGGCGTCGAGCACATCGCCCGGAGACAAAGATGGAGCAGTTTGATGACGACCAATCCTGAGAACCCGCTCGAGTTACGCGTGGACCGGGTCCGCGCGCTGAGTCCGCAGATCACCGCCTTTGAACTTCGCGCGGCCGATGGCGCCGCCCTGCCCGGGTTCACCCCAGGCGCCCATGTACAGGTCGAGGTCGCTCCTGGCGGCGTGCCGCAATGGCGGCATTATTCGCTGGTCAATTTCGACACCGCCGCGCATGTCACGCAGGCGCCCGGGACCTATCTGATCGCCGTGCGGCGCGAGGACCAGGGCCGTGGCGGATCGTCCTGGCTGCACGCCAACGTGCGCGCCGGCGACATCCTGCGCGTGCGCCCGCCGCACAATGACTTTGCCCTGACGGACTGCCACGATGCGGTACTGATCGCCGGCGGCATCGGCATTACGCCACTGGCCTCGATGACCGCGGCGCTAGTGGCCGACGGGCACAATTTCGCGCTGCACTATAGCGGGCGCAGCATCGCGCAGTTGGCCTTCACGGCCGAATTGCGCGCCCTGGCCGCACACCGGCTGCATCTATACGGTGACGACGACCCTGCGCATCGCCTCGATTTGGCGCGCTTGCTCGCTACCCTGCGCCCCACGCAACCGCTTTATGTTTGCGGCCCGAAGGGGATGATCGATGCGGCAATCGGCCAGGCGTGCGCGCTCGGCTGGGCGCGCGAGGACGTTCATGTCGAGCTGTTCACTGCGGCCGAACCCCAGGCCGGCGACACCGGCTTCGAGGTGGAGCTGCGTCAATCCGGTGTGGTCCTGTCGGTGCGGCCCGAACAAACCATTCTCGACGCCATGCTCGATGCCGGGCTCGACCCGCTCTACGACTGCAAGCGCGGCGAATGCGGCGTATGCCAGACAAGCGTGCTCGAGGGTGCGGTCGAGCATCGCGATTACTGCCTGAGCGAGCGCGAGAAACAGTCCGGGCAAGTGATGCAGATCTGCGTCTCGCGAGCACGCGGGGCACGCCTGGTGCTTGACGCGTGAGCCACTGCCCCATTCCGAACCGAACCACGAGGTGACAGTCATGCCGCATTACCGAGACGACGATCGCGCGCTTGCCGCACTGGTGGAGCCCGATCAAGTGCATCGCGACGTCTATATCGATCAGGAGATTTTCGATCTTGAAATGGAGCGCCTGTGGGCGCGCACCTGGATTTACCTCGGCCACACGAGTCAGATCCCGAGTGCCGGCGACTATCTGAGCGTGGACATCGCGCGCCGGCCGCTGTTGATGGTACGTCAGCCCGACGGCGGTGTTCGGGTGCTGATGAACCGGTGCGCGCACAAGGGCGCCAAACTGGTGTCGAGCCCCAGCGGCAATACCGGCAAGTTCTTTCGGTGCCCTTATCATGCCTGGACCTACAAGACCGACGGCAAACCGCTGGCGATTCCCCTCAAGGCGGGCTACGAGGGCACGCGCCTGTCGGCCTGCCCGTCGGGCAAGGGGCTCACGGCGCTCGAGCACGTCGAGGTCTACCGAGGGTTCGTGTTCGCCCGGCTGTCCGACGACGGTCCGGCGTTCAGCGAATATTTCGGCGAGTCGCTTTCCTCGATCGACAACATGGCCGATCGTTCGCCCGAGGGTGAACTTGAAATCGCGGGCGGTTGCCTGCGTTATATGCACAACTGCAACTGGAAGATGTTCGTCGAAAATCTCAACGACACGATGCATCCGATGGTCGCGCACGAGTCGTCGGCCGGCACCGCCAAACAGCTGTGGGACGGCCAGCCGCCGGATGCGCCCAAGCCGATGGCCATCGAGCAATTCGTGCCGTTCGTGTCCGACTACCAGTTCTTCGACGGCATGGGTCTGCGCGTGTTCGACAACGGGCACAGCTACACCGGCGTGAACTTCTCGATTCATTCCAACTACGCGGCAATGCCGGGCTATGAAGACCAGCTCACGCGGGCCTGGGGCGAGGCCAAGGCGCGCGAAGTGCTCGGCACCGCGCGGCATAACACCGTCTATTACCCGAGCCTGACCATCAAGGGCGCGATCCAGGCGATTCGCGTGGTGCGCCCGCTCGGCCCCGAACAGACGCTGATCGAATCATGGACGTTCCGCCTCAAGGGGGCTCCCGAGCAACTGCTGCAGCGCACCGTCAACTACTCGCGCCTGATCAATTCGCCGATGTCGGTGGTCGGACACGACGATCTGCATGCGTACCGTGCGATCCAGGAAGGCCTGCACGCCGACGGCAACGAGTGGGTCAGCCTGCACCGCGATTTCCGGGCCGACGAGACTCGGGAAATGCCATGCACGGTCAACGGCACCAGCGAACTTTCGATGCGCAACCAGTTCCGCGCCTGGGCCCGCTATATGGCGCCGGGTGCTGTTTCCGGAGAAAAATCCGCATGAATATCACCGCTTCCATGCGCGACGCATTGGTCGATTTCGTCTACGACGAAGCGCGCCTGCTCGACGAAAAGCATTTCGATGCCTGGTACGAGCTGTTCACCGACGACGGGCTGTACTGGATTCCGCTGTCCGCCGAGCAGCAGGACGGCTTGAATCACGTGTCGCTGATGTACGAGGATCGGCTGTTGCTGAAACTGCGCATCGAACGGCTCAAGCAGCCGCGCGCATTTTCGCAACAGCCGCCCAGCCGCAGCCTGCATGTGCTGCAGCGCCCCCACCTCGACGGCGCCGAACCCGGTTGCTATCGACTGCGCACGCCGATGATCTACACCGAGACGCGCGGTGACGAACAGTTGATGTTCGCCGCGACGGTGCTGCACGAAATCGTCGAGCGCGAGGGCAAGCTGATGATGCGCTGCAAGCGCGTCAACCTGCTCAACGCGGACGCCGCCCTGCCCTCCATCCAGCTTTTCATGTGAGACCAACCGTTATGTCATCGACAGGATTCCACTCATGAGCCGCGTTGCCATCGTCACCGGCGGCAGCGCCGGCATCGGCAAAGCGATCTGCCACCACTTGCTCGACGCCGGCTACCAAGTGGTTTCGCTGGCGCGCCGCGGCACCGACTTTTCTCATCCGAAGCTGCTTTCGATCGAGGTCGACCTGAGCGACGCGGCCGCCACACGCGAGGCGGCCGAGCACGTCACGCAACGCTTCGACGTCTCGACGCTCGTGCACAACGCCGGCGTGATCCGCCCGGCCTTGCTGCCGGAGGTGTCGCAAGACGATCTTGCCGCCCTCAATCGCTTGCATCTGGGCGCGGCCGTCACGCTCGCGCAAGCGGCACTGCCGGCCATGAAAGCGCAGGGATTCGGGCGCATCGTGCTGATTTCGTCGCGCGCCGCGCTCGGGCTGGCCACGCGCACCGCCTATTCCGCCACCAAGGCAGGCATGCTGGGCATGGCGCGCACCTGGGCCCTCGAATTGGGACCCTACGGCATCACGTCGAACGTGGTGGCTCCGGGGCCGATCCAGACCGACATGTTTCACGAAGTGATCCCGGAGGGCAGCCCGAAAGTCGCGCAAATCGCGGCCGGCATCCCTGTCAAGCGCCTCGGGCAAGCCGACGACGTGGCCCGTGCGGTGATGTTCTTCGCCGCGCCGGAAAACAGCTTCGTTACCGGACAGGTGCTTTACGTGTGCGGCGGCACGAGCGTCGGCAGCCTGGCGCTCTGAGCGCCAGCGGCACTCAACGCAACCGGTTCAGGCATGCCTCGGGCGGCGCCGGCTGCACGTGCGTGTCGGCCGGCATGAAATGTCATTCCCGATAATGTCGCTTGCCCGCAAAGGCTCGGTACGCGGCGGGAAAGTCGGCTTGCCGGTGCGGCGAGGCATCGCTCGTGCTGCAGACCCCGCGCAGATTCCCCAACTCGTCGCGCAGTTCGCCCCAGGCCGTTTTACCGGTCATCGGATCGGCATAGACATGGCGCAAATGCCGTTGCGTGACACCGCCCAGGCGGTGATCGTCGAGCAGCGCCTGCAGGTCCGATGGATAGCAGCCCGGCACTGGCTCGCCCGCATAATAGCGTCCAATGGCACGGGCGATCTGATCGCCGGCAAACAGCAATTGCGCCTCTTTCTCGCGTTGCACGCCAACCGTCTTCGCGCCGGCCACCTGGTAGAGCCAGACGCCGACGATAGCGAGTGCTACGAGCACCCCCACGTGTACCATGCCGGCTCTGCCAACGCGGCGCCCGCACAAAATCAAAGGAGCCTTGCCGATGCTCGGCGAAAACGCGCAGGTCGAGACCCTCGGCGTTCTACAGTCCGGTGTCGACGACGCCGGACTCGCTCGCGCGAGCGATGTATAGGCAGATTTTCTCAGCCGCGTAAGAGCGCTGGCTCAACGCTATCGCGATGAACTCGGCCAGGCAGAGCGCGGCACCTGACGGTCACACTGGCGCGAAAATCACGTCTCGATAACTTTTGCCGGCCGGAATCATCGGAAACACGTTATCTTCCCGCTCAACCATCACGTCGAGCAGGTACGGCTGATTCGGGTCTGCCAACATGCGCTCAAGCGCTGCCGGCAAATCTTCGGCACGCTCGACGCGCTCGGCCGCTACCCCATAGCCTGCAGCGATCGCCAGAAAATCGGGATACGGCGCACTGCCCAGCGATCTGGCGCCCCGCTCGTCGTCACCCAGTGCACTGAGCACCCGGTTGCCCTGATAGATCATGTCCTGCCACTGCCGCACCATGCCCAACCACTGGTTATTCACGACGAAGATCTTGACGCCCAAACGGTAGCGGCGGCACGTACTGAGTTCATTGATCGTCATGTTCAGACTGCCGTCGCCGTCGATATCGATCACGGGCACTTGCGGCAGCGCAGCTTTTGCGCCCAGCGCGGCGGGCAGGCCGAAGCCCATCGTGCCGAACCCGGCGCTCGACAGAAAAGTCCGTGCCTGGCGCGCCCTGAGATACTGCATGGCCCACATCTGATGCTGACCCACGCCGGTGGCGACGACCGCCTCGGCCGGCAGGCGCTCGGCCAGCATGGCAATCGCCTGAGGGCCGCTAAGCCGCTCCCCTGCTTTCACGGCCTGGAGTGGGCGAGCCTCCGCAACCGAGCGCAGATAGCGCAGCCACGGTGCCGTCTCGAGCGGCTTCGCCAACGCCAGCAACTGAGGCAGCGCGGCGCGCAAATCGGCTTGCGCGCCGACGTGCACGGGCTTGTTCTTGCCGATTTCCGCAGCGTCGACGTCGATGTGAACGATCGCTGCGCCCTGCGCGAAAGACGCCGGATCGCCGATAACACGGTCGTCGAAACGCACGCCCAGCGCCAGCACGACATCGGCCTCATTGACGGCCACATTGGCGCAGTACGCGCCATGCATACCGAGCGGCCCGAGTAACAGCGAGTGCCCGTCCGGCAGGGCCCCCAGCCCCATCATGGTGAGCGCCACCGGGCATTGCAACTGCTCCGCAAGCTGCGAGAGCAGCGCGCCGGTGCCTGACGCCACAATGCCGCCGCCGGCATAGATAACCGGCCGGCGGCTCGCAGCCAGCAGTCGGGCGATCCGCTCAGCCTGCTCGGGCCTCAGCGCCATGGCCACAGGCTCGGCGTCTCGGGCTCGCACCGGCTCGACGGCGAGTGTGCGGCCCTGCTGAACATCCTTGGGAAAATCCAGCAAGACCGGGCCTGGCCGGCCGGCCAACGCCAAGGTCGCGGCGTCGCGCAAGGCCGGACCAATCTCCGCCAACTGCCGCACTTGTCGGGCTTGCTTGGTAATCGGCCGGGTCACGGCAACGATGTCGACCTCTTGAAATGCATTTTTGCCGAGCCAATGCGTTGCCACATTGCCGGTAATGGCCATTATCGGAATCGAATCGCTATTGGCGTCGGCAATGCCGGTCACCAGATTCGTTGCGCCGGGGCCAGACGTCGCCAGACACACCCCGAGCCGCCCGGTGGCACGGGCGTAGCCTTGCGCGGCGAATACCGCGCCCTGTTCATGCTCGGTGCGGATCAGCACAATATCGACACGCGATAGCGCGTCCAGCATCTCCAGATTCGCACCGCCGGGGTAGCAAAACACCGTGGAAACTCCGATCTCGCACAGCGTGCGTGCAATCACATCGGCGCCTCGCGACGCGTCGGAGGGAGCGCAATTCGCGGACAGCGAGTCCAGTTCGAGTACGGAATTCATGGGGGGACGCCTTCTTGGAATGACGGCCGGCTAACGGCCGGCCTTGTGCAGGGAACCCTCAGTGTAGGCGCGCACCGCTGCAATTGCTTCGCTTTTGCTTGACGAATACACGCCGTAAATACATGATCGATTCGTAAAACAAGTTTTTGACGAATAAATTATGCAAATAGACGAATTCGATAAAAAAATTCTACTGCTGTTGCAGGAGGACGCCTCGCTTTCGGCGGCGGAAGTCGGCGAGCGCGTGGGTCTGTCGCAATCGCAATGTTGGCGGCGTATCGACCGCCTTCATCAGGAGGGAGTTATCACCAGGCAGGTCGCGGTAGTCGACCGCAAAAAGGCCGGTCTTAACGTCATGCTCTTCGCCCATGTCAAGCTGGCCGCCCACAGCCGCAATGCGCTGCCCGAGTTCTCGCGTGCGATCCAGGCGTTCCCGGAAGTCATGGAGTGTCATGTACTGATGGGGAACGTCGATTTTCTCCTGCGCATCGTGGCGCGCGATGTCGAGGCATATGAGAGGTTCTTTTTCGAGCGGCTCTCGCAGTTGCCGATGATCCAGGAAGTCAATTCGATGATCGCGCTCTCGCAAATCAAGGCGTCAACAGTATTACCCATCGAAACGACCGAGCGATAACCGGCCACTGACACGACGCCAGGCAGCCGCTATGCTTACCCTGTCTGGCGCAGCGCTCGACCACCCTACGGGAGCCAACATGAAACGATCCATGAAGCGAATTTTCCTTGGCGCAGGCACGCTGCTCGCCGTGCTGATAGGCGTCTGGTTCTTCATTCCCGCCCATGCCGCCCTCAAACCCGGCGACAAAGCGCCGGAATTTACTGCCCAGGCGTCACTCGGCGGCAAGGTCTTCACTTTCTCGCTCGCCGACGCTCTCAAACGCGGGCCGGTCGTGCTCTACTTTTATCCGGCGGCATTCACCAAGGGGTGCACCATCGAGGCGCACGACTTCGCCGAGGCCATCGAGCGGTACCATGCACTGGGCGCCACGGTCATCGGTGTATCGCACGATGACATAGCGACGCTCAAGCGTTTTTCCGTCAGCGAATGCCGCAGCAAGTTTCCGGTGGCCGCAGACACCGATGGACAGATCATGAAGTCCTATCATGCGGTGTTGCCGATGCAGACGAAATACGCCAATCGCGTGTCATACGTCATCACCCCTGACGATAGGGTGCTGTATGAATACAGCAGTCTGAATCCCGACCAGCACGTTGCCAACACCCTCACGGCGCTGCAGAAGTGGCACGCCACGCAAAAAGCCGGCGGCGCCCAATGAAGCAAGCACCTCGCGAACCTGCCGACAACCAGCGGGATGACGGTAGCATCACGATTGCCACTGCTTCAGAAAACCCCGCACCTGTGCGCTAAAGGCTTCATAGGCTGCGGGCCACTGCGCGGTTGAAGCTTGCTGCGCAAGCGTCTCGAAGGCATGGCAGCGATCTGCCAGCGTACGCTCGCCCAACGCGGCGAACGCACCCTTCATGCGGTGCAGCCTGGTGAGCAGCGCGCAGCGATCGCCCTGCGACAAGGCCGCCTCGAGTGCACGCAGATCAGCTTGCATGGTATCGCCCGGCCGTCACCGTCCAGCAGGCGCTCCACCTTGCTCGGGGACCCCGCCCAAGGCCGGGCCGGCGCCAGCCATTTGTTCAAAACCCGACGCAGTTGCTCAAGCGACACCGGCTTGACGATCACCTCGTCGATGCCGTTGGCCCGGCAGCAATCTAGCACTCTGGTCGGGTTCGATCGGCGGCACAACAGCCACGAGATGCCCTCGAGGGTCGAAAAAATAGCCGCCGGCTGGCTCGCCGTTGATCTCCCGCACGAGCACGGGGCCGGGCGAAACGTGCTCCGCCAAAGCTTGATAGCGACGGCACCGCGCGGCGGACAGTGGCGCGTGCGCCTGCTGCCGAGGCCGGCTGCGCCATAGCAACTGGTACTGCAAGATGCCGTCGATGCCCGTATCCGCTTCCATAGGTTCCTGCACCTGAGGACCGCACGGTTGCGACGAATCGAGCGCCACGTGGCTGGTCTGGCGCCACCAAAGTTCGGCGCCATGAACGCTGTGCAATAGCCGGGCCTCCGCATACCGGAGTTCATTGATCAGCGCTTGTCGTTCGCTCACGAACAAATCCTGTTGATCATTGACGCAGCTGTCGAGGCGCGCCAGCACGGTGATACTGGCCGCGATGCAAATCGCCGTGGAAATCAGGGCACCACCGCCGAACAGCAGCCAGCGCTGAGATAAGGGCAGGCGAGCCAGTTCGCGCTCGCCGCGCGAGCGAGCACCGCAAGCGCGCCATAAGGCGATCAATCGCAGACATTTCATGAAAAGTGATGGAGCGGAGCCCCGGTTCCGGGCGCAAGCCTATCGTGGCAAAAATAGGAGGGTTCTATAGGTACCGAGCGCAGCGAATGGGAAATGTCCCAAAAAACTTCGAGCAAGCGGATTTGGCTGCCGACCGGGCCGTCGGCGAGGTGTTTCGACCGTAGCCAAAGATGGAGATATTTACGTGGCAGCGAGCTGGTTGGGCCCCGAGGGCGCCGCTCATTCGGTCACTCGAATATGGAATGACGCGCTATCGGCATCGTCCACCAAATTTTCATCGAGCACGGCAATCTCGCAGGCATCCACGTGAGCGCCGCAGGGCCCCACCTGCATCCACTCCCGCATCGCCTGGAGCTGTGTTTCATTGCCGAGCACCAGTGCTTGCACCGAGCCGTCACGTCGATTTCTGACCCACCCACGCAACCCGAGCCGCTGCGCCTGAACGACGCACGCCGCGCGATAACCGACGCCCTGAACCTGCCCACGCACTATGATTTGCCACGCAGTCATCACTGCCTCTTATGGTGATTTCGTGCATGCACCCTTGTCCGGACGCAGCACACGCGCTCGCCGTCGATCTTGGTCAGGTCACGAAGACGGCCTGCCGAACGCATAAAATAACCATTTATTTTCAAATGCATAAAAAGCATTTGAAGAAAATACATGAGAAGTGACGCATGCACTGCATCGCGCGCGCCACGCCGCCACGCACGCACGGCGGATCAATGCACGTCATGCATGCCCTCACTGCCATGTGGCTCGCCGGGGTCGTCCAGGGTTGCCCGCACACGCGGCAGATATGTCGGGTAATGCTGCCGCACGAACGACATGAGTCCTTCGCGAACCTTGCAGCGTAGATCCCAGTTACGCCCCGAATCCGCAGCGGTGACCAGCGCGCGCAGCTGCATCGAACGTTCGTTGCTGTCTGTGACCTGCAGCAGGCTCAGGCGCCCGTCCCATTCCGGCGCACCCTGGCACAGACGGTTCAACTCGGCGCGCAGCGGTTCGAGCGGCATGCCATAGTCGACCCACAAGTACACCGTGCCAATGATTTGCGAGGTGGTGCGTGTCCAGTTCTGGAACGGATTTTCGATAAACCACTGCAGCGGCACGATCAGCCGGCGTTCGTCCCATAAGCATACGACCACGTAGGTGCCGGTGATTTCCTCGACGCGCCCCCACTCGCCTTGAACAATGAGCACGTCGTCGATTCGAATCGGCTGGGTCAGTGCGATCTGAAGGCCGGCAATCAGGTTGCCGAGCACAGGCCGCGCGGCGATGCCGGCCACCAGACCGGCAACCCCGGCCGAGGCCAGCAGACTGGTGCCGATCTGGCGTACGCCGGGAAAGGTCATCAGTGCGGCCGACACGCCGATCAAGACGATCAAAAAATTGGCGCATCGGCTGAGCACGTGGGTCTGCGTTTGCACCCGGCGCGCGTCCAGATTGTTGTCGACATTGGCTGGATGCAGCTCGATGAGCGCCGCACTGACCGCATGCGAGGCTCGAATTGCCAGCCATGTCAGCATGGCAATCAAGCCCAGACCGGTCAGATGGCGTAAAGTACGTATACCGGGCAGCGCATCATCGACCGCGCTCCAGACAATTTGCAACGCAATCAGCAGGAGTGCGTAGCGACTGGCCTGGTAAGTAAAGCTGACCAGCAAACGGCCGATCACGCGTGAACGCGTAACACGCCGCAATGCCGCCGCACCGGCGCGATGTACCGCCAGCACGAGCAGCGTCACCGCCAACGCGACAGCGATAACGTAGAACCAAGGAGGTAGCCCAAAACCGAAAAGTGTTGTCTGAGTCATCGTCACCCAATGGCAGGCGGATTTGCCGTTCAACATAGCACATCGCCGGCATTTTTCTGAGGAGACCCCTTCGTCATGCGAGAATCGAGCGCCTCCAAGGCGCAACTCGATGTCAGCATCGAGCCCCCCATCGACATCGCCCGTACCGCTTTCTTTCTTGATCTGGACGGTACGCTCGCGCCCATTGCGGCCACCCCGGATAGCGTGCGTGTTCCAAAGTCCCTGCGTACCACGCTGTCCCAGCTACAGCAGCGTACCGACGGTGCCCTCGCCGTCATCTCCGGTCGCCCGATCTCACAGATCGATCAATTGCTGGCGCCGCTGGAACTCGCTGCAGCCGGCTTGCACGGCGCCGAGTGGCGTGATGCCCTCGGGCAGATCGAACAACTGGCCATTGACCCGCAACGCGTCGCGGCGATGGCCTCGACGCTGGTCAGCGTTGCCGCCGCCGACCCCGGCCTATTGCTCGAACGCAAGGCACTGGCACTGGCGCTGCACTTTCGCAACGCGCCGGCGCAGGAGTTTGCCGTGCGCCAGGCCATGACTGCGCTGGCTGCGCGCAACAGCGATGCCTTTGTGCTGCAGGCCGGGAAAATGGTGTTCGAAATCAAGCCCAAGGGCGCCAGCAAAGGGGCTGCACTGCGGCAGCTGATGCAGCAGGAGCCGTTCGCGGGGCGCCGTCCGCTGTTTGCCGGCGACGACCTCACCGACGAAAGCGCGTTTGAAGCCGTCAATACGCTGGGCGGCATCTCGATCAAAATTGGCCCCGGCCCGACGCTCGCTCGCGCCCGCCTGCCATCGCCGGCAGCTCTGGCTGCCTGGCTCGCACAGTTGCTCTGAAGCTGCTCCCGCCGCACGCGCCCTTATGGCGGCGTGCTTTCGTCGTGTTTGACCAAACGCAGTTCGCAGGAGATAAACAGCATGAGTCGACTTGTCATTGTTTCGAACCGCGTTGCCGCGATTACCGAGGGCAAGCCGCTGGCCGGCGGTCTGGCCGTGGGAGTCTACGACGCGCTCAAGGAAAAAGGCGGCATCTGGTTCGGCTGGAGCGGCGACATCGTCGACGCCTTGCCCGCCGCGCCCGACTCCCGCCAGGAGGGGAAAGTCACTTTCTGCACGGTCGGCCTGACGCGGCGCGACTACGACCAATACTACCGAGGCTTCTCCAACGCGACGCTGTGGCCCACTTTTCACTACCGAGACGATCTCAGCCGCTTCGAGCGCAAGGAGTACGCCGGCTATCGCCGTGTCAACGCATGGCTGGCGGAAACACTGAAGCCGCTGCTGCAACCGGACGACCTGATCTGGGTGCACGACTATCACCTGCTGCCGTTCGGCGAAGCCTGCCGCGCGGCGGGCCTGCGAAACCGCATCGGCTTCTTCCTGCACATCCCGTTCCCGTCGGCGCAAGTGTTGATGACGGTCCCCCCGCATCAGGAGCTCGTCAAGGCGATGTGCGCATACGACCTGGTTGGCTTCCAGACCGAACCCGACCGCACGGCCTTTACTGATTACCTCGTGCGCAACGCGGGCGGCCAGATCGATGCCGATGGCCTCGTGCACGCCCATGGGCAAACGCTGCGCACCGGCGTGTACCCAATCGGCATCTATCCCGACGAAATTCTCGCGCAGGCCGAAATGCAAGCGAATCGGCGCCACATCCTCAACCTCAAGCAAGGACTGCAAAACCGCAAGCTGATCATGAGCGTCGATCGACTCGACTATTCAAAAGGCATGCTCGAGCGGTTCCGTGCGTTTGAGAGGCTGTTGGAAATGGCGCCCAACCACCAGGGGCACGTCAGCTTCATTCAGGTGGCACCGCCGTCTCGCTCCGACGTGCAGAACTACCAGACGATCCGCCGCCAGCTTGAAACCGAGGCCGGCCATATCAACGGACGGTTCTCCGATTTGGCGTGGACGCCGCTGCGCTATATCAACAAGCGCTACGAGCGGCATGTGCTGATGTCGTTGTTTCGGGCATCCCAGGTTGGTTTTGTCACGCCCTTGCGCGACGGCATGAATCTGGTCGCCAAGGAGTACGTCGCGGCCCAGCCACCCGAGGACCCCGGCGTGCTGGTGCTTTCCTGCTTTGCCGGCGCGGCCCAGGAGTTGCAGGGCGCGCTGATCGTCAACCCATACGACATCGACGGCATGGCCGAAGCCCTCAATCAGGCGCTCGCGATGCCTCGCGAAGCCCGTCAGGAGCGCTACCAGAACATGATGCGCAGCCTGCGCGAAAACAACCTCTCGCAATGGCGGGATCGGTTTCTGCATGATCTGCGTGCGGATGCGGCGCGCACGCCGTATCTGCTGAGCGCGGCCACCACCCTGCCCTGACCCGCCGCGCGCGCGGGCCGAGTTGGCACGCCTCCGCCCATGCGGACGAGGTATCCGGCTTGCCGCGCCTATTTGCCGCCAGCACTCGCCTTGCGCCTCTCGAGCACCGCCTGCTCCTGTTGTTTCAGCGCCTTGGCCAGATCGTCGTAATGGAATTGATGGGCAAAATCGGCGGCGGTCATGCCCAGTTGATTCTTCACGGTCGGGTCGGCCCCCTGGTCCAGCAACAGCTGAATCGTGCTCACGTGATCGCTGCGCGCCGCCATCATCAGCGGCGTCGTCCCGTTGGGCGAGGCGGCGTCGATATATGCCGAATGATCGAGCAGCAGCTTGACGATATCGTCATGACCGTTGGCCGCGGCATAGTGCAGCGGCGCCCAGCCATGTTTGTTGACCTCGGCGCCCTTGGCGATCATCAATTTCACCAGCGGCGTCAGGCCCTGCAGACAGGCAATCATCAAGGCATTTTCGTGCGCGCGGTTGAGTTGTTCCAGATCCGTTTTGGGATCGTCGATCAGCAGTTTGGCCACCTTGACTGATTTTTCCTGCAAGGCGATATACAGCAGCGGGTTGCCGATACCGTCGACGGTGTTTGGATCGGTCCCCTGCGCCAGCGCGCTCTGCACCGTTTGCACGTCGTCGAATTTCACCGCTTTGATCAGTTCGTCGTGGGTGACGGCCGACGTCGTCGCACAGGAGGTCAGCAGACCAACAATGAAGAGCGCCCGGAAGTATTTTGAAAACATAGGATGAAATCTTATAATTTGGTTTAAATAAATAAAATAATTATTTGAAAAATAACAATTTACTTTGCCTTCCCGAATAGCCGAAAGAAGTTTTCGCTGGTCGCGCGAGCAATCTCCTCGACCGGCACACCGCGCAGTTCGGCAATGAATTCGGCGACATGGCGGACATAGCCGGGCTGATTCATTTTGCCGCGAAACGGCACCGGCGCGAGGTATGGCGAATCGGTTTCGATCAGCATGCGCTCGAGCGGCACGCGACGCGCCACATCCTGTAGTTCACGCGCATTCTTGAAGGTCACGATGCCGGAGAAGGAAATATTGAAGTTGAGCGCCAATGCCGCTTCGGCCACCGCCCAGGTCTCGGTAAAACAATGCATCACGCCGCCACAGGCATCGGCCTGCTCTTCGCGCATCAGGCGCAGCGTGTCGTCGGCCGCCGCGCGGGTATGGATGATCAGCGGCAGGCCGGCGCGGCGCGCAGCGCGAATGTGAGTGCGAAACCGCTCGCGCTGCCACTCCATGCTCTCAACGGTGCGTCCTTCGAGGCGGTAGTAGTCGAGTCCGGTCTCGCCGATGGCAACGACCTTCGGCTCGTGCGCCAGCCGCAGCAAGTCGTCGACGCTTGGTTCGGGTGTGTCTTCATAATCGGGATGCACGCCGACCGACGCGAAAATATGCGGCTGCTGCCGCGCCATCGCCAATACGTCGGGCAATGTCGGCAAATCGACCGATACGCACAACGCCCGGGTCACCTGGTTCGACTCCATGGTGGCAAGCAGCTCCGGCAGGCGCTGGGCCAGTTCGGGAAAATTGATGTGACAGTGAGAATCGATAAACATAATGTGATTATGGCCGCCGGGCGGCGGGTAAGTTCTTTCGCACACGCAAAACGCTCAAGACGCGGACGCGTCCAGGCGCTTGCCCAGGATAATCAGATCCCGTTCGACGCCGTCCAATTCCGCGACCCGCGGCAGGTCGCCCCAGCGGGCAAAACCGAACGCTTCGAATAATCCGAGGCTCGGCGCGTTGTGACCGAAGATAAAACCGAGCAGTGTGGCGACCCCCAACGCCGGAGCGCGCTCAATGGCCTGGCCGAGCAGGTATCGGCCCAACCCTTGGCCACGCGCGGCCGGTGCCAGATAAATACTGACCTCTGCGGTTTTTCGATAGGCGGGCCGGCCATAAAAGTCCGACAGGCTCAGCCAGCCGAGCATTTCCTCGCCACGCTGCGCGACCCACAACGGCCGATGCGCCGGCGAGTGCGCGTGAAACCAGGCCATCCGGCTTTCGACCGTAACCGGGTCCAGATCGGCAGTCACCTGGCGCGAAGCCACGGTACTGTTATAAATCTCCACGATGGCCGGCAAGTCGGTCAAAGCGGCGTCGCGGAGCACGATGGTCGGTGAAACGGTGTTGGACATGGCGGTCGCTTTCAGGCGAGGTCGAACAGATTGCGATACTGCAGGAAGAGCGACTCCAGCAGTACCCGGGTATTGAGAGGATGATTCTGCACCGCGCGCTGAGCGCCGATCTCGCGCAGGAAGCCGAGCAGGCGCACGTCATCGGTGTGTCGGCCGCACGCCGCAAGCTCTTTGGCGCGCGCCGGATAGAAGCGCGGACGCTGCGTCATGCGCGCGGCGAGCAGATCGAAGCACCAGCGCTGCAAGGTGTCCAGCACGCCGGGCAGGTTGCCCTTGTGCAATTGCTCCGCGCAGCCCAACGCATCGCATGCCGGCCCCGCCGCCAGTTGCGTCAGCAGCCAGTCCCGCCAGGCGCGCTCGTCCTGCTGGGCCAGGATCAGCGCCTGCAGCGGCGCGCCGCCCGCCTCGGCCAGCAACTCGGCGCTGGCGGCTGCATCCAGGCCGCCCTCTGCCGCCAGCCAAGCCCCCGCCGCGGCCGGGTCCGGACGTGTCAGGACAATGCGCTGGCAGCGGCTCAAAATGGTCGGCAACAGGCGGTCGATCTGCGTAGTGACAAGAATGAACACGACATCGGCCGGCGGCTCCTCGAGCGTCTTGAGCAACGCGTTGGCGGCATGGGGGTTAAGCGCTTCGGCCGGATACAGCAATACGACCCGCCGCCCTTGCCGGTGACTGCCCAGATTCGCGAAATCGAGCAATTCGCGGATCTGCTCGATGCGGATTTCCTTGCTCGGCGTCTTGGTCTTTTTGTCGCCGTTGCCTTCCGGCTCCGCGCCGGGTGGCGCATCGGCCAGAGCCTCCGGGCACACCGATCGAAAATCGGGGTGATTGCCGTGCGCCAGCCACTGACATGCCGGGCAAACACCGCACGGCTGCCGATCGGCCTGCGGCTGTTCGCAAAGCAGCGCCCGCGCCAGATGCCGGGCGAAGGCGATCTCTCCGGTCCCCGGCGCCGCCTGCAGCAACAGCGCATGCGGCAGTTGGGCGAACCGTTCGGCGAGGTTCTGCCAGTCGAGCACTTGCCAGGGCAGCATCTACAATATTCCTATATTTGAAATCATACGTTTATTAAGATTTTTTCAAGTATTACTTGAATATTTTCGCGTGGCTGATCGGCATCGATTACGGCAAAACGCTGCGGCGCCTGTGCCGCCCGCCGCAAATATTCCGCCCGTGTGCGGGCAAAGAAGGCAACCGGCTCCCGCTCGAACTTATCGGGCGCGCGCGCGCCGGCCAGCCGGGCCGCGGCCACCTCGGGCGCCAGATCGAACAGTACGGTCAAGTCCGGCTGCAGTCCCTCCTGCACCCACTGCTCCAGCACGGCCAGCTTATCGATCGAAAGCCCCCGGCCGCCGCCCTGGTAGGCAAACGTGGCGTCGGTGAAGCGATCCGAGATCACCCAATCGCCGCGGTCGAGCGCCGGCGATATGACACGCGCCAAATGTTCGCGCCGTGCCGCAAACATCAGCAGCGCCTCGGTTTCGAGGTGCATCGGCTCTTCCAGCAACAACGTGCGCAAGCGTTCGCCCAACGGCGTGCCGCCCGGCTCTCGGGTACAGACGACCTGCCGGCCCTGGCTGGCCAGCCGCGCGGCGAGCTGTTCGGCGAACCAATTCAGATGCGTACTCTTGCCAGCACCATCGATTCCCTCGAAAGTAATGAATTTACCGCGCGCGCCCGGCGAGTTCGATGATGTCACGGTTGTTGACCCCTCACATATTTGTCGACCGCCCGGTTATGGTCCTGCAGGTCGTCGGAAAAAATGCTCGTGCCGTCGCCGCGGGCGACGAAATACAGCGCGCCGGACTTGGCCGGATTGAGCGCGGCGGCCAGCGATGCGGCCCCTGGCAACGAGATCGGTGTCGGCGGCAGGCCAGGCCGGGTATAGGTGTTGTATGGGGTATCGGCCAGCAAATCGCGCTTGCGCAGACGCCCGGTGTACTGATCGCCCAGCCCATAAATGACCGACGGGTCGGTTTGCAGCAGCATATGCTTGCGCAGGCGATTGACGAACACCGCCGACACCAGCGCCCGCTCGGCCGCCTTGCCGGTTTCCTTTTCGATCAGCGAGGCCATGATCAGGGCCTGATACGGCGTATCGTATGGCAGGCCGGGCGCGCGCGTGGCCCAGGCATCGGCCAGGCGGCGCTCCATCAGGCGGTAGGCCCGCTGGAAGACGTCGATGTCACTGGTGCCCTTCGGAAACAAATACGTGTCGGGAAAAAACATACCCTCCGGCGCCTGCCCCGGATGGCCGATCTTGTCCATCAATTCGGCATCGGACAACCCCGCCGTGTCGTGCCGCAGCGCCGGGTTCGAGTCGATCTCGGCACGCATGCGCTTGAAGGTCCAGCCATCGATGATGGTCACCGCATACTGATTGACGTCGCCGCGGGTGAGCTTGCTCAGCACGCCCAGCGGGGTGACGCCGGTCTGGAATTCATAATTGCCCGATTTCAGCTTGGTGCTGGCGCGCTTTAAGCGAGCCAGCACGTCGAACAACGTCACGTTGACCGGCACGCCCCCCTCGTTCAGTTGGGCAACGACACTACGCAACGGGCTGTAAGGTTTGATGGTGACGTCGAGCGTGGGCTGCGCCAGGCGCACGGGTGTCATGGCCCAGTAATAAAAAGCGCCTCCGGTGGCCAACGCGGCCACGATCAGCAACAGCAAAATACGTTTGTAGACAGACATTCAGTAAGCGGAATCGGTGGCCGGAAGGCTCGCCATGCCCAAGAGACAGCAATCGGCGACGAGCGCGGCGGCCAAAAACATGCGGATTGCGAGCCAGGATCGCGCCGGAGCATCGGAATCGTTCCCGGTAGCCCTCGGGCGAGGAAAATTCAGACCCCATATAATACTTTGACTTCCCCATGCTAGGCAGATTGATACACCATGCACGCTCATTGGCAGGATGTTTTACCCCCGTTTTCCTTCGCGCCGCGCACGGCGCAGTTCGATGCCGCCATGCGCGGTGGATTTGTTTGCGCGCTCGATGACACCGGTCTTATCGAAGTCAGCGGCGCCGATGCCGCCAGCTTTTTGCACAATCAACTGACCAACGACATCGAAAATCTGCCGGCCGTTTGCGCGCGCCGCGCCGGTTATTGTTCGCCCAAGGGCCGCCTGCTGGCGACCTTCCTGGCGTGGCGCCGGAACGAGTCGATCTTCCTGGCGGTGGCCGCCGACGTGCAGGCCGCCGTGCAAAAGCGTCTGAGCATGTTCGTGCTGCGCGCCAAGGCGAAACTCAGCGATGCCACCCCTGATCACGTCGTGCTGGCGCTCGGCGGCGCCGGCGCCGGCGCCGCGCTCGGCCGCTACTTCGACACGCTGCCGGCCGATGCGCTGGCGATCGCGCAAAATGCGCACGGCACGCTGATCCGCCTGCCCGATGCCGCCGGCCAGACGCGTTACCAATGGATCGTACCCGTAGCCGAAGCAAGCGCAGCCTGGGCGGCGCTTGGCCAGCAACTGCAGCCGGTCGAGACGGCGGTGGCACGCTGGCTCGACGTAAGCACCGGAGTGCCATGGGTTGGCGCGGCCACGCAGGAGCAGTTCGTGCCGCAAATGATCAACTGGGAGGTCGTCGACGGCGTCAATTTCCGCAAGGGCTGCTATCCAGGCCAGGAAATTGTCGCGCGCAGCCAATACCGCGGCACCATCAAGCGACGCCTGTATCTGGCCCATACCGAGACCGAGGCGGCGCCCGCCATGGAGCTCTTTCAGGACGGCGACCAGCCTTGCGGCATGGTCGTCAATGCCGCGCCGGCGCCAGGCGGCGGCTCGGACTGCCTGGTCGAACTGCAGTTGGCCGCACGCGCGAACGATGCCCCGGTCCACCTTGGCACCATCGCCGGCGCCGTGCTGCATTTCCGCGAGCTGCCCTACGCGTTGCCGGACCCGCTGGCACCGGACGCCTGAGCATGGCCGCCATGCACTGCTACGTGTACTACCGGGTCGCCGGCGCCCAGGCGAGCGCGGCGCGCGCGCTGGTCGACGCGCTGTTCCAGCGCATGGCTGCGGGCTCGAGCGCCACGCCGCGCCTGCAGATCCGCTGCGATCCCGTGACTGGCGAGCACGATGGCGCAACCAGCGACGCCACCTGGATGGAGCTCTACCCGGACGTATCTCCGGGCTTCGTCGAACAACTCGAGCAGCAGGCCGCACAACTCGGACTGACGCAATTGCTCGAGGGCGGACGTCACGTCGAATGCTTTTGCGACGCGCCGCCATGTGCCTGATCGTCTTCTCCTGGCGCCCCGAACATACCACCCGCCTGGTGCTGCTGGCCAATCGCGATGAATTCTACGAACGCCCCACCGAGGCCATGGGCTGGTGGCAAACGCAACCCGATCTGCTGGCCGGACGCGATTTGCGCGGCGGCGGGACCTGGCTCGGCGTGACACGCCAGGGCCGCTTTGCCGCGCTCACCAATTTCCGCGACGGCCGCGCGCCAAAACCGCCGGCCGACGCCCCGTCGCGTGGCGTACTGGTGACGGGCTTTCTGGATGCGCGGCAGCAGCCGATGTCCTACTTGCGCGAAATCGAGCACCAGGGCGCCGCCTACGCCGGGTTCAATCTGCTGGCCGCAGACTTCGCTGCCGGCGAGCTGGCCTGGTACGGCAACCGCGCGGCTCATGGCCCGGTTCCCGTCGAGCCCGGCATGCACGCGTTATCCAATGCGCTGCTCGATACCCCATGGCCCAAAACCGAGCATCGCAGGCAAGCCTTGCATGAGGCGCTGCAGAATGAGGCCAGCGACGACGAATTGCTGGCGCTGATGCGTGACAGCGCGCGGGCCGATCCGGCGCTGCTGCCCGACACCGGCGTGGCCGCCGCCTGGGAGCGGATGCTCTCGGCGGCATTTATCGCCGAGCCGACCTATGGCACACGCTGCACGACCTTGCTCAAAGTCATGGCGGACGGCGAAGTTCGCGTCACTGAAGTGGTCTACGATGGCGGCGATTCGGCGCGGCGCGACTTTGATTTTCGTATCTCGTGAGCTGGCGCGTGGCTCTTCGAAGGCGGGCGCGATAACCGGCAATGCCTACCGGGCCGCACATGCCGTCACGGGTGCATCCGCGCGCCCTTGGTGACCTTGTCGACGATCTTCTTGTCGGCCCGCAATGCAATGCCTACCACCTTGGCCGTGTCCGGCCCGTATTGGGCGAACACCGCGCGATTCGCGTCGTCGTGGCCGGTGGCAAACATTTCGTCGATATACAGAGCCGGCTTGAGCTCGCGCCCCAGCGCACGCCGGTGAATATTTGCCATGTGAGCCGCATCGGTACTCAATACAATGATCGGTTGCACCGACAGGCTACTGTAGACGTTGCCGGCGGCGTCCCGATACGGTGCGCCCATGATTTCCGGAAAGTTGCCGACAATGCCGCTCATCAGAAACGCCGTTACATTCAGTTTTTGCCACACCGCAAGGTCTTCCCGGACCACGATGGCAATCTTGGTGTCAAACATTGCCGTTCCTCTCACCAGGTGAAAATGTCGCGAGCTTTTCCAGCAGCGCCCAAAGCAACGGGGCCTGCTCTCCGAAATGCTGCGCCACTTCGTCGTTCAAGCCGTCCATCACCGCCTGCAATTCGGCCTGCCGCCGACGCCCGTCGGCGGTCAGAAAAATCAGGTTGACCCGACGATCCGCCGCATCGGCGCGGCGCACGACCAAACCCAGCTTCTCGAGCCGGTCCAGCACCCCGGTAATCGTCGCACTGTCGGCAAACAATCGATTGCCGAGCTGCGCGCCGCTCTGCCCATCTTCTTCCCACAGCACCTGGAGAACCGCGTATTGAAACGGCGTCACGCCGTGCGTGGCGAGGCGGGCTCGCGAGGCGCGCGCCACGGCCTGTGCCGCCTTGGCGCTGAGAAAGCTCACGCAAGTGTCGATATTTTCCATGACTCATATTCTAGGACACACATATCTAGCACGCAAGATATATGTACACATTGAATATTCTACGAAATTACGCGCCTGCAGATCGCCCCGCCCGTGATCTAATGAAGCACTGCTCGACGCTCCCATGAAGACTCTTCACGATCCCACACCCGAGCGCTCCGGCGAGCGCATTCTGCTGGTGATGTTGCCGGGCGTCGGCGACCATCCGGAATCGTTTTTTCGAAATGACGTGGTGCAGGGGCTGCGCGAACGGCATTTGCCCGTCGATGCCCTCGCGGCCGAAGCGGGCTTCCCTTATTACGCCGACGAAACCCTGGTGGATCGCCTCGACCAGCATATCGAACGCGTCATGCGCGAGCGCGACATTCGCCGCCTGTGGTTTCTGGGCACGTCGCTCGGCGGCATGGGTGCGCTGATATACAACCGCGCGCGGCCCGGCCGGGTCGATGGCACCGTTCTGCTGGCCCCCTATCTCGGCAGCCGGCGCGTCGTTACCGAAGTGCGCGATGCGGGCGGCCTGCATGCCTGGCATCCAAGCGAGGAAGCGCCGGGGGACATGGAGTGGCGCGTGCTGCGGTGGATGCAGCAGCGGCTGCTCGATCCGGGCACCCTGCCCAGGCTCTACCTGGGCTACGCGCGCGGCGACCCGTTCGCGCTGGGCAGCGAGCTGCTGCAACGGCAACTACCCGCCGAGCGCACCGCGGTGATCGACGGCGGACACGACTGGTCCGCCTGGTCGTTACTTTGGCAGCGCCTGCTCGAGCGCGCGCCGTTTGACTCACTTGATGCGTAATTCTCGCCAACGGCGAGCGCATGGCGCCGGGAACGGGGCCGACAGCGGCGCCGGCCCCGCGGCGGCACGCGGCGGCGGAAAATGCCGGCCCTGCTCGCTCAGGCGGCGATGAGCGATCTGCCACGTCGGCAGCTCATCGACGTCCTCGGTCCAGTGCACTACCGAACTCTCGTCACACCAAAGCATCACGCGTCCCATGATTCTGCCGTGCTTGCCGGCCTTGACGTAGGCCAGCATCGCCGCTTCGTCCTGCCACGCGGTGCGGGTCCAATAGGTACGCAAGCTTTCGCTGAGCACAGCAACCGCCAGACAGCCCGGCGCGCCGCGCGCCTGCATGGCGGAGCCGAGCGTCGCGGCCAGTACCTGCGGCAAGTGCCGCCAGGCTCTCACGTGCAGGCGTGTTACCGACATGACCGGCACGGCGACTCGCCCAGGTCAACGCGAGGCACCCAACTGCCGTGCGCCCCGTAGGGCACGCGCTGCGGCAAGCTGATGCGGGCCAGCGGTGCATGATCGAAGTGCCGGGCATCGAGCACGATCAACGCGCTGCGATCGGTCGTAGCGTCGTAGACAAAGCTCAGAACCCATCCTTCGTCCTCGCCGGCCGAGGCATGCGCGGCGATGAACACCGGTTCGGCGGCCATCGCGTCAGGCCCAACGTCGTGCTTGATCACTTCGTCGCGTGCGAAATCGTATTTGAACAGGCCACCGCACGCATGCCATGCCTGCGCCAGCCGAATCTCCGCCGCATAGCCGTAGCGGTGCGGGCGCCCAACACACCGTTCGTCCAGGCGCGGCAGCTCGCCCGGCGCGTTGCTCAGGCAATGGTGCGCGACGCGGCCGCTGGCCAGGTCGATGCGCCACTCGTGCATGCCCAGACATGCCTGCGCACGCGGCGCGTCGCCGGTCATGTAATACGGGTCGCTGACCACCGCGCGCAGCACCACGGCCTGGCCATCGTCGAAGGCGTTGAGCACATGCGGGATAAAGCACGGCTCGATCTCGAACCAGCGCACGGGGGCATCGTGCCGATGCAACTCGAGCAAGCCCAGCCGCATCGCATAGCCGCCATCCCAGCAAAACGGCAGACCGCCGCCGGGGCGCGGCGGCCGCTCGAACACCAGCGGCTGATCGATGAACACCGCGAAGCGCCGTGTGATGGCGAAATCGTGCATGGCCGTCGCCCCGGCAACGTCGATCGCCTGGCGGCGCACGATGCGCCCGGCCGGATCGGCGCAAAAGTAGGTGACCCACGGCCGCCACGGCCGGTAATTCACGAAATGCAGTTCGCCGGTGGCCGGATCGCGCTTCGGGTGGGCGCTCATATTGGCTGCCAGCTGGCCGTCGAAATCGTAGCAGCCCTGCGTTTCGAGATCCGAATTCAACGCATACGGCATGCCGACGTCGCACAGCGCCAGCAGGCGCCCAGCGTGCGCGATGACATTCAGATTGGCTGGGTTGTGCGGGACCCAACGCCGGTCGAGCGGGCCCGGCAACGCCGCCTGGCCGGTCGCCGCGGCAAGGCTCTGCGTGCGCACCCAGCGATTTCGATACCAGCAGGCACGCCCCGCCGCCAGACGCACGCCATGGATCATGCCGTCGCCCAGGAAGAGGTGGGCGGGCACGCCATCGCCACCGGACAGCGCCGGGTGGGGATTGAAGCTGTTGCGCACATACAGTCCGTCGAGTTCAGGCGGAAGCGCCCCTTCGACCGCCAGATCCGTTACGCTGGTTTCGGCCTCCAGCGGCCGCAGCTGCCCGCTATCCAGTGCGCCGGGCGCGCTCGCCGGCTCACGTCGCATGCGCTGGGCGCCGCTCGGCGCGATAGCGTTTCTTGAGCTCTGTGTAGACCTCAAAGAACGCATCGGGACCGGGTATATCGAGCTCGAGCATTTTGGCGATCCGCATGACGATGTGCTCGCGGTAGCGCCGCTCGACTTCCGCGATATCGAGGCAATGCATTTTCAGCAGCGTCATGAATACCGGATGCTGCGTCACCCCGTCGCTGGCCGGCTGCAGCAGGAACCACGCCGTGCGCAGCGCCACCAGACGCTCGCGCTCGGGGTCGTCCGAGCGCTCGATGGTCTGCTTGCAGTAAAACTCGAAACCCACCGAATGGCGCATTTCGTCGCGCGCCAGGTCCTTGACGATCTGCACCAGCACCGGCTCCTCGACCGTTTTGGCGAACTGGTTATAGGCAGTGTTCGCGGCGATTTCCGAGCAGATGTTCGAGGTCAGCATCTCGACCGGCGAATGCGTCATCGGGGTGATCCTGCGCCCACGGTGAATGAACTCCTGCGCAACCGGCACACCGAGGCGGCCGAGCCAGCGGATCAACGCCAACGGATGCTTGGTCTCCTCGTAGAACCACACCGACAGCCATTGCGTGAAGTCCACATCGTCGTGCAGCAGTTGCATGAACGCCGCGGTGGCGGAGAACGTCGTCAATTCCGCATACGCGGCGATTTTCACGTCTTCGATCAGAGCCGGCGTCACTTTGCTCGTGTCGATCTCGTCCCACGGCTGTTCGCGAAAAATCCAGCGCGCCCGCTCCGATGATTCGAGCAGCCGGTAGTATCCCAATTGATTGCTCAGGTCCTCCAATTCGTGCGCCATCGTCCTCCTCCTTCGCGGCGACTCATCCGAGTCCGCCGCTGATGCCCAAGATCTGCCCGGTCACGTAAGCTGCCTCGTCCAATGCCAGGTAACCGACCGCGGCGGCCACTTCGTCGGCGCCGCCCGCGCGCTTCATCGGCACCACCGCGTCGATCACGCTTTGCGCAATCCCCTCGGCCATGCCGGCGGCGATAAAACCGGGCGCGATCGCATTGACCGTGACGCCGCGCGTGGCAAGTTCCAGCGCGAGCGCTTTGGTGACCCCATGCAGTCCTGCCTTGGCCGCCGCGTAATTGCCCTGCCCGCGATTGCCGATGCTGCCCACCACCGACGACACACTGATCACCCGCCCCCAGCGGGTGCGGATCATCGGCAGCAGCAGCGGCTGCGTGACGTTGAAAAACCCGTGCAGCGACACCTCGACAACGCGCCGCCACTGCTCGAACGTCATGCCGGCCAGCGGCGCATCGTCATGCACGCCCGCGTTGTTGACGACCACCTGGATCGGCCCCGCTTCAAGCAGGTAAGCCAGCGCCTGCGCGGCCCCCGCGTTGTCGATCACGTCGAAGCCGACCGTCTCGGCGCTGCCGCCGTGCCCGACGATTTCGTCGGCGACGGCCTGTGCGCGCGCCGGGTTGCGGTGCGCATGCACGATCACATGGCAACCCTGGCGCGCCAGGCGGCGGCAAATCGCCGCGCCCAATGCGCCGCTGCCGCCGGTGACGAGCGCTCGCCTGGCGGTCGCCGATGTCATGGCACGCCTCGCTCGATGGCGACCGTCATCATGCCTCGCGTCAGGGTTTGCGCCGCACAGCACACGTCGAACGCATATTGCGCGCCGCCGCCCTGCGCGGCCTTGAGCGTGGCGCGAACCGCCAGCGGCGCGGCGCCGAGCGTATCGAGGCGTTCTGCAAGCAAATCGACACGCCGAAACGCGGCCACATAGGCCCGCCGCAGCGGCGCGTCGCCGCTGACCAGGCTGGCATGCAACGCAACCGCCTGCGCCGCATATTCGATCGCATGCACGCCGGCCAGCCGGCCGAGCCAGCGCAGCGGATGCTCGGGATCGGCATGCGAGCCGGCCGCGCACTCGATCATCGTGTCGTCCCAGTCCGTCACGGCATCGAGCAAGCGCATCGCGCCGTCGTGCGGAATGCGGCGGTAGATCTCATGCGCGACCAATCGGTGCGATATCGACTGCGACACTCGCTGCTCCTCCCGCATCCAGGAAAATCCGCTCGCGGCGGTCCGTGGCCATGCATTCGAGCAATGGCAATGCACGCGCCGCTGCGTTGCCGGCCCGCAAGTCCTCCCAGGCCGGATGTGTCATGCGCGAGGCCGGGCAACCGGGAATGCGTTCCACGTTCAGTGCCCAACCGCGCGCACCGAGCGCCCGGCCGCTGACCAGCATGGCGGTGGCAAACGGCGCGCAGATCGGCAAGTGGCGGTCGATGATGGCCGGCGCCGGCTGCTCGTAGGAGACCAGCAGCACCGGGGCCTGCTCGCTCACGACGATCGAGAGCGCTTCGAGCAAGCCGGCGGCAAAGCTCGCCTCGCCTGCGCTCAGGCTGACCGAACCGGCCTGCGCGTGCGCGCCAATCGACCAGTAACCGGCCGTGGCGTTGTGCACGATGTTGTGGAAATGAATCGGCGAGACCGGCGCGCCGGGCTGGCCAAGGGCCATGCACACACGGTCGGTCACGTGCAGATCGCCGGCCGACGAGGTGAACACCGAGGCGATGAGGGACACGTCGAGCGGCGCGCGCGCGGCCAGTTGCTCGGTCACGCGCAACGCCAGGCGAATCGCTGTGGTGGTGCGACGCCGTTCGTTGGGTGCCAGCATCGACGGTTCGCCGCTTGGCAGATCGCCGAGTGCGCCGTCGCACGGCTCGCGCAACAGCGCCGCGCCCTGTGCCCAGTCGCGCACGCCGGGGCCGAGCATCTCGACGGCATCGACGAACAGGGGAGTCATGCGAGTGCCTCAAAGACGAGCGCGCAGTTGTTGCCGCCAAAGCCGAATGAATTGCTCAGCACGCGCTTGAGCGGCCGCTGCAGCGTCTCCAGCGCCACCGGCGTGCGCAGCGCCGGGTCGATCTCGCGCGCATTCAGGTTCGCGGGGACGAGGCCGGCACGTATCGACAAAAACGAAATGACCGCCTCGGTAATGCCGGCCGCACCCTGCGTGTGACCGGTCCAGCCTTTGGTCGAGCTGCAAAGGCAGCCGTCGCCGAACACCGCCGCAATCGCTGCATCTTCCGCGCTGTCGTTCGATGGGCTGCCGCTGCCGTGCAGATTGACATAATCGATCTCATCGGCATCCAGTCCGGCGCGCTGCAATGCCAGTTCGATGGCCGCGCGTGCGCCGGCGCCCTCCGGATGAGGCGCGGTCATATGATAAGCGTCGCTGCTCTCGCCAAAGCCCGTCAGGGCGATCGCTCCAGGCCCGGTCTCATGCGGCACCCTCTCGAGCAGCGCAAAGCCGGCCGCCTCGCCGATGCTGATGCCGTCGCGCGCCTTATCCCAGGGGCGGCACGGCGCTTCGGAGAGCAGCCCGAGCGAGCGAAAACCGTAGATGAATCCCTCGTTGGCGCAATCGATCCCCGCCACCACGGCCGCGTCGCACAGGCCGGCCTGGAGATGCCGATACGCACTGGCAAACACCTTCGCACTCGAGGAGCAGGCGGTCGATATGGTCGCTGCCGGTCCGTCGATGCCCAGTACGCGGCAGCAAAACTCGGTGGCCGAAGCCAGATGTGCGGTATGCCTCACACGCACGTCCGGGCCAAGATCGCCATGGGCGGGATCGCAGCCCACATAGCGAGCCTCCAGTTCGGCCAGGCCCGAGGCGATGGTGCCGATGAAGCAGCCGATCCGCTGCGCGCCGTAGCGCTCGGCCGCGCGCCGCACTGCTGGCGCGAATCCGTCTTGCGCCAGCGCGCTGCCGAGAATACGGTGCGCCCGGCAATCGTACTGCGCCAACGCGGCCGGCACCGGCGCATCGGCCGCGCCATCGATCAGGCCGAGCCAGGTCTGGCCGCCGGCACGCAGCGTCACCTCGCGCAGTCCGCCTCGCCCCGTCTGCAAGGCCCGCAGCGCCGCCTGGTTGCCCACGCCCAGCGCGCTGGTCAGCGTGTAGGCCGTCACATAGATTGGAGTTTGCCGGGCGATATCGCTCATAAGGCCAGGCCCTGCACGATGCACTTGCCTGCGGCAACGCGCGTGCCGTCGTCGTCGGTGCACTCGAAGCGCAAGTGAGCGTCGTCTTCGCGTGCCAGGGTGATGGTGAACGCCTGATCGGGCCGCAGCACGTGCATGAATTTCGCGTGATCGATATGCACGACGCGCGCCCCGGCGTTCCAGGCAGCCAGGGCCGACATAACCCGCTCGAGGATCACCACCGCCGGCACCACCGGCTGTTCGGGAAAGTGTCCGGGAATCGCGCCATGATCGCTGCGCACCACGTCACGCACCGCGTACCGTGCGCCGCCGGCTGTCGCATCGTGCGTCATTGCCGTTCACGCCTGCCGGTGCTGTTCGACATACTGTCCGAGCGATCGAAGCGATTTGAAAATCTCGTCGTTCTTTTTATCGCCCGGCGTGATGGTCACGTGGTAAGTCGATGAGAGCAGCATGCCCAACTCGAGGGCATCGATCGAATCCAGGCCCAGGCCTTCGCCGAAAATCGGTCCATCGGGATCGATGTGTTCACGATCGATATCGAGGTTGAGTCCCTCGATGATCAAGGTGGCGAGCTCGCTTTCGATTTTCGTGGGCGTGGTTATCATGCTGCACTCCAGAGACCGACTGCATTGACCTTGGAGAAACTGTAGCGCGCCACGCCCCACTGGCAATAGACCGAAATCGCGTAGTTTTGAAACGATGCGCTTATGCGCGTTGCCCGGCGGCAAGCCCGGCGTGCGCGACACCGGCCACGGCGTTGCGACCTTCCCGGCAAACCGGGATTGCCGATCGAGCGCTACGAAGATTCGATGTGTCGGCGTGCGGTGGGGTGATCCAGCGGCACATGCCGGACGAGTTTTCCGCCATGTCGGCGGTCCAGTTCAGGACGCGGTCTCAGTACGGCCTCGGGGGACGGCACGCCGAGCGCGGCGAGCGCATGCACTACACGCTCGCCTACCGCGCTGAGATCCACCGCGTCGCCGGGCGCCTCACCCGGCAGGAAATCGATCTCGGCGCCTCGCGCGGTTTGCCAGACTTGATAGTCGAGAATGCCGGCCTCGCTGAACAGCACCGAGGTGAATACCTTCGGATGCACGATGATCCGCTCGCCGCGGTCATCGCCGTACGCAAAATTCTCTTCGTGCCTGCCCTGCAAATCTGCCACACGACGATGGGCCGAGCCGCACGGACACGGTTCGTCGAGCAGCGTCGGCTGATCCGACAGCTCATAGCGGATCAGCGGCGTGAGCCGGTTGAACAAATTGGTCACGAATATTTTGGCAGCCGTCTGGCCGGGCGCAATCGGTGCGCCCTTCTCGTCGACCAGTTCGACGATGAGCGTGTCGTCACTCAAATGCATCCCCGCACCGGCGCCGCACGACATCGCAAGCCCGCTGGTCTCGCTGCAACCCCACCAGTTTTGCACTGGCGCAGCGGGAAACGCGCGCGAGAGCCGCTCCCGCGTGGATGGGTAGAGCGGCTCGCCGATGCCGATCGACAGACGCGGCGCAATCGTCAGACGCCCGGCCGCGGCCTCCTGCGCGAGCAGGCCCAGCATCGACGGATACCCTTGCAGTACGATCGGCTGGGCGGCGTTGAGGCCGCCCACGATATGCGGCAGTGGCGACGTGACCGGAAATTGATGGAAGCGAAACTGCGGCGATCTGAAGGTTTCGGTCAGCGCGTAGGTCATGTGCGTGGCCTGATTGGCTGCCACTTGCGCGATCGCGAAGCCACTTTGCGGCGACGCAGCCATGCCGGCGGCCAACGCATAGGCAAACGCATAGCGTTGCGCCGTTGCATAGCACTCCATCCAGCCGTCCCAGCCGTACACGAACACCCCTCGCCGGCCGGTCGCGCCGCTGGTGGCGACCGCATGCCAGGCATCGAGCAGGTAGCTGTCGCGATCGCCGAGCCGCGCCAGATGACGGTTGGCAAGCTGCAGCGTCAGACGGGCGATCGGTGGCGATCTCGTCGAAGTTCGCCATCAGGTCGTGCTTGGTCATGGTCGGCAGGTCGCGCAAACCCGCTTCGGTAAGCCGGGCCGCATCGACACTGGCCAGGCGCGCCGCATGCCACGGCGAGCGCTGCCGGGCATGGGCGATCAGGGCGCGCAGCCGGCGCTCGCGTTCTTCGCGCAGGCGTGCGGCGGGCCAGCGCAGGCGCTCGAACGCCGCCGCCACCACCGGTTGCACCGCGGCGCAATGACGCTCGCGCAGTGCTTCGTCGCGGGTATTGCGAGCGCCTTCGTCCGGCGGCGCAACGTCTGGGGAGGATGGTATCGTCATGGGGCACCCGTGAGTCTGGCCCCGAACATTTCAGGCGAGATCCCGCACCAGCGCGGCAAGCGTCTCGGGCGCCACCGCATCGACGCGATAGGTGTAGTTCGGATGCTCGATGCCGATCGCCAGGCTCGGCGCCCCCGTGCCGCGTTGGCCGCGCAACTCGGCAATCATCTCTGGCGTCAGCTCGAAACGCAGGAAATGCACCGACGAGGTTTTGGTCTCGTTTTGCCGGTCGAGATCCTCATCGGCAACCGCGAACACGCGCGGATGCTGGCCGACCTGCACATAGACCCGGTCCTGCACGCCGAGCAGGCGCGCGAGTTCGACCTTGCGCACGGCTTCATCGGCATACTCGATCATCATGGTCGCCTTGAGATTGTGCCCGTCCGGGATCAACGGGTTGTAGGCGTCGAGTTCATCGAGAATGCCGCGCTCCTCGAAGGTGCGCTCGATACGCAGCATTTCCTGGATCTGATAGCGCACCGTCAGCTCGTCCTCGAAAATCAGCGTGACGTGGCCGCCCACCGCCACCGTGCGCCGCTTCTTGTGGGCCATCACCTCGGCGCGGAATTCCTGGCGACGGCGCGCATACTCTTCCAGCGACCACAGACTTTCACGGCTGATAGACATCGGTCGAACTCCTTATATTCCGTAGGCGCGGCGCAATAGCGTGAGCGGATGCGCCAACTCCGGCACGCGGGCGCCTTCGGCCTGCCCCATGCCCTGTTCAATATGATGACCCGCGAGCTGGCAGTCGGAACTGATGAAATCCGGCTCGTCCTTGGCCATGGCCTTGAAAACCGGGCGGCCGATTTTCATGGCCGTCGCGTGATAGGCCTTTTTCACGCCCCAGGTGCCGGCGTGCCCCGAACATCGTTCGACCGTGTTGACGGTGGTTTCCGGCAGCAGCTTGAGCATCTCCTCGGTCTTGCGGCCAATATTCTGGACCCGGCCGTGACAAGGGATGTGATACGACACCTTGCCCAGCGGCTGCTTGAAATCGGTTTTGAGCAGGCCATCGCGATGGCGCGCCATCAGGTACTCGAACGGATCCCACATCGAGGCGCCGACCTGGCGCACCGCCGCGTCGCCGGCGAACAGCAGCGGCAACTCCTGCTTGAACATCAGCGTGCAGGACGGAATGGCCGACAGAATCGCATAGCCGGCCTCGGCATAACGCTGCAGCACAGGGATATTCTTGTCCTTGTGCTTTTCCACCGACGCCAGATCGCCCAGCTCGAATTTCGGCATACCGCAGCACGCCTCCTTCTCAACGATTTCGTAGGGAATCTCGTTGTGCCGGAGAATTTTCAGCAGATCCTCGCCGATACCCGGTTCGTTGTAATTGACGTAGCAGGTAGAAAAAATCGCCACCTTGCCAGGGGTGCGCTCGCCGTCGCGCACGGCCGGTGCGGTATCGTCGCGCGCGATGCTGCGGAATTTGCGCGTCGCGTAATCGGGCACCCAGGCGTTTTTGTCCACCCCGAGCGCGCCTTGCATTGCCTCGCGCACCACGGCGGTACGGTTGAGCGCGTTGACCGTCTGGGTGACGATCGGGATGCCGGCGAACTTGCCCAGCCCGTCGGTCGACGACAATATCCGGTCACGCCATTTGCCGCCGGTCTTGCGGAAAGCAACCGCCTTGGCGCGCAACATCGTATGCGGGAAATCGACGTTCCACTCGTGCGGCGGCACGTAGGGACACTTCGTCATGTAGCACATGTCGCACAGGTAGCACTGATCGACGACGTCGGCGTATTTTTCTTTCGGCACGCCGTCGACCTCGCCGGTCGGCCCTTCGTCGACCAGATCGAACAGCGTCGGGAACGCGCCGCACAGGTTCACGCAGCGGCGGCAGCCATGACAGATGTCGAAGATACGTTCCATTTCGGCCTGCAACGCGGCCTCGTCGTAGAACGCTTCATCCTTCCAGTCGAGGGCGTGCCGGGTCGGCGCCTCCAGACTGCCTTCGCGAATCGACGCCATCGGGTCCTCCTGTTTGTTTTTGTGGCAGATGCGCCAAACAGGCGACGGGCCGCGAGCCCGCCGCCCGTTGCAGGGCGCCACCGATGCGAGTGGCGGATCAGTCGGTCAGGCTGTCCAGCGTGCGCTGGAATTTGTTGGCGTGCGAGCGCTCGGCCTTGGCGAGCGTTTCGAACCAGTCGGCAATCTCGTCGAAACCCTCTTCCCGGGCGGTTTTGGCCATGCCGGGATACATGTCGGTGTATTCGTGGGTTTCCCCCGCCACCGCCGATTTGAGGTTGTCGCGGGTCGGGCCGATCGGCAGGCCGGTCACCGGGTCGCCGGACTGCTCGAGATACTCGAGGTGGCCGTGCGCGTGCCCGGTTTCCCCTTCCGCGGTCGAACGGAACACCGCGGACACATCGTTGTAACCTTCGACATCGGCCTTGGCTGCGAAATACAGATAGCGTCGATTGGCCTGTGACTCGCCGGCGAATGCTTCCTTCAGATTGCCTTCGGTCTTGGAACCTTTGAGAGACGACATTGAGCACCTCCTGTTTTGCGGGAACGACGGAAGGCGCCTGCGGCCGCGGGCGATCCTGTGCCCGCCGTCGCGACGCCCATGCTTTGGTAGGACAGACGTGCCGTTCAAGTCTACGAGATCGCCACCCGACTGTAAATCAAGGATTTTTATTGGCCCGATAGTCTTACGCAATTGCCGTCGTAGCCGTCTCACGCCGCATCGAAGGCGCGGCGCAGCGCGGCAATCGCAGCCTCGTGCGCCTGTGCGACGTCGGGCACCAGCCGGCGCATCTTGAAGAATTCGTGAATCATGCCGTCAAAGCGGTGCAATTCGACGCGATTGCCGGCCAGGCGCAGTTTTTCCGCATAGGCGATTCCTTCGTCGAGCAGCGGGTCATATTCCGCCACGGCGATCCAGGCCGGCGCCAACCCCGAGAAATCGGGGGCCGATACCGCGCCGTCCAATGGCGCGAAACGCCAGTCGTCACGATCGTCACGGGTGCGGATGTAGTTCTCGAAAAACCACTGAATGGTTTCTTCCGGCAGAAAATAGCCGTGCGCGAGCCGCCGGTGCGACGCTGTGTCCTGATAGCCGCAGGTGCCTGGATACAACAGCATTTGCAGCACCAGCGGCAGCCCGGCATCGCGCGCCAGCACCGCGCCGACCGTCGCCAGCGTACCGCCCGCGCTGTCGCCGCCGATCGCGATGCGGCCCGCGTCGAGCCCCAGCGCGTGGGACTCGGCGTGCAACCAGTGCAAGGCGTCGAAGGTATCGTGCACGGCGCTCGGAAAGCGATGCTCGGGCGCGAGCCGATAGGCGACCGACAGCACCGCGCAATCGGCGCCGCGCGCCAGCAGCCGGCATAGCGCGTCGTGCGTGGCCAGGCTGCCGACCGTAAAGCCCCCGCCGTGCAGGTACATCAGTGCCGGCAGCGGCGCGGCCCAACTCGCTTCGCGCGGCAGATACAGTCGCGCGTCGATGCGGCTGCCGTCGCGCACCGGCACGCTCAGGTCTTCGACGCGATGCAGCGGCGCGGGCGGCACGTCGAGAATCGGCGCCGAGCGTTCATACGCCTGCCTCGCCTCGGCAACCGTCAGGGTATGCAGCGGCGGATATTTCGAGTTCTCTATCATTTGCAGCAGTGCTGCGACTTTCGGATTTAACGGCATGCGCGACGAGCGGAAAAGAAGGCCGATTCAGGGGCGAGCAACGCGGCCGTATGATGTCATAATCGACGCGATAATGCAGACACCCACCATCAGCGAGGAGACGCGCGACTCATGTCCACCATTCTGTATTTGACGCAAATCCGTTTCGATTTCGGCGCCGTGCGCTGGCTGGCCGAGGAATGCGAGCGCAATGGCATTCGCAAGCCGCTGCTGGTCACTGACCGGGGTGTAGCAGCGGCCGGCCTGGTGCAGCGCGCTCAGGACGCGCTGCCCGCGCCGGTGCCGGTATTCGACGGCACGCCGCCGAACCCGACCGAGGCGGCGGTGATCGAGGCGACCGAACAATATCGCGCGCACGGCTGCGACGGCCTGATTGCCTTGGGCGGCGGATCTTCGATCGACCTGGCCAAAGGGGTAGCGATCCTGGCCACCCATCCGGGGCCGCTGGTGACCTACGCCACGATCGAAGGCGGCAGCCCGAAGATCAGCGCTGCGGTCGCGCCGCTGATTGCGATTCCGACCACCGCCGGCACCGGCAGCGAGGTCGCGCGCGGCGCCATCATCGTGCTCAACGACGGCCGCAAGCTTGGCTTCCACTCGTGGCATTTGATGCCCAAGGCGGCGATTTGCGATCCGGAATTGACGCTCGGCCTGCCGCCGATGCTGACGGCGGCCACCGGCATGGATGCCATCGCTCACTGCATCGAAACCTTTCTGGCGCCGGCCTTCAATCCGCCGGCCGACGGCATTGCGCTGGACGGCCTGGAGCGCGGCTGGGCACACATCGAGCGCGCCACGCGAGACGGCAGCGACCGCGAGGCGCGCAAGCACATGATGAGCGCGTCGATGGAAGGCGCGATGGCATTCCAGAAGGGTTTGGGCGCCGTACATTCGCTGTCGCACCCGCTGGGCGGACTGCCGCTGCACCTGCATCACGGCACGCTCAACGCGGTGGTGTTGCCGGCCGTCCTGCGTTTCAACGCGCAGGCGCCTTCGGTCATCGCCGAGCATCGCTATGCGCGGCTGCGGCGTGCAATGGGGCTGGCCGCGGATGCCGATCTATCGGAAGCGATTCGTGAAATGAACGCGCGGCTGGGGCTGCCCACGGGGCTCGCGCAAATGGGCGTCACGCGCGAAATGTTCGACAAGGTGATCCACGGCGCGCTGCGCGACCACTGCCACAAGACCAATCCGCGCGAAGCCAGCGCCGACGATTACCGGCGCATGCTTGAAGAGTCGATGTAACCCAACCGGGGCGGCGCGGGTCGCACGGCCCTGCCGCCCTGCGAGCGGTTAGATCAGCTTGACCACCTGCTTGCCGAAGTTCTTGCCCTGCAGCAGGCCCAGGAAGGCCTCGGGCGCATTTTCCAGGCCGTAGGCCACGCTCTCGCGGTATTTCACGTGACCGTTGGCGACCAGCGCGCCCAGTTCGCGCAGCGCCGGCGGCCACGCATCGGGATGCTCGCTGACGATAAAGCCTTGCACCAGCAAGCGATTGGTGAGAATCAGGGCGGGCGCCTGCAGCGGCACCGGCTGGCCGTCATAGCCGGCGATCATGCCGCACAGGGCGATCCGCCCGAACGCGTTCATGCGACGCAACACGGCATCCAGGCCAGCGCCGCCGACATTCTCGAAAACCGCATCGACGCCGTCCGGCGTCGCCGCCTTGAGGTCTTCGTACAGGCGGCCGGCCTTATAGTCGACACACGCATCGAAGCCCAGCGTTTCGGTCACGTAGCGGCATTTCTCCGGACCGCCGGCAATCCCCACCACCCGGCAACCCTTGACCTTGGCCAGTTGCCCGACGACGCTGCCAACCGCGCCGCTGGCCGCGCTGACCACCACGGTCTGGCCGAATTTCGGCTCGCAGATACGGTTCAGGCCGTACCAGGCCGTGACCCCCGGCATGCCCAGCACGCCAAGGTAGGCGGACAACGGCGCCAACGCATCGTCGACTTTGCGCAAGTCGCGGCCGTCGGCCGACAGGCCATACTCCTGCCAGCCGAACAGGCCGGCGACCTTGTCGCCCGGCCGCCATTGCGGATTGCGCGACTCGATCACCTCGCCGACGGTGCCGCCGATCATGACCTGATTGAGCGGCTGGGGCGGCGCGTACGATTTGGTATCGTTCATCCGCCCGCGCATATACGGGTCGAGCGACAGATAATGATTGCGCACCAGGACCTGGCCGTCGCCCACCGTCGGCACCGGCGCTTCGACCAGCCTGAAATTATCGACACTGGCGTGGTCCTGGGGACGGGATACCAGCAGAATCTGGCGGTTGACGTTCGGCATGACGGGCTCCTCTGCTCAATCGCTGGGTTGGCCCGGCTGGCGATGGATCTCGCGTCCCACCGCCAGCCGGCGTAAATACTTGAAGGTTCCCATCGCCTTGGCGACCAGGCGATCCTCGGCGTCGCGCACCTCGCCCTCGCAATAGACCATGGTGGTGGAGCGATGCAATACACGCCCGAAAGCGCGTACCGTGCCGTGGCCCGGCTGCATGAAGGTGGTTTTCATCTCGACCGTCACCAGGCCGCTGGCCTCGGGTGACGCGCTGCGCCCGGCCAGGCTCAGCGCCACGTCGAGCAGCGTCATCGTCAAACCGCCATGCATGACCTGCCAGGTATTCAAGTGGGAAGGCGCCAGCTCGAGCGCCAGTTCGGATTCGCCATGCTCGGCCCGCACGAAGCGAATGCCGAGGTGTTCGATGAACGGCGACGGGACAGGAAATTCAGCCATGGAATTGGGGCAGGCGCCCGCCTTCGCAGGCGTTGCGCTGCTTGGGTGGCTTATGCCGTGTAGTCCATGCACTGCCGTTCCTGCTTGACTTTGCCAAGGAACTGTTTGGCGGCAACGTGAACCGGGTGATTCTGATAGGCGTCGAGGGCAGCGGCATTCTCGAACGCGCTGTTGACCACCAGATCGTAGGTGCAATCGAAGCCGGGCTGGGCCAGCGCGATTTCCATCAGCGTCATGCCGGGCACCAGATCGACGCAGGCGTCGAGCATTTGCTTGGCCTTGGCGAGATTGGCAGCCTTGTCGGCCCCTTCGGCGTGGTCCAGGAATTTGAAGAAAACGATGTGCTTGATCATGGCAATAGATTTCTAACGGGTTGCGATGGCCCCAAGTATAACGGCGCGCGCGCCAATGCGTGTCACAGCACCTCGAACAGCCCCGCCGCGCCTTGCCCGCCGCCGATACACATGGTCACGACCACGTAACGCGCGCCGCGCCGCTTGCCCTCGAGCAGCGCATGGCCCGTCAGGCGCGTGCCCGAGACGCCGTAGGGATGCCCCACCGCGATCGCCCCGCCGTTGACATTCAGCCGATCGTTCGGAATGCCGAGCGTATCGCGGCAATACAGCACCTGCACGGCAAAGGCCTCGTTGAGCTCCCACAGGCCGACGTCGGCCACGCCCAGGCCGGCCCGCGCGAGCAGTTTGGGCACCGCGTACACCGGCCCGATGCCCATTTCGTCCGGCTCGCAGCCGGCCACCGCAAAACCGCGAAAACGTCCCAGCGGCTGCAGGCCGCGCCGCTCGGCCAGCGTCTCGCTCATCACCACGCAGGCCGCCGCGCCGTCGGAAAACTGGCTGGCGTTACCGGCCGCGATCACCCCGCCCGGCACTGCGGGGCGAATTTTCGCGACGCCCTCGTAGGTGGTGTCGGCGCGAATGCCCTCGTCGGCGGCAAGCGTGACCTCGCGCGTGAACAGCCGGCCGCTGGCCTTGTCGGCCACCGCCATGCGCGTGGTCAAGGGCACGATCTCGGCGTCGAAGCGGCCCGCGGCGGCCGCCGCCGCGGCACGCTGCTGCGACTGCACGCCGTACTCGTCCTGCCGCTCGCGCGAAATACCGTAGCGGCTGGCCACCGTCTCGGCCGTTTGCAGCATCGGCCAATAGAGTGCGGGTTTGGTTTCCTGCAGAAAATGTTCCTGCGCCATGTGGCGGTTCATCTCGTTTTGCACGCAGGAGATCGATTCGACACCGCCTGCCACATACACCTCGCCTTCGCCGGCGATGATGCGCTGCGCCGCCAGCGCGATGGTCTGCAGGCCCGACGAACAGAAGCGGTTGACCGTCATGCCGGCGGTGCTGACCGGACAGCCGGCGCGCAGGGCGATCTGGCGCGCGATATTGAAGCCGGTCGCGCCCTCCGGGTTGGCGCAGCCAATGATGACGTCCTCGACTTCGCCGGGCTCGAGTCGGGCGCGCTCGATGGCGGCCTGCACCACATGTCCGCCGAGCGTCGCGCCATGCGTCATGTTCAGCGCGCCGCGCCAGGATTTGGCCAACCCGGTGCGGGCGGTGGATACGATGACGGCATCAGGCATAGTGTGTGTCTCCAATAAAATTATTCAAAGCGCCGACGACGTCGTGCGCTGTACCCCGGCTGCCGCAAGCGCCTGCCAGGCCAGTTCGAGGGAATCGTTCAAATCGATGGCTCGGCACGCGTCCTCGATCACACTCACCTCGAACCCGGCCGCGCGCGCGTCGAGGGCGGACCAGGCAACACAAAAGTCGGTGGCCAGGCCCGCGCAAATCACATGCCGCACCCCTTTGTCGCGCAGATAACCTGCCAGCCCGGTCGGCGTGCGGCGATCGGCTTCCATGAAGGCAGAGTAGCTGTCGACCTCGCGGTGATAGCCCTTGCGAACCACCAGTTGCGCGTGCGGCGCATGCAAGTCGGGATGCAGTTTGGCACCGGTCGTGCCCTGGACGCAGTGCACCGGCCACAGCACTTGCTCGCCGTAAGGCAGTGCGATCGACTCGAACGGCTGGCGGCCGGCATGCTGCGCGGCAAATGAGCTGTGATCGGCCGGATGCCAATCCTGGGTAAGCACGATATGGGCAAAGCGCGCCGCAAGGCGGTTGATGACGGGCACGACCTCATCGCCACGCGGCACGGCGAGCGCCCCGCCGGGCATGAAATCGTTCTGCACGTCGACCACCAGCAGCACCTCGTCGCCAGCATGCATGGTCGTGTCTCGCATTACCCGGTAAAGGTCTTGTCGGCCTGGGCCAGCTTTACCAGCAGCGGCGCGGGTTCCCAGACCGCGCCATGGGGCATCCTGGCAAAACGGCGCACCGCGCGCAGCACGTTGTACAGGCCGACCGTGTCGGCATATAGCATCGGACCGCCGCGCCACAACGGGAAACCGTAGCCGCTCAGGTACACCATGTCGATGTCGGAGGCCCGCGCGGCAATGCCCTCTTCCAGGATGCGCGCGCCCTCGTTGACCAGCGCGTAGACCAGCCGCTCGACGATTTCCTGGTCGTCGATGGCGCGTCGCGCGATGCCGAGTTCTTTGGAGTAGCCAACGATCATCTCGGTGACTGCCGGCGAGACCCGCGCCGTGCGATCGCCTGGCGCATAGTCATACCAGCCCGCACCGGCCTTTTGCCCGAAGCGGCCGGCCTCGCACAAGCGGTCGGCGATGCGCGGGTAGTCGAGATCGGGCTGCTCGGCATAGCGGCGCTTGCGGATTGCCCAACTGATATCGTTGCCGGCCAGATCGTTCATGCGGAACGGCCCCATCGCGAAGCCGAATTTCTCGATCGCGGCATCGATCTGCTGCGGCAACGCGCCCTCCTCGAGCATGCGCCACGCCTGGCTGAAGTATTTTTCGAGCATGCGATTGCCGATGAAGCCGTCGCACACACCGGACACCACCGCCGTTTTCCTGATTTTCTTGGCCAGCGCCATCACCGTGGCAAGCACGTCCTTGCCCGTGGCACGCCCGCGCACCACTTCGAGCAGCTTCATGACATTGGCCGGACTGAAGAAATGCAGCCCGACCACGTCTTGCGGTCGCTGCGTGAAACCGGCGATTGTGTCGAGGTTCAGCGTCGAAGTGTTGGATGCCAATATCGCGCCGGACTTCATGACCTCGTCCAGCTTGCGGAAAACCGTCTCCTTGACTTCCAGCGATTCGAAGACTGCTTCGATCGCCAAATCGGCCTGGGCGATGTCCTCATAAGCCAGCGTCGGCCGCAGCAATGCCATGCGCTGATCGACGTCTTCCGGCTTGAGCTTGCCTTTGCGGGCGCTTTGCTCGTAGGTCTGGCGAATCGCCGCCACGCCCGCGTCCAACGCGGCCTGTGCGGTTTCGAGCAGTGTGACCGGCAGACCCGCGTTGAGAAAATTCATCGCGATACCCCGCCCCATCGTGCCGGCACCGATAACGGCCACGGCGGCAATCGGGCGGCGCGGCGTATCGTCCGGCACATCGGCGATCTTGGCGGCCGCGCGCTCGGCGAAAAAGGCGTGGCGCAAGGCGCGCGACTCGGGCGTTTGCACCAGCGCGACAAAGCATTCGCGCTCGAATTTCAAACCTTCGTCGAACGGCTTCATGACCGCCGCTTCGATCGCGTCGACGCACTTGTGCGGCGCCGGAAAATGCCGCGCGGCGGCTGCCACGGTATTGCGGGCAAATTGAATGAAGGCTTCGGCATCCGGGTGATCGACCGCCCGCTCGCGCAGGCGCGGATACGGGCCGGGCCGGCTGGCCGCCTCGTGCGCGAAAGCCAGCGCACCGTCCATCAGGTCACCTTCGATCATGCGATCGAACAAGCCGCTATCGGCCAGTTTTTCAGACTTTATCGGGTTGCCCGATACCACCATATTCAACGCTGTTTCCAGCCCCACTGCGCGCGGCAGCCGCTGGGTGCCGCCGCCGCCCGGCAGCAAGCCGAGCTTCACTTCCGGCAGGGCGATCTGCGCACCGGGCGCAGCCACCCGGTAATGACAGCCGAGCGCGAGTTCCAGCCCGCCGCCCATCGCCACGCTGTGAATCGCGGCCACCACGGGCTTGGTACTGGCCTCGAGGGCCAGGATCACCGTACGCAAGGTCGGCTCCTGGGTGGCTTTGGGGGTGTTGAACTCGCGAATGTCGGCGCCGCCGGAGAATGCCTTACCCGCCCCCGTAATGACGACGGCCCGGATGGCGTCGTCTTCGGTTGCCCGGGTCAATCCCTCGACGATGCCAACGCGCGTGGCATGGCCCAGGCCATTGACCGGAGGATTGGCCAGGGTAATGACGGCCACGCCGTCGCGAACTTGGTATTCGGTTGTCATGGGGGGCTTCTGCCTGAAAAGGATCAACTGCAAGTGTTGGTCGAATTATGCCTGCGCGATCGAGCACAGACGAAAAATAGCACGATCGGTTTATTTTGTCTGCGCTTTTAGAGAAATTTCTAAACGCATTGCCGCCCTTTTCTGCTGTAGCGGGGTGTTCGGCTTGCCTATCATTTCGGATCAACTCCGCCGCGAAGGCATGGCCACCGGCTTTTCCTTGCACAGGTGGTTAATCACTCATCCGCATCAGGTGTAACAGGCTTAACAACATGGTGTTGCCGATATTCTCGCAAAACATTCGAACCTTTCTTCACTGCCCAGCCACTGCGGCAGTTCGCTCGTTGCAAGCATTCGGTGCAGCCTTGGTGAGACGTCGTACCCGGAACTTAACAACACAGCGCGCGACCACGACGCCGTCGGCCCGCCTATTGGCTAATTTTCCTGCTTACCTCTGCCGTGCTTTACCCCATGCCCGCGGACGCTGCAGGGACGTGGCTGGACCGGCGCCCCGCTGAAGTCTCGATGAACGAAACGCTACAGGCATACCTGCGCACCAACGACGGTTGGATGAATCGCACCCGGGAATGCGAAATCTGGGTTCACAATAAGCCAATGCCGACCGACTGGACCAGCCAGACCACCCGGCTCGCCAGAGGCAACTCCAGAGACGAATGCGGGGCCGACACCGACCTCGTGTCGCTGCATGGCAAAGGTCAATTGGACCCCGCAAAGTTCTCGCCCGGCAAAACCTATTCGCTGAGCGCCTGGGCGGTCAGCGGCAACACACATCACCGCGAGTTCTATCCATTGAGTGTTCGCCCCTTGGCCGGCACGGTCGATCAATCTACCGTCAATGCCGGTTATGGCACCGATGACGTGTTCATCAGCGGTAACGTCAATAGCGGTGCCACACATATGATCGTCTACCGCGACGGCAGTGAAGTCGCTCGCTTTGCCAATCAGGGAGATAACGCCACCACGTCCGGCCGCGTCAATATCTCGAACCTGACGCAAGGATCATGGACGCTGCGCGTCTATGCGGCGCTGGTCTATAACGGCGGCATTCATCGGCAGCACCTGAAGGATGTCACCGTGACCCGCCTGGCATCTCCCCCGCCCTCGAGGCCCACCTGGGTCGCGCCGGCCGACAACGGTTGGTACAACCCGCGCATCGACAGCGAAAACATCAAGATCACCGTCAATGCCGCCGCCGGCATTCACCGCATCTATATGGTGCAACGTCGCAAGGACGGCTCCGGCTGGAACAGCCACGACATCACCGAATTCACTCAGGGAGCGAACGGCAACATCACCGTTCCCATCTACGGTTCCTTCCTGTGGACCGAAGGCGACTATGAAGTCTGGTTCAAGGTGGGCCGCCAGGGTACCGACAGCGAGCCTTCGATCACCCGCACCTTCCGCGCGGATGCCACGCCACCGACCATTACCTGGGGCAGCCTGTCGGCAGCAGCCCGCACCATTAACCAGGGATCGCGAGGAGCCGGGGCCATCACGCATGGAACCCCGGCCGCGATTGTCGAATGCGGGCCGGAAATCTTGCGGCGCACCCGCGTGCTCAGGAAAAAATCGACGGGCGGCCCGCGGGTCTGTCAAGCACTTGCTGGCGCGACGTAGTCTTTGAACTGCTCGCGCAACTTCAGCTTCTGCATTTTGCCGGTGGCCGTGTGGGGAATCTCGTCGACGAAAACGACGTCGTCCGGAATCCACCATTTGGCCACCCGCCCGTCATAGAATTTCAGGATTTCCTCACGCGTGACCTGCGCGCCCGGCTTTTTGACGATCACCAGCAGCGGCCGCTCGTCCCACTTCGGATGCGAGATCGCAATGCAAGCGGCCTCATGCACCGCCGGATGAGCCATCACGACGTTTTCGACGTCGATCGAACTGATCCACTCCCCTCCGGACTTGATCACGTCCTTGCTGCGGTCGGTGATATGCACGTAGCCATCGGCATCGATCGTCGCCACATCACCGGTCGGAAACCAGCCGTTGACGAGCGGCGATTTATCGCCTTTGAAATACGTATCGATCACCCACGGCCCGCGCACCAGCAAATCGCCAAACGATTCGCCGTCCCAAGGCAGTTCCTGGCCGTCGGGGCCGACGATCTTCAAGTCGACACCGTAGATTGCGCTGCCCTGCTTCTCGAGCAGCGCGCGCTGCGCCTCACGCGGCAAATTGGCATGCTTGACCCGCAGCTTGCACAGCGTGCCCAACGGTGACATTTCGCTCATGCCCCAGGCATGGATAACCTGCACACCGTACTCTTCCTCGAAGCTACGGATCATCGCCGGGGCGCATGCGGAGCCGCCGATCACGGTGCGATTGAGCGTATTGAAGCGCAGCCCGTTTTTCTTGACATGGTCGAGCAAACCCAGCCACACGGTGGGCACGCCGGCCGAAAAGGTCACGCCCTCGGTCTCAAACAGTTCGTACAACGACTTGCCGTCGAGATCCTTGCCCGGAAACACGAGTTTCGCACCGGTCAGTGGCACGGCATACGGCAATCCCCAGGCGTTGACGTGAAACATCGGCACGACCGGCAGCACGCAGTCGCGTGCCGAGAGCGCCATCGAATCGGGCAGCGCCGCGCCATAGGAATGGAGCACCGTGGAGCGGTGGCTGTACAGCACGCCCTTTGGATTGCCGGTGGTGCCCGAGGTGTAGCACAAACTCGATGCGGTGTTCTCGTCGAACTCCGGCCACGCGTAGTCACTGTCCTGCGCATCGAGCAGCTCTTCGTAACACAGCAGGCTGACTTCGCTGGCGGGCATATGCGCCCGATCGGTCATTGCCACCCAGCCGCGCACTTGAGGGCAATGCGGCGCCAGCCGTTCGACCAGCGGCAGGAACGTCAGGTCGAAAAACACATACCGATCGTCGGCATGGTTGGCGATGTATTCGATCTGTTCGGGGAACAGGCGCGGATTGATCGTATGGCAGACCGATCCCGCACCCGAGACTGCGTAATAGATCTCCAGATGCCGATAACCGTTCCACGCCAGTGTGCCGACGCGCTCGCCCGGCTCGACGCCAAGCGCATGCAGCGCCTTGGCCAGTTGCCTGGCGCGCTGCTGGAGGTCGCGGTAGGTATAACGGTGAATGTCGCCTTCGATGCGGCGCGACACGATTTCGGTGTCGCCGTGATGTCGCGCGGCGTGCCGCAGGATCGACGAGATCAGCAGCGGCACGTGCATCATTTGCCCCGGTATGGTGCTTGCCATGGGGTCAGTCTCCTGGGTGTGATTATTTTGCCATTTCGGCGGCACTCGGCCGTTGCCACATACTAACCAGCAGCGAATGCACCGCTCAAGTAAAATATCGGGAAATCCGAGGGCCCACAATATGTCGTATTCCCCGAGCGCCGACGCCGCCTCGGCACCCGCCGCCGAGGCGCTCACGCTGCCGCTGACCAACGGTTTCGCACGCCTGGGCGAAGCTTTCTTCACTCGCCTGACGCCCGCGCCGCTGCCGGCGCCCTATCTGGTAGGCTTCAGCCCCCAGGCGGCGAGTCTGCTGGGTTGGTCCGGCGAGGTCGCGACCCACCCCGAATTCGCCAACACATTTGCCGGCAACCGTCCGCTGCCGGGTGCCGATCCGCTTGCCAGCGTGTATTCCGGCCACCAGTTCGGCGTGTGGGCCGGGCAGCTCGGCGACGGGCGCGCGCATTGGCTGGGCGAGGCGCATACACGCGGCGGCGACTGGGAGATCCAGCTCAAGGGCAGCGGCCTGACCCCATACTCCCGCATGGGCGACGGCCGGGCCGTATTGCGCTCGTCGATCCGCGAATTTCTCTGCTCCGAGGCGATGCACCACCTCGGCATTCCCACCACGCGCGCACTATGCGTGGTTGGCTCGGACGCGCCGGTGCGCCGCGAGACCATCGAGAGCGCGGCGGTCGTCACCCGCTTGTCGCCCAGCTTTATCCGCTTCGGCCATTTCGAGCACTTTGCCGCGTGCGAGCGGCACGACCTGCTGGGCCAACTGGCGGACTTCGTCATCGAGCGCCACTACCCGCACTGCCGCGAGACCGCCAACCCCTATCAGGCGCTACTGGCCGAGGTCTCGATGCGCACCGCCGAGTTGATGGCGCAGTGGCAGGCGGTCGGTTTCTGTCATGGGGTGATGAATACCGACAATATGTCGATCCTGGGCCTGACGATCGATTACGGCCCGTTCGGATTCATGGACGCTTTCAACGCCAACCATATCTGCAATCACTCCGACAGCCAGGGCCGCTATGCGTACCGCATGCAGCCCAATGTCGCCTACTGGAATCTGTTTTGCCTGGCGCAGGCCTTGCTGCCGCTGATCGGCGATGGCCAGGGCGGCGTCGAAGCGGCGCAGGCCGCGCTCGAAGGCTACAAGCCTGGCTTCGCCGACGAGATCGACCTGCGCCTGCGCGCAAAACTCGGCCTGCGCGAGGCCCATCCGGGCGACGAGGCATTGCTGAACCGGCTGTTCGAAATCATGCACGCCGGCCGGGTCGATTTCACACTGTTTTTCCGCCGCCTGGCGCAGTTGCGGGTCGAGAGCCCCGAGCACGACGCACCGCTGCGCGACATGTTCATCGATCGCGCTGCGTTCGACGCCTGGGCAACCGATTACCGGGCGCGTCTGCGCCGTGAAGGCAGCGACGACCTCTCCCGCCGCGCGGAAATGAATTCTGTCAATCCCAAATACGTGCTGCGGAACCATCTGGCCGAGACCGCGATCCGAAAAGCCAATGAAAAGGATTTTTCCGAAGTGGCCACGCTGTTGCGGCTGCTCGAACATCCCTTCGACGAGCAACCCGGGATGGACCATTACGCCGCACTGCCGCCCGATTGGGCCAGCCAGCTCGAAGTGAGTTGCTCGTCGTAATCCCCCCGAATTCTGGAGACACCCATGAGCTCTATTCAAAAGACCGACGCGCAATGGCGCGCCGAACTCGACGATATCGAATACCAGGTCACCCGCCATGCCGCTACCGAACGCCCCTTTACCGGGCGTTACTGGGATCATTGGGAAAACGGCGTCTATCGTTGCGTCTGTTGTGGTGAGCCGCTCTTCGAGTCGGCCAGCAAGTTCGATGCCGGTTGCGGCTGGCCCAGCTATTCTCGGCCGCTTGACGAAACCGACATCGATGAAATTGCCGATCACAGTCACGGCATGGAGCGCGTGGAGGTCCGCTGCCATCATTGCGGCGCGCACCTGGGGCACGTGTTCGAGGATGGGCCCGCACCGACCGGACTGCGCTATTGCATCAATTCCGCCGCTTTGAAATTCCGGCCGGAAGCGGACGCCTCATCGGTATCGCCGGACGACGACAACGCCACATTACCGGGTGCGTCCGACAAGCCGGTGCGCTAAACTGCGGCCGGCAACTTCACTTTCGATCTCAGCGAGCCCGCCACACCAATGAAATTTTTGTTCGATCTGTTCCCGATCATCCTGTTTTTTGTCGCCTTCAAGGTCGCCGGCATTTATGCGGCAACCGCCGTGGCAATCGCCGCGACCGTGGTGATGATCGGCTGGGTGTGGTTCCGCCACCGCAAGGTCGAGGCAATGCAGTGGGTCAGTCTGGCAATCATCGTCGTGTTCGGCGGCGCCACGCTGGTGCTGCACGACGACACTTTCATCAAATGGAAGCCGACCGTGCTTTACTGGCTGTTTGCCGGCACGCTGTTCGTCTCGGAACTGATGTTCGACCGCAACTTGATTCGCGCCATGATGGAGAAGCAGATGGCGCTGCCCGAGCCGGTGTGGCGCACGCTGAACATCAGTTGGGCGTTGTTTTTCCTGGCCATGGGCGCGCTCAATATCGCCATTGCCTATCATTATTCGACCAGCACCTGGGTCAATTTCAAGCTGTTCGGCAGCATGGGGCTCATGGTGGTGTTCATCATCATCCAGAGCCTGTGGCTCGGCAAATATATGAAACAGGACGACTGATCATGCCAGCCCCCCCCGAATCCGTCATCGAGCAACGGCTGCGCGCCGCGCTCTCGCCCGAAAAGCTGGCACTCGAAAACGACAGCGCCTTGCATGCCGGCCATGCCGGCGCGTCGGCCGGCGGCCATTACCGCCTGACCATCGTGGCCGCCGCATTCGCCGGCAAGAACCGCGTGGCGCGCCATCGCTTGGTGTATGATGCGCTGTCTGATTTGATGCAAAACGGCGTTCATGCGCTGGCCATAACCGCGCTGACGCCGGATGAAGCCGGTTTGCCCCCCATTTCGCATTGACCTCCATTCAGATTGTTAGGAATTCGCATGGCTTTGAAATCTATTCGCATCGCTCTCATTGCGCCGGCCCTCGCAGCGCTGGTCGGTCTACCCGCGCACGCGCAAAATGTCGCCGTGGTCAACGGCACGCCGATTCCCGTGTCGCGCGCCGATGCCATGGTCAAGGAGATGGTCAAGCAGGGGCAGCAAAACTCGCCCGAGTTGCAGGCGCAAGTGCGCGAAGATCTCGTCAATCGTGAAATTCTCACGCAAGAGGCGATCCGGCGCGGTCTGCAAACCCAGCCCGATGTGCAGAACCAGCTCGCGCTGGCGCGCCAATCGGTATTGATTCGTGCGCTGATCAACGACGAGCTGCAAAAATCGCCGGTTACCGACGCCGAAGTGCAAGCCCGGTACGACGAGCTCAAGAAGCAGTATGGCGCCCAGGAATATCATGCCCGTCACATTCTGGTGCCGACCGAGGCCGAAGCCGAGCAACTGATTGCCAAACTCAAGGCCGGCGCGAATTTCGCCGACCTGGCCAAGAAATACTCGAAGGATCCGGGCTCCGCGCCGAATGGCGGCGATCTTGACTGGTCGCCCGCGAATGCCTATGTCGAACCGTTCGCGGCAGCGCTGGCCAAGCTGAAAAAAGGCGAATATACGGACAAGCCGGTCAAGACGTCGTTCGGCTATCACATCATCGAGCTGGAAGACGTACGCCCCGCGCAAATTCCGCCGCTGTCCGAAGTCAAGACTCAGCTGGAACAGCAGATGCGTCAGGAAAAACTTCAGAAATTCGAAATGAATCTACGCGACAAAGCCAAGATTCAATAAACCCGCAACGCTCCGGTTGCCTCAAGAAACCGCCCGTCCGGGCGGTTTTTTGTTGCCTTATGAAGGCGATGATTTGCGCTTGCGAAACCGGCTGATGGCCGCGAGCTGGGCCGCGGCTTCCATCAGTTCGGCCTGCGCCTTGGCATACTCGATGCGCGAGGTCTGATTCTGGAGCGCTTCGGCGGCCGCCCGGCGGGCCAGCTCGGCTTTGCTTTCGTCGAGATCATCGGCGCGCATCACGGTATCGGCCATGACGGTCACGACACTCGCCTGCACTTCGGCGAACCCGCCGGCGATGTAGAAAAATATTTCCTCGCCGGACGCCTGTCGAATATGCAAGGTCCCGGGCCGCAGCGTCGTCAGGAATGGCGCATGGCCAGTCAGCACGCCGAAGTCGCCCTGCGCGCCGGGCATCGATACATACTGGGCCGGCCCAGAAAATATCTCGGCTTCGGCACTGACCAGATCGACCCTGAAGATTCCCATCGCCGCCTCTCGTTTAGCGACTCGCCAGTGGGCAGCTTTGCCTCAGGCCGCAAACGTTCAGGCGGCCCAGCGCCGAGCGTTACGGAACATGCGCATCCACGGACTGTCCGCGCCCCACGATTCGGGATGCCAACTCATCTGCACGGTGCGGAACACACGCTCCGGATGCGGCATCATGACCGTAAAGCGGCCATCGGCCGTGGTGAACGACGTCAAGCCTCGCGGCGAGCCGTTGGGGTTGAGCGGATAGGTCTCGGTCGGCGCGCCGCGATGGTCAACAAAGCGCATGGCGCCAATCGCCTGCTCGATATCGCCCTGATGCGCGAAGTTGGCAAACCCCTCGCCGTGTGCGACCACGATCGGCGCCTGCGTGCCGTGCATGTCCTTGAAAAACAGCGACGGCGAGTCGAGCACTTCGACCATTGCCAGGCGGGCTTCGTACTTGGCCTTGTTATGCGTGAATTTCGGCCAGGCGGCGGCGCCGGGAATCATGTTGGCCAGATTGCTCATCATCTGGCAGCCGTTGCACACTCCCAGCGCGAACGTGTCGGCGCGATCGAAGAACGATGCGAACATGTCGGCCAGCGAATTGTTGAACAGGATCGTCTTGGCCCAGCCCTCGCCGGCGCCCAGCGTGTCGCCGTACGAGAACCCGCCGCAAGCGATGAAGCCCCGGAAGTCCTGCAGGCTGGCGCGCCCGCCGATCAGGTCGCTCATATGCACGTCGTACGCATCGAAGCCGGCGCGGTCGAGCACGTAGGCCATCTCGACGTGCGAATTCACGCCCTGCTCGCGCAGCACGGCAACTTTCGGGCGCGCGCCGCTCGCGATGAACGGCGCCGCCACGTCTTCGGCCGGATCGAACGTCAGCTTCGGCGACATGCCGGGATCATCACCGTCGAGCAGCCCGTCGTATTCGGCGTCCGCGCAGGCGGGATTGTCGCGCAAACGGGCGATGCGCCAGCTCACCTCGCTCCACGCGCGCTGCAGTTCAATGCGCGAGGCGCTGAAGATCTGCTTGGCATCGCGATAGATTTCGATCACGTCGCTGGCGTTGGGCTTGCCGATCACGTGGCTGCATTGCGACAGGCCATGCTGGCGAAGCGTTTGCAGGACGGCATCGCGATCCCCTGCGCGCACCTGGATCACGGCACCCAGTTCTTCGTTGAACAATGCCCGCAGGGTCATGTCTTCGCGGCGGCCGGCGGTTTGGCGGGCCCAGTCCTTGGCGTCGCCGTAATCGAATTCATGCGCCTGGTCGAGCACCAGCATGTCGACGTTGAGCGAGACGCCGGCATGGCCGGCAAACGCCATTTCGCACACGGTGGCGAACAGTCCGCCATCGGATCGGTCGTGATACGCGAGCAGCTTGCCCTCGGCGTTGAGATTCTGAATCGCCGAGAAGAACCGCTTCAGGTCCTCCGGGTCGTCGACGTCCGGCGTGAGGTCTCCCAACTGCCGGGTGACCTGCGCGAGGATGCTGCCGCCCAGGCGGTTCCGGCCGCGGCCCAGGTCGATGGCGATCAGCACGGTTTCGCCGGCGGCATCGATCCGCTGCAGTTGCGGCGTCAGATGCCGGCGCACATCGGCCACCGGCGCGAATGCCGAGATGATCAGCGAGACCGGCGCGACGACTTCCTTCGCGGTATCGCCTTCGCGCCATTGCGTGCGCATCGACAACGAGTCTTTGCCGACCGGGATCGACAGGCCCAGTGCCGGACAAAGCTCCATACCGACCGCCTTGACCGTCTCGAACAGCCGCGCGTCCTCGCCTGGCGCGCCGCATGCGGCCATCCAGTTGGCCGACAGTTTGATCTGCGCGAGCGACTCGATCGGCGCGGCGGCGATATTGGTGATTGCTTCGCCCACCGCCATGCGGCCCGACGCCGGCGCGTCGATCACCGCCAACGGCGTACGCTCGCCCATGGTCATGGCTTCGCCGCGGTAGCCGGCGAAGTCCATCGCAGTGATAGCGCAGTCGGCCACCGGCACCTGCCACGGCCCGACCATCTGGTCGCGCACCGTCAACCCGCCGACGGCACGGTCGCCGATCGTGATAAGAAACGATTTGCTGGCTACCGTGGGATGCCGCAGCACGTCGCCTGCGATATCGGCCAGCACCAGGCCAGTGACGTCGACCGGCGCGAAATTCGTCGCAACACGCGTGACGTTGCGGTGCATGCGTGGGGTTTTGCCGAGCAGCACTTCCATCGGCATGTCGACGGGCGCCTCGCTGCCGGCCGGCGCTTCGGCGTCGACCAACTGCAATTGCCGCTCCTCGGTGGCTACGCCGACCACGGCGAACGGGCAGCGCTCGCGTTCGCACATGGCTTCAAACGCGGGCAGATCGTTGGGTGCGATGGCCAGTACGTAGCGCTCCTGGGCTTCGTTGCTCCAGATTTCAGCGGGGGACATGCCGCTCTCTTCCAGCTGAATGTGGCGCAAGTCGAAACGCGCACCGCGCCTGGCGCCATCGACGAGTTCGGGGAATGCGTTGGACAAGCCGCCTGCGCCGACATCGTGGATCGACAGAATCGGATTGCGCTCACCCAGTGCCCAGCAGGCATTGATGACTTCCTGGGCGCGGCGCTGGATTTCCGGATTGCCGCGCTGCACCGAGTTGAAGTCGAGTTCGGCCGCGTTGGTGCCGGTGGCCATCGAGCTGGCGGCGCCGCCGCCGATGCCGATGCGCATGCCGGGACCGCCGATCTGGATCAGCAGCGAGCCGGCCGGGAGATCTTGCTTGTGGGTGTGCGCGTCATCGATATTGCCGATGCCGCCGGCGATCATGATCGGCTTGTGATAGCCGCGTACCTGCGCGCCGACGTTCTGCTCGTAAGCGCGAAAGTAGCCGCCCAAGTTGGGTCGCCCGAATTCATTGTTGAATGCGGCGCCGCCCAACGGACCTTCGATCATGATCTGCAGCGGCGAGGCGATGCGATCCGGCTGCCCATAGCGGCCCGGCGCCGCATCCGGCCGACGCTCGGCAAGCGGTTGCGTGACGTCCTGCGCGTTCTCCCAGGCGGCGTTCATCTCCGGCAGATTCAGGTTGGAGACCGTGAATCCACACAGGCCCGCCTTGGGCGTGGCACCCCGACCGGTCGCGCCTTCGTCGCGAATCTCGCCGCCGGCGCCGGTCGATGCCCCGGGGAACGGGGAGATGGCGGTCGGATGGTTGTGCGTTTCCACCTTCATCAAGGTGTGCGTGAGCGCATCGACGCGCTGGTAGCGCCGCGCGCCGCTGCCGGCGCCTTGCGGGTACCAGCGCTCGACCACCGCCCCAGCCATGACCGCGGCATTGTCGGAGTACGCAACGATGGTCCCCTGCGGGTTGAGCGCATGGGTGTTCTTGATCATCTGGAACAGCGATTTGTCCTGCGGCTCGCCGTCGATAGTCCATTGCGCGTTGAAGATCTTGTGGCGGCAGTGCTCGCTGTTGGCCTGGGCGAACATCATCAGCTCGACATCCGTCGGATTGCGGCCGAGTCCCCGGAACGCATCGACAAGATAGTCGATTTCATCGTCGGCCAGCGCCAGCCCCAGGGTGACGTTGGCCTGCTCCAGTGCGGCGCGGCCGTTGCCGGTCACATCAACCGTCTGCAACGGTTTGGCAGGCAAGTCCTCGAACAGCGCGTAAGCGTCTTCGCGGCTGCTCACCACGGTTTCGGTCATGCGATCGTGCAGCAGTGCGGCCACGGCCGCCAGTACCGCCGGATCCAGTGCACGGCGTCCGCCCAGCAGGCCGCTTTTGACCGACAGCGTGTATTCGATGCCACGCTCGATGCGCCGGACATTGCTCAGTCCGCAGTTGTGGGCGATATCGGTGGCTTTGCTGGCCCAGGGAGAAATCGTGCCGAAGCGCGGAATGACGAGCAGTTTGTCGCCGGCTGCTTGATCCTGCGTCGGTTCGCCATAAGTCAGCAGCGCGCTGATTTGATCGGTCTGCCCACCATCGAGCGGTGTCGTGCAGGCGACCCAATGGACGTAACGGGCATGCACGCTCTGAATACTGGAATCGATGGCCTGGAGGTTTTGCAGCAGGCGCTGTTGGCGAAAGTCGGATAGCGCCGCGGCGCCGGCGAAGCAAGCAATATGGGTGGTCATGAAAGCGGCAGGCACGCTAGAGATAACAAATGGCGGGAGGGCAAACAACGAGGCACAATTATACCTTGCCTGACCGCTCTTTTCCGTGCGCCTTCAGCGTAGCCAGGCGGTCTCTGGTAAGCTAGCGGCCGCGTTAGCCGCGACGTTCATAAGAATTCCAGGCGGTCAGTCAAACCACACGGCCACGAACCAGAGCATGAAGGTTATCGTCATCGGCGGGGGCATCATCGGCACCTGCAGCGCTTATTATCTTGCACAGGCCGGTCATGAAGTCGTGCTGCTCGAGCGCAACAGCACCGTTGCACAGGAGAGCAGCTTCGGCAATGCGGGCGTGATTGCGCCTGGTTACGTGACACCATGGGCCGCCCCGGGCATGCCGCGCAAGCTGCTCGGTTATATGTTCAGCAGCACCAGCCCGTTGGTGTTCCGCCCGGGATTGTCCGCCGGTAGCTGGCGCTGGGCCTTGCGCTGGCTGGGCCAGTGCAGGCTCGAGCGCTATCGTCGCAACCGCAGCCGCATGCAGCGCCTGGCTTTCTATAGCCAGACGTGCCTGCACGATCTGCGCGAACAGCTTGAACTCGATTACGAACAAACGCGCGGGTACCTGCAATTGTTCCGCACCGAGCGGGATATCAGACTCTCGGAGCCGGGCCGCGCAATGCTTGCCGAAAACGGTGTGGCGCATAAACTGCTGAGCGCGCAGGAATGCCGCACGCTGGAGCCCGCGCTGTCGCCCGATGCGCCGCTGGCCGGCGGTCTACATTTGCCGAACGACGAGACCGGCAATTGCCCGCTGTTCGCCAAACGACTGGCACAGATAGCGCGCAATATGGGAGTCGCCATTGAGTGCGAGAGTCGCGTCGCCGCGATTCAACCGCACGTCGGCAAGCATCGCATGCAGGTCCAGACGCAACACGCGACGACCGGACAAACAGCGATTCAAGGCGCCGACGCGGTGGTCGTGGCCGCCGGGGTCGCCAGCGCCGAATTGCTCGCGTCGCTCGGCATTCGCCTGCCGCTGTGGCCGATCAAAGGTTATTCCCTGACGGCGACGGTCAGGGGTGAGCTGTTCGTGCCCCGCATCGCGGTGATGGACGAGTCTTACAAGGTGGCCATCACACCGCAAGGCAATCGCCTGCGTATTGCCGGCACCGCGGAACTGGGCGATCGACAACTGGTTTTGCGGCAGAGCGCCATCAACACGCTGCACAAGGTTGCGGCCGACTGGTTCCCGGGCGCGGCCCGATACCACGAAGCGCGCGCCTGGGTCGGGGCTCGCCCGATGCTGCCCGATGGCCCACCGCTGCTTGGTCCGACGCATTTGCCCGGACTGTTTCTGAACCTTGGCCACGGCTCGACCGGCTGGGCGATGGCCTGCGGGTCCGGCAAAGTCGTGGCTGACCTGATCAGCGGCCGTGCGAGCGACATCGATCTCGACGGATTGACCCTGGCGCGCTATCAGCGCACGTGACGGGCATGCGGCGCACCGCGTTGCGCCGGATCAATGTCGAGGTGGCGATAAGTTACGGAGAAGCAGGCTGCGAGCGCATAATGGCATACAGTCGATTCGCTGCCCTGCCCTATGCTGAAACAGCCATTCCTGCCCTTGTATGACGTTGCTCGATTGCGTCGCATCGAGCAACGGGCTCAGGCGCATCTGGCGCCGCACACACTCATGGCGCATGCCGGTCGCGCGGCGGCCAACTGGCTCTACGGCGAGCTGGCGCGTACACCGGCCGACGCGCGGCCGATTCTGATTCTGGCCGGCCATGGCAATAACGGCGGCGATGCCCTGGTGTTGTCCGCAGAGCTCGCGCGTCGCGGCGTGCCGGTTCAGGTCTGGCTGTTGGCGAAGCCCTCTACCGACGATGCGCGCTGGGCGCTCGCCGAGGCGCAGGCGGCCGGCGTGCCGATCTCACCGGTGCCGGCCTCGCTGCCGGGTCACGCTGACGGCGGTTTTCCTTATCATTGGGGTGTCGACGGGCTGTTCGGCATTGGCCTGTCGCGTCCACTGGACGAGCCGACCGGCGCGCTGGTGGCGTGGTTCAATGCGCAACCGTTTCGCCGGCTGGCCCTGGATGTGCCCAGCGGGCTTCTGGCTGATGTAGGTCAGCCGGCCGGCCGTCGCGAACACGTCGTGCGCGCGGACGCCACGATTGCCTTCCTGGGCGCCACTGCCGGGCTCTACACGGGCGTCGGGCGCGATTGCGCCGGCGTGATCTCGATCGACACGCTGGGTGTCAGCGTCGACGCGTCGAGCACGGCGAACGGCGAGGCGCCACGCGCCTGGCTCAATACCCCTGGGCTGTTCGCCGCACACTTGCCGCGCCGGCAGCACGCCAGCCACAAGGGCACATATGGTGCATTGGCCGTGCTGGGCGGCAACCAGGGCATGCTCGGCGCGCCCATCCTGGCCGCACGTGCCGCGCTGCATCTGGGGGCCGGGCGGGTCCACGTTGGCTTTGTGGCGCCGGATTTTCCGCCATACGACAGTCTGCAACCCGAATTGATGCTCCGCCATGCGCACGCCGTGGAGCGCGCCGAGATGCAGGCACTCGCGACGGGCCCGGGCATGGGCCGGGACGCGGGCGCGCTCGCTTGCCTGGCCGATGCGCTGGATCATCCGGATATCTCGCTGGTGCTCGACGCGGACGCGTTGAATTTGCTGTCGGCGCATGCCGAATTCGGCGAGCGGCTACGGCGGCGTGCGGTGCCTGCCGTCCTCACGCCGCATCCGTTGGAAGCGGCTCGTCTGCTGGGCTGCGACGCTGCCGCGGTGCAGGCGGATCGGCTGGGCGCGGCGCGCGATTTGGCACAACGGTATGGCGCGGTTGCAGTGCTCAAGGGCTCGGGCACCGTCATCGACGACGGCGAATATACATTGGTCAATCCGACCGGCAATGCTGGATTGGCGAGCGCCGGTTCAGGCGACGTGCTGACGGGGATGATCGGCGCCCTGCTCGCGCAAGGCATGCCGCCGTTATCGGCGGCCGCGGTAGGCGTCTATTTGCATGGCCGCGCCGCTGAGCGTCTGGTCGACGGCGGGCAAGGCCCCGCAGGGCTGACTGCGGGCGAGCTGCCGGGTGCGGCGCGCGACGAATTCAACGGCTGGCTACAGACAACGTAGCCGCCGCGATGGCGCTGGCCCGCGAGCTTGCCCGACGATCTTATCGATCCCGCCGCAGTCGCGGTCCGACGCGATGCCGCCACGCGAAGCCGCTGCGCGCTACATGGCTGCTTGCGCGGGCACGACCAGACGCCCGCCGGAAAGCGTGAAAATACGGTCACAACGCTGCGCGATCGCCGGATCGTGCGTCACCAGCACCAGCGTGGCACCGCTGGCGCGATTCATCGCGAACATCAGATCGATGACCTTCTCGCCTGTCGCGGTATCGAGACTGCCGGTCGGTTCGTCGGCAAACAGGATCGCAGGCTCGCTCACAAAGGCGCGCGCGAGCGCCACACGCTGCTGCTCACCGCCCGAGAGCTGCTTGGGGTAATGCGACAGCCGGCTGGCCAATCCGACGCGTTCGAGCAGGTGTGTGGCGCGCGCTTGCACATCGTGCGCATCGCCCAGCAGTTCAAGCGGCAACATGACGTTTTCCAGCGCCGTCAGATGCGGCATGAGTTGAAACGACTGGAACACGAAGCCGACCTGCTTGCGTCGCAACGCTGCGCGCCCTTCTTCGTCGAGCTCGCCCAGCGACTGCTCGAGCAGCCGCACCGTGCCGTGGGTCGGCAGGTCCAATCCCGCGAGCAAACCCAGCAGCGTCGATTTGCCGGATCCCGATGCGCCGACGATGGCGACACTCTGCCCGCGCGCCACGCGCAGACTGATATCCTGCAATATGGCAAGATCGCCGGTGGCGTCGTGCAGTATTTTGCCCACACCCTGGGCTTCGATCACGGTATCGGGAACGGATAGCATGTTGAATTGGATTCGAGGTATCGGTTTCGCAGTCATCGTGGGCATGGCTGCGCCATTGGCCAGCGCCGCGCCGGCACAAGCGCCGCGCACGCCCGTGCTGCTGGTGCTCGGCGACAGCCTGTCGGCCGAATACGGGATTGCACGGGGCACCGGCTGGGTCGCACTGCTGCAGCAGGCGTTGATAAAGGACGGCTTCGATTATAGCGTCGTCAATGCAAGTATCAGCGGCGATACGACCAGCGACGGCATGGCGCGCCTGCCGGCGCTGTTGAGCCGCTACCGACCGGCCATTACCGTGATAGAACTGGGTGCCAACGACGCCCTGCGAGGCATTCCGCTGTCGCTGACGGAGCGCAATCTGCGCGATATGGTCAGCGCAGCGCGGCATGCTCGAAGTCGCGTGATGTTGATCGGCATGCGCATCCCTCCCAATTACGGCCCCGACTATACGGAACGGTTTTTCAATATGTTCGGAGCGATCGCCAAAGCCCAAAGGCTCGCCTACACACCATTTTTGCTGGAGGGTATCGCCGGGCGCCGCGATCTGTTTCAGGAGGATCAGATGCACCCGCTGGCTGTCGCACAACCCTATCTGCTGCGCAACGTCTGGCCGGCATTGCGCCCACTGCTGGGAAAACCGCGCGCGACAAAGCAGATCGCGCAGTAATGACAGGGTCGCTTGAGGCGTTCGAGTATCGTCGCCCACAAAAAAACGCGAGCTTTCGCTCGCGTCCTTGTTCGCCTGCGTTGCGGCGGGTCTGAATCACCCCGTCTGGCTGCTATTCCTGCGTTGTCTTTGTGCCAATCGCGTTGGGGTTGATTTTCACTTTGGTGCTCGCTCTTAACTCGGCGACGTAGGCATCAAATTCCGCTTGCCCGACGATCTGCCCCAACTGTTGCGCTTCGGTAGCCTGGCGCGCTGCGTCGGCCGGCGTGGCGGCCGGTTGCGAGACCTTGTCGATACGGTAAATCGCGTAACCTTGGTTACCCAGATCAACGCCAGCATAGGCCGGCAATTTGGCGGTGTCCGTCTTGAATATCTCGCTCAGCGCAGCAGGCGCAATCTTGCCTGGGTTATCTCTCGAAACAGTCTGCACTGGGCCGAAACCGTCAGCCGACGCACTCTTGCGCAAATCAGCCAGTTTGGCTTCGCCATCCTTTTTGGCCTGGGCAGTAGCCTGTTCCGACACGTACTTGCTGCTGACCTGGGCCTCGATCTTATCGAGCGGGGGGACCGCCGCCGGGTGGTAGGCCGTCACGTGCGCGGAAACCAGCATGCCCTGTCCGACATCCACCGCTTCCGTATTGTGTTTTTTCTGGAGCGAGTCATCGCTGAAGATCGCCTTCAGTAATTTCGGATTGTTCAGCGGGCTGTCGGCGCCCAATGCGGGATTGGGGGTGCGCTGAACATCCGCAGTCTGAATTTTCAGATGGAGCTTGTCCGCTACCGGCTGCAGGCTGTCTGGCTGATCGAACACCAGATTGGTCAGTTGGTCGGCCTGTTTCGCGTAGATCTTTGCCTGCTCCTTCTGCTGATACTCCTTGAGCAACTGGTCCTTGACCTGATCGAAAGGTTGCGTCTCGGCAGGTTTGATCCCCGTGAGCATCAGGATGTGATAGCCGTAGTCGGTCTGCACCAGATTACTGATTTCGTTGAGCTTGAGGCTGAACGCGGCGTCCGAGAACGGTTTGACCATGGCGTCACGACCGAAGTAACCGAGGTCACCGCCCTTGGCGGCCGAGCCCGGGTCCTGCGAGTCTTGCTTGGCCAGCTTGGCGAATTGGTCGGGATGCTTGCGCACTTCGTCGAGGATCGATTGGGCCTTGGCCTTCGCCGCGGCGCGCTGCGCCGGCGTCGCGTCGCGAGGCACGGCAATCAGGATATGACTGACGCGGCGCTGCTCGGGAACCTTGAAATGATCGATCTGCTGCTCGTAAAGCTTCTTGAGGACATCGTCGCCGGGGGCGGCGACCGTGGCCTGGACATTCTTGGGATCAAGGACGACGTAACTGATCTGTGCCGTCTCAGGCGTCTTGAACGCCTCTTTGTGCTGCTCGTAATAGGCCTTCAGTTGGTCGGGAGTCGGCTTGATTTTTGCTGCATAGGTCGATGCCGGCAGCATCAGCTCCTGGACGTCGCGCTGCTGGGCACGCAGCGTCGCAAAGCGCTCGGCGACGGCCGTCGGCAACCACGCGCTGTTCTGAATGTTTTCCGGGATCTGGCGGGATGCCAACTCATAGCGGATTTGCGCATCGAGCTGGTTGGGGGTCAGGCGCTGCGCAGCAAGCAGTTGCTCATAAGCCTTCAAGTCGATGCTGCCGTCCGGCCGGCGCAGTTGCTGAATCACGGGTATCGCAAGAATTGCCTCGCGCACCTGGGCGTCGGAGGCCGTGAGATGTTTGTTCAACATCTGCTCGGTCAACAACCGCTGTTGAATCAAATTATCAAGGATTGCGCGACGCAGGGCCGGTGTATTGATCTTGCTGACGTCGATCGAGTCGCCAAACATCTGGCTCATGCGCTGGACTTGGTCCTGAACGGCGTTATCGAACTCCTGGCGGGTAATTTGTTGCCCCCCCACTGTCGCAGCGTTGTTTCCGCCTTGAGCAAAGTCTTGCCAGCCGTGGATGCCGAAGATGACGAACGACGGCACGATGAGCAACATGAGAAACAGCAGCACCAGGCGCTGATGACGGCGAATCGAATCAAGCATACGTTGGCGTCAGATAAGTTTTGATGGAGCGGGTATAACAAAAAGGCGAACCGAGGTTCGCCTTTTCTTAACTGGCGGAGTGGACGGGACTCGAACCCGCGACCCCCGGCGTGACAGGCCGGTATTCTAACCGACTGAACTACCACTCCTCACGGCAAGAACTGGTGGGTGCTGAGGGGATCGAACCCCCGACCTACGCCTTGTAAGGGCGCCGCTCTACCAGCTGAGCTAAGCACCCGTTCTCAACCACGTTGTTCTTTTGCTTCGCAACTGCCAAACTGCAAGCAAGACGATCAGTTTAACGCATCTTTCAGGGCTTTGCCAGGGCGAAATTTCGGTACCTTTGCCGCCTTGATTTTGATTGCCGCGCCTGTGCGGGGGTTGCGACCTGTGCGGGCGGCGCGCTTGCCGACAGCAAACGTGCCGAATCCCACGAGCGTCACACTGCCACCTTTTTTCAGCGTCGTTTTCACTGCACCTACCAAAGCGTCGAGCGCACGACCTGCGGCTGCTTTCGAAATGTCTGCTTTGTCCGCGATATGGTCGATCAGTTCGGTTTTATTCACTGTAACCCCCTCACAAGGTCAAATGGCGATTGAGTCGAAACCGCGCGTTCTCGTCCGCGGTCGTCGAATTCGGCTCAGCGTAAGCTGCGCTTCGCCATTTAACTAGCCGCAAACCCTTATGTCAAGCGGTTTCGGGCGTGTTAAGGGTATTGCGGCAACGATCTCCGCACAGTGCGATACCCGCGAATTTTCGGCTGCGCGACATCGCCGGCAATGCGCCCCAACAATAAAAAAGCCCGGGGTATCCCGGGCTTTGAATTGGCTCTGCAATGCTTAATGCTTGATGACTCCGGGCGTGCCCGGGCCGTCCGACGGCTTGGCGAGTGCGGCGTCTTCCGCTGTCTTGGGCTCTTCCTCGGGCAGCGGCGTCGGCATCCGCTCGAGCGCCAGCTCGAGCACCTTGTCGATCCAACGCACCGGGATGATCTCCATGTTGTTCTTCACGTTATCCGGGATCTCGGCCAAGTCCTTCACGTTCTCTTCCGGAATCAGCACCAGTTTGATACCGCCGCGATGAGCCGCCAGGAGCTTTTCCTTCAGACCGCCGATCGGCAGCACTTCGCCGCGCAGCGTGATCTCGCCGGTCATGGCAACATTGGCTCGCACCGGAATGCCCGACAGCACAGAAACAAGTGCGGTCGTCATCGCGATACCGGCCGACGGGCCGTCCTTGGGCGTGGCCCCTTCAGGCACGTGGATGTGGATATCCTTTTTCTCGAAGAGATCGTCGGTCAACCCCAGGCGGCGCGCGCGCGAACGCACGACCGAACGGGCTGCCTCGACCGACTCCTTCATGACGTCACCAAGCGAGCCCGTGCGAAGGATGTTTCCCTTGCCTGGCATCAACGCCGCTTCGATGGTCAACAGATCGCCACCCACTTCCGTCCAGGCCAAACCGGTGACTTGCCCGATCTGGTTGTCCTTGGCCGCCAGCCCGAAGTCGAACTTGCGTACGCCGAGGAACGCGTCGAGATTATCCGCCTCGACCGTCACCATCGGTTTGTCGGTCTGCTTGAGCAGCAACATCTTGACGACCTTGCGGCAGATCTTGGAGACCTCGCGCTCGAGCGAGCGCACGCCGGCTTCACGCGTGTAGTAGCGAATGATGTCGCGAATCGCGGACTCGGTGACCTCGATCTCGCCGTCCTTGAGCCCGTTGTTCTTTTTCTGCTTCGGCAGCAGGTAACGCTGGGCAATGCTGACCTTCTCGTCTTCGGTGTAGCCCGCCAGCCGGATCACTTCCATCCGGTCGAGCAACGGCGCCGGAATGTTCAGTGAATTCGACGTGGCGACGAACATCACGTCTGACAAGTCGAAATCGACTTCGACGTAGTGATCGGAGAACGTGTGGTTCTGCTCGGGATCCAGCACTTCCAGCAAGGCCGAGCTGGGATCTCCGCGGAAATCCATCCCCATTTTGTCGACTTCGTCGAACAGGAACAGCGGGTTGCGCACGCCCACCTTGGAAAGGCTTTGCAGGATCTTGCCCGGCATCGAGCCAATGTAGGTGCGGCGGTGACCGCGAATCTCAGCCTCGTCCCGCACGCCGCCAAGCGCCATGCGAACGAACTTGCGATTGGTCGCTCGCGCGATCGACTGACCAAGCGAGGTTTTGCCGACCCCCGGCGGACCTACCAGGCAGAGAATCGGTGCCTTGACCTTGTCGACGCGCTGCTGGACCGCGAGATACTCGAGAATCCGCTCCTTGACCTTCTCGAGGCCGAAGTGGTCCTCATCGAGCACCTTCTCGGCATTCGACAAGTCGTTATTCACCTTGCTCTTCTTGCGCCACGGCAAGCCCACGAGCGTGTCGATATAGTTGCGCACGACCGTCGCCTCGGCGGACATCGGCGACATCAGCTTGAGCTTCTTGAGTTCGGCGTCGGCCTTCTTGCGAGCATCCTTGGGCATGTGGGCCGTCTTGACCCGCTTCTCCAATTCCTCGAGATCTGCTCCCTCCTCGCCCTCGCCGAGTTCTTTCTGAATCGCCTTGACCTGCTCGTTCAGATAGTACTCGCGCTGGCTCTTTTCCATCTGCCGTTTGACCCGGCCGCGGATGCGCTTTTCCACCTGCAGGATGTCGATTTCGCTTTCCAGTTGCGCGAGCAGATGCTCCAGGCGCTCGATCACCGGGAACATTTCCAGGATCTTCTGCTTTTGCTCGAGCTTGAGCGGCAGGTGCGCTGCAATGGTGTCGGCCAAGCGGCCGGCATCGTCGATACCCGAGAGCGAGGTCAGAATTTCCGGCGGGATTTTCTTGTTCAGTTTGACGTATTGGTCGAACTGCGCGACGATCGCGCGGCGCAACGCCTCGCTCTCGGAAGTATTGCCATTGTCCGGTTCGAGCGGCATCACCTCGGAAGTGAACTGGGTCTCTTCCTCGTCGACCCGCAACGTGCGAGCCCGTTGAATGCCTTCGACCAGCACCTTGACGGTGCCATCGGGCAGCTTGAGCATTTGAAGAATGTTCGCAACGCACCCGATTTCATACAAATCTTTGGCCGTCGGTTCATCCTTGGCAGCTGCTTTCTGAGCCACCAGCATGATGTGCTTGCCGCCTTCCATCGCGGTTTCGAGCGCCTTGATCGATTTCGGACGGCCGACGAACAAGGGGATCACCATGTGTGGAAACACCACCACGTCGCGCAACGGCAGCAGCGGCAGTTGAATCGCTTCAGACGGAAGAATTTGAGTGCCTGACATCTCGTTCCCCATAATTACAAAACAGTTGTGTTCCTGCTACTTGAGGCCAGCGGGCGGAATTGCAAGCCCGGCGGATTCGGCACACATTGCATTAAGGTCAAGTATGAAGCAAAAAAACCGTTCACGTTGCCATGAACGGTTTTTTGACTGAGTTTACCGTTCAATTGGAGGATCCGGCGACCTTCGGCGTATCCTGATAAATCAAAAGCGGTTTGCCCTCGCCCGCGACGGCATTCTCGTCGAGAATGACCTTGCTCACGCCCTTGAGCGACGGAAGTTCGTACATCACGTCAAGCAACGATTGTTCCAGGATCGATCGCAAGCCGCGCGCGCCCGCCTTGCGCTTGATCGCCTTGCGAGCGATCGCGTGCAGGGCTGCCGGACGGATCTCGAGGTCGACCCCTTCCATCGAGAACAGGCGCTGATATTGCTTGACCAGCGCATTCTTGGGTTCGATGAGGATCGTCACCAGCGCGTCCTCGTCGAGTTTGCCCAGCGTGGCGACCACCGGCAGACGGCCGATCAGTTCGGGAATCAACCCGAATTTGATCAGGTCTTCCGGTTCGACATCGAGCAACATCTCGCTCACATCGCGCTCTTCGCCGCTTTTCACGGTGGCCCCGAAGCCGATGCCGGTTTTCTCGGTGCGATCGATGATGATCTTTTCCAGACCATCGAAGGCGCCGCCGCAAATGAACAGAATGTTGGTCGTATCGACCTGGATGAAATCCTGATTCGGATGCTTGCGCCCGCCCTGCGGAGGCACCGACGCCATCGTGCCCTCGACCAGCTTCAGCAAGGCTTGCTGAACGCCCTCTCCGGAGACATCGCGCGTAATCGACGGATTGTCGGATTTGCGGCTGATCTTGTCGATTTCGTCGATATAGACGATCCCGCGCTGGGCCTGCTCGATCTCGTAGTTGCAGTTCTGCAGCAGTTTCTGAATGATGTTTTCGACGTCTTCGCCGACATACCCGGCTTCGGTCAGGGTAGTCGCGTCGGCAATCACGAAGGGTACGTTGAGCAGACGGGCCAGCGTTTGCGCGAGCAAGGTCTTGCCGGAGCCAGTGGGCCCGATCAGCAGAATATTGCTCTTCGACAGTTCGACTTCGTCGCGCTTGTCGCCCAGATGCTTCAACCGTTTGTAGTGGTTATACACCGCTACGGCGAGAATCTTCTTGGCGCGCTCCTGGCCGATCACATACTGATCGAGGATTTCCCGGATCTCCTGCGGCGCAGGCAAGTCGGACTTACCGCCGGATTGCTCATCATCGGCAGCGGACGCCTCATCGCGAATGATTTCGTTGCACAGGTCGATGCACTCGTCGCAGATGAACACCGACGGACCCGCGATCAGCTTTTTGACCTCATGCTGGCTCTTGCCGCAAAACGAGCAATAGAGCAGCTTTTCGCCGTTGGAAGTACTTTTTTTATCCACCATATCTGTCAGCCTGAAGCGTTAGCCGACCTGTTACGCCCTGATCGGATGCGCACCAAGTGGGCATAAGTGTTTCCATTGTAGCGCCATGACGCGCCGACGTGTGGTTGATGCACGACAGCGGGGGAAATCCCTGAGACGGCTGAGGACTCGAAAATCGAAACGGGGGCGCCAGCCCCCGTATCCCGAGAACGATCAGGACCGATTGGCGACAACCTTGTCGATCAGGCCGTAGGCCGCCGCATCGTCGGCCGAGAGGAAATTATCGCGGTCGGTGTCGCGCGCCACCTTCTCGACCGGCTGACCGGTATTCTGGGCCAGCAACTGGTTCAGCCGCTCCTTGAGATAAAGGATCTCCCGGGCGTGGATTTCAATATCCGAGGCTTGCCCGCGGGCGCCGCCCAGCGGCTGATGAATCATGATGCGCGCATTGGGAAGCGAAAAGCGCTTGCCCTTTGCCCCGGCGGCCAGCAAAAACGCTCCCATGCTGGCGGCAAAACCCATGCACAAGGTCGACACGTCGGGCTTGACGAACTGCATGGTGTCGTAGATCGCCATCCCGGCCGAGACGGACCCGCCTGGCGAATTGATATACAGCGAAATATCCTTGTCGGGATTCTCGCTTTCCAGAAACAGCAATTGCGCCACGACCAGATTGGCGGTGTCGTCATTGACCTCGCCAACCATGAAAATCACCCGCTCGCGCAGCAACCGGGAATAGATGTCGTAAGCACGCTCCCCGCGGCCGCTTTGCTCGACGACCATCGGCACCAATCCGAGGGAACGTGTCTGCAAGGCCGAAGCGTGTGCATCGGAGAGTTGATCGAGCAATTCGGAGCGGGTAATCATGTCAATGCGGCCCTGAAATAATGGAAATAGTCGACGCTGGGAGAGGGACGATCGCGATCGCTCAGATAATCGCGCCGGGTCCTGAGACACCGGCGCGATCATGGGAAATTACGCTTGCTGAGGGCCGCCGGCCAGTTCTTCGAAGCTGACGGCCTTTTCGCTGACCTTGGCTTTGCCGAGAACGAACTCGACGACGTTGTTTTCCACCACGTAGCCTTCCATCTCCGCCATGCGCTGCTGATCGCCATAGTACCAGCGGACGACTTCGGTCGGGTCTTCGTAGCTTTTCGCGAATTCCTCGACTTCCGCCCGGATCTGTTCCGGCTTGGCCTGCAGGTTGCTGGCCTTGACCAACTCGGCCAGAATCAAGCCCAGTTTGACGCGACGCTCGGCTTGCTCCGCGAACATTTCAGCGGGGATCGGGGCATTGCGCGCATTGGGTACGCCGCGCGATTCGAGATCCTGGCGCGCCATTTCGACCAGGCGCTGCTGCTCCTGCTCGACCAGCGCTTTCGGCGTATCGAGTTCGGACGCCTTCAGCAGGGCATCCATTACTTGATCCTTGAGCAAGGCGTGCGTGCGGCGCTTGACTTCGCGCTGCAGATTTTCGGTGATGTCGGCGCGCATTTTCGCCAGGTCGCCATCGGCCACACCCAGCGATTTCGCGAATTCGGCATCGACCTCGGGCAGATGCGGCCACTCGATCTTCTTGACCGTGATCGTGAACTGCGCGGTCTTTCCGGCCACGTCCTTGCCGTGATAATCGTCAGGGAATTTGAGGTCGAACTCGCGACTCTCGCCCACTTTCAGGCCCAGCGCGGCCGTCTCGAATTCCGGCAGCATGCGGCCTTCGCCCAGCACGAACGCGAAATCTTCCGCGCTGCCGCCGGCGAATGCTTCGCCGTCGAGCTTGCCAACGAAATCGACCGTGGCGCGGTCACCGTTTTGCACTGTCGCTTCGCCGCCATCGCCATGCTCGCCGCTCTCGCCCCGCACGTGATAGTGCACGCGCTGCTTGCGCAGGATGTCGATGGTGCGGTCGATTTCCTCGTCACCGATGTTCGTCGTGGTGCGGGTGATTTCGGCGTTGGCCAGATCACCGATCTTGACTTCCGGATACACCTCGAAGGTCGCGTCGAACGCGTAGGTGTCGTCGCTCACACCCTCGCCGGATTTTGTCTCGAAACGCGGTTGACCGGCCACGCGCAGCGATTGTGCCTGACTGATATCGAAGAACATGCGGCCGATTTTATCGCTGACCACCTCGGCTTCGACCTGACCGCCGTGTTGTTGCTTGACCATTTTCAACGGCACCTTGCCAGGGCGGAAACCCGGCATGCGCACATTTTTCGCCAGGCGGCGAATGCGCACGTCCACTTCCTGCGCCACTTCTTCCTTCGGGAAAGCGATAGTGACGCGACGTTCCAGTTTGCCAAGGTTTTCAACAACAGTAGTCATGGGAATCTTTGTCCATCCAGAGGAGCCGCACTGGCCATGCGAGGAGGGATCCCGCCGGCAGGCCCTGCGAAAATTAATCAATTCTGAGCCAGTACGAACCGCAGGGTCCGCTCCCTTCGCTCAAATATCTAATAGAGCCAAAAATCTTTTTTTATGCAAAGCGCTGTATTTTATCAAAAGATTTCCCCGGACATCAGCGATTTCTCCAGAAAAGCGGTAGAACATACCTGGTTTCGCTGATTGCCACCCTGCTTTTGGCTCGTCCGCAGCTCGCCTACTGTGGAACCGTGCGCGCGTCCGACGGAGCGCGGCACGGCCCCCTATCAGTCATTGGGCGCATGCGGATCGGGCAGCGGCGGCAAGACTTCCGCCGAGTGCTCGCCAAATGCCGGGGGCCGACTGCGATAGGAAGCCGGGGTGCGGCCAAGCTTGATCGGCGAAGCAATGCCCCGATACGTGCCGAGTTCCACCACCATCTGGCGATGTTGCGTATGCGGCTGAGCGAGTGCGCCAGGCACATCCAGCACCGGCCCGCACGGCACGCCGGCCCGGATCAGCCGGTCGGCCAGCGCCACGCCATCGTGGGCGGCAAGCAACCGCTCCAGCCGAACCCTCAGCTCGCCGCGATTGGCCGAACGCAGGCCGTTATTCGCAAACCGCTCGTCGCTGCCCAACGCCGTGTCACCGAGCACCTCGCATAACTTGCGGAATTGCGAATCGTTACCCACCGCCAGGAAAATAGGCGAAGTTGCGGTATGGAACGTATCGTAGGGCGCAATATTCGGATGCGCGTTGCCGGAACGGCCCGGTGTCTTGCCGGACGCAAAGAAATTGGTGGTGTGCGGATGCAGCACCGACAAGGCGCAGTCGAACAGCGCCGCCTCGACGAATTGGCCGCGCTGGCTCAGCTTGCGTTCGTTCAACGCCAGCAGGATGCCAAGCGCCGCGTTCAGCCCGGTAACCATGTCGACCACCGGTACGCCGAGCCGCAACGGCTCGCCGTCGGGCATTCCATTGACGCTCATCAGACCCGTCATGGCTTGAATCGCCGCATCGTATCCGGGCAATCCGCCAAGCGGCCCATCCGCACCGAAGCCAGACACCCGGCAATAGATCAGACGCGGAAAGCGGGCCTGCAGCGTCTGCTCATAGCCGATGCCCCAGCGCTCCATCGTGCCGACCTTGAAGTTCTCGACCAGCACGTCGGCGTCCTCGAGCATAAGCAACAGCCGAGCCCGGTCATCCTCTCGAGACAAATCGAGTACCGCGCCCCGCTTGTTGCGATTGACGCCCTCGAAGTAGGCCGCGGAATCTCCCATGAACGGAGGACCCCACTGGCGGGTCTCGTCGCCTTGGGGCGGTTCGATCTTGATCACATCGGCGCCGTGATCCGCCAGAATCTGCGTGCTGTACGGCCCCCCGAGCACACGCGAGAGATCGATGACTTTGATTCCTGCCAAGGCGCCGGGTTTGGCTGATGCGGTCATGCCTGTCTCCATGTTGTTGATTTCGATGCAAGAAAGTGATAAAGCCGATCTGCGCGCTCATGGCGGCGCGTCGAGTGTCAATTTGCTTTCGCTGAGCAGGGTTGCCACCACTTGCCGCAACGACTCCAGGTAGCGCTCTCGATGGCTCAGGATACGCTGGATCGGCCCAACGACGGATATGCCGTAGGCTTGGCCGGCGAGTTCGACCGGCATGGCGATGGCGGCCAGGTCGGCCGCGCTCTCCCCGATATTGGCGTACCAGCCCCGTTTTTTTGAAGTTTCAACGTCGGCGACCAGGCTCTCGAGATCGCACAGGGTGTTTTCGGTATAGCGCCGGAAATCCAGCTTCGCCGCCAAGGCCATACGCTGTTGAGCGCTCAACTGCCCGAACAGCGATTTGCCGATCGAGTTCGCATGCACGCTGCGATGCTCGCCAGGCTTGGCGTTATAGCGAATCGCCCGGGTCGATTCCACCACGTCCAGATAGACCACCGAGGTTTCCTGCAGCTTGCCGAAAACGACAGTCTCGTCAGTCTGATCCCGCAACTGTGCCAAATATTCCCTGACCACCTCGAGCAGCGGGTCGCCCAGATCGATCTGGAGCGCTGCATTCAACAGTCGCTTGGTCGGATAGTAGCCGCCGCGTTTCTTGACTTCGTAAAGGTAGCCGCGATTGGTCAGGGTGCGCACGAGCGCCAGGCAACTGGAAACCGGCGCATCGAGCAAACGCGCCAATTCCGTCAGCGGCAAAGGCCGCCGGCATTCGGCAAAGACCTCGATGAGATCGAGTGTTCGCGATACGAGTTTTACGTCCATGAAGTTAGTTTTATGGATGAGAATCACAAAGTCAAGCGATCAGCCGACAACCCGCACAGTCCTGCGGTCGCGAGCAATTCCCTTGTAGGTTGCAAATAATAATTCTCAACCATAAAATATTTTTCACTAAAGGGAATTTCCCGTCCCCATCCGACCGTAGCGATTGATGTCGCCTCCTGGGAGCACACCGACATGGATTTCGAGTTTTCCGAGCAGCAATTGGCTATCAAGGATGCCGTCGAGCGAATTTGCGCCCGCTTCGACGATGATTACTGGCTGCACAAAGATCGCGACGGCGGATTCCCGCACGATTTTCATCAGGCCTTCGCAGACGCCGGCTGGCTAGGCATTGCAATGGATCCCGCCTATGGCGGCGCGGGACTCGGCATGACCGAGGCGGCACTGATGATGCGCACCGTCAGCGCCTCCGGCGCCGGCCTCTCGGGCGCCTCCGCGCTGCACATGAACATCTTCGGCCTCAATCCAGTTCAGGTGTTTGGCTCGCATGAACAGAAACAGCGCTTTTTGCCGCCGCTCATTGCCGGCCAGGACAAGGCCTGCTTTGCAGTGACCGAGCCCGACGCAGGGCTGGACACCACGCACCTCAAAACCCAGGCAATACGTCGTGGCGATCATTACCTGCTCAGCGGCCGCAAGATCTGGATTTCGACCGCGCAGGTCGCCAATAAAATGCTGATCCTGGCGCGAACCACCCCGCTCGATCAAGTCACAAAGGCAACCGACGGACTGAGCCTGTTCTACACCGATCTCGATAGAAGCAAAGTCGAGGTGCGGGAAATCGAAAAAATGGGACGCAAGGCGGTCGACTCGAATATGCTGTTTCTGGACGAGTTACCCGTGCCTATCGAGGACCGCATCGGCGACGAAGGCAGCGGTTTCAAATACATCCTGCACGGACTGAACCCGGAGCGCATCCTGATCGCGGCCGAGGCCGTGGGTCTGGGCCAGGCGGCGTTGGCGCGCGCCGTACGCTACGCTGGCGAGCGCCACGTGTTCGGCCGGCCCATCGGCCAGAACCAGGGCATCCAGCATCCGCTGGCGCAGGCCTGGATGCAGTTGGAAGCCGCCAATCTGATGGTGTTCAAAGCCGCATCGCTATACGATGCCGGCAAGCCCTGCGGCGCCGAGGCCAACGCCGGCAAGTATCTTGCCGGCGAAGCCGCATTCCAGGCGTGCCAAACCGCCATCGCAACCCACGGCGGCATGGGGTTCGCCAAGGAGTATCACGTCGAACGCTACCTGCGCGAGTCGTGGATTCCAAGACTCGCGCCGGTCAGCCCGCAATTGATCATGTGTTTTATCGCCGAAAAGGTGCTCGGCCTGCCGAAATCCTACTGACGACCGGGCTCAGGCGCCGAGAAAATCTGCGATGGCGGTGCCCAGCTCCGGCTTGGTGACGGCCGCCATGTGGTTGCCGGGAATCTCCTGAAACCGACCCTGCGGCAAAACCGCTGCCAGGGCTTCGCCGGAACCGTTGTCGTCGTCCTCGGCGCCGGTCAGCACCAGCGTGGGGGTATCGATCGCCGCCAGCGCCTCTCGCGGCGTATCGACGAAAGTGTCGAGAATATGCAGCAGAGCCACTGGGTCTCCGCCCACGGTCTTCAGAAAAGCTTCCGCCATCCACTCGGCCGAGCCACGCTGAAAGGTGCCGAGATGCGTCAGAATGTGCCGAAAATGCGTGCCACGCCCGGCGGTGTCGAGAATTCCCTCGAGCCCCATGCCCGCGGCAATCGCCCGACGAGGTTTGGCGCCGCGCACGAGCATGCGCATGGTCGTGCGTCCACCCAGCGAGTAGCCACCAAGGTCGTAATCGGTCAGCCCCAGATGCTCCAGCAGCGCAAAACCGTCATCGGCCAGCACGTCAGGCGGATAGGCGGAGGCGTCGTGAGATTTGGCGCTGTCGCCATGGGCGCGCAGGTCCGGCATGATGACGCGAAAACCGCGTGCGGCTAGTTTCGCGGCATGCCCGTAACGCACCCAATTGACCAGCGCAGTGGAAAAATAGCCGTGAATCAGCACGACCGGCCGACCTTCGCCCATCTCGCGATACGCGAGCACAGCGCCATCGCGGCCGCGGAAATAGTGCACGGGGAGCTCAGCAGAGGCAGAAGTCACGAGATGTAATCCGGGAAAGTTCGTAAGATGAGAGAGCGCCTTCGCGACCGCGAGTCACGGCGGCAAGCGGTTGCCGCCTAATGATCGCACCGCCGCCAAACAGGCCCATGCCACAGACGCCTCAGACCGACGACGCCTGCGGGATCTCGATTTTTACTTCCAGCACCTCGAGACTCTCGCCGCGCTCCAGGTTGACCTTGATGTCTTCGCTGCCGATATTGACGTACTTCGAGATCACCGCGACCAATTCGCGCTGCAGCGCGGGCAGGTAGTCGGCCGGCGGCAGACGGCTATCGCGCTCATGCGCAAGAATGATCTGCAGGCGTTCCTTGGCAACCGTGGCGGTCTTCTTTTTCTCTCCGAGCAAAAACGAAAAAATCGACATATCCGCTCCTTACTTGCCGCCGAAAAACCGTTGCAGGAACCCCGGCTTCTGGTAATCCGTGAAGCGCATCGGCATGTCCTCGCCCTTGAATCGATTGACCACGTCCTTGTAGGCTTCGGCAACGTCGCTGCCGTTCAGGTGAATCGCCGGCACGCCCTGGTTGGATGCGTGGAGCACGGACTCCGATTCCGGAATCACGCCAATCAGCTTGATGCGCAGAATTTCCTGGATGTCCTCGAGCGACAGCATCTGACCATCATTGACGCGCTTGGGGTTGTAGCGGGTGATCAGCAAATGTTCCTTGACCGGCTCATTGCCTTCGATTGCGCGCTTGGTCTTGGATGCCAGGATGCCCAGAATGCGATCGGAATCGCGTACCGACGATACTTCCGGATTGGTCACGATCAGCGCCTCGTCGGCGAAATGCATGGCCAGCAGCGCGCCGCTCTCGATTCCCGCAGGCGAGTCGCAGACGATATATTCGAAATCCATCGCGACCAGATCGTTGATGATCTTTTCGACGCCCTCGTGCGTGAGCGCATCCTTGTCCCGCGTTTGCGAGGCCGGCAGGATGTAGAGGTTATCGCACGTCTTGTCCTTGATGAGCGCCTGATTCAGATTCGCTTCACCATGGATCACATTGATCAGGTCATACACGACCCGCCGCTCGCAGCCCATGATCAAATCCAGGTTGCGCAGCCCAACGTCGAAATCGATCACCACGGTCTTATGGCCATGCAGTGCCAGCCCAGCCGCAAAACTCGCGCTGGTGGTAGTCTTGCCCACACCCCCCTTGCCGGAGGTCACAACGATCACTTTTGCCATCTGTCGACGCCTTCCAAAAAACTAAATGTCACTTGAGCCGAAGCGGCTCGAAAATCAATTTGTCGTTGCGCAACCTCACCTGCACCGAGCGGCCCATCACATTCTCCGGCAGGGCATTTTCGGTGGTCCGGTAAATCCCGGCAATCGAGATCAACTCCGGTTCCAGACAGGTGCAGAAAATCCGCGCGCCATGGTTGCCATGCACCCCGGCCAACGCTCGCCCTCGCAGCGGGGCGTAAACATGAATATTACCTTCGGCAATGACCTCCGCACCGCAATTCACGACGTCGAGCACAACGACATCGCCTTTGGCGTAAATTTGCTGCCCCGAGCGCAGCGGCTTGTCGATAATCAGCGTCTGGGCGGCATCCCTTGCTCCGGACTCGGGGGCCGATTCGGTCTCGACTGCCGCGCCTTCCGCCGACACCGGCGCAGTCAACTCGACCTGCGCCGACTCGCCTCTGCTCGGACGACGCTCCTGGCTGTCGAGCAGCGGCAGGCCGCCCGCGGCGAGCCAGGCTGCCGGCGCGTCATGCGCCACCACCCCGATCGGGTTCATGCGGCAAGTTCTCAGCAGATCGACCAGCTCGGGCAACGGCAAGGATTGGGGGTCATCCAGACGCCGCACGTCGATCGCGACAGCCTCGTTGGAAAAAAACTCTGGAGTCGCCACGAAACGCTGCGCAAGTTCGGCACGTAAGGCGCCCATTTCGGTCGATTTAACGACAAAATGCAGCGTTTCCACGGCGCCACTGCGCAATTCGAAGAAAGGCGTTTTCTTGGACGGCATAAATGGTTGAAGCTGGAAAATTCGCCTATTCTACCGTCCCGGACGAGCGAACCGGGAAATTCCCGCGGGTGCTTATCCCGGAATTTACATTTTGTTAATAATCGGCTGCCGGTTATGGCGCGACGCAGCATTAAAAAATCAAGATTTGCCGCGCAATTGTCACATTCATGCACTATTCTTTAAATCCCTCCAGGGCTTATTCCTTGGGGCTCTTGGAATACCGTGAACCGCAACCCGGGAGACGACGATGCTGAGTCATCATGAATTTGCCACCCTAATGCTGCTCAACTACGATCCCGATCAAGTGGAGCTCAGCCGCCCCGATCTGGAATCGTTGCTGGAAAGCAAGCTGGTCGAGTGGGAAAAGCTCGATTCGGGCGCTCAACGCCCGCGGCTGACCCTGCAGGGACGATACGTTCTGCAAAACGTGATTTGACCCCCGAGACCTCTGCACTAAGCCCGCCTCGCGCGGGCTTTTTTTGGTTCATCGCGGGATACCGGACAACGCGCGGCACGCCCCTTTTCCGCCGTCAGCGTTGGTGATTGCGTCGATGCCAGCCGCCATGACGATGCAAGCGCGACGGGTGACGCGCAAGACGCTCGCGATGGGCAGACCACCAGCGCTCGATCGTTACCACGAGGATCGCCAGGAACGCCGTCATCATCAAGGCGGCGATGCCCAAAGGAAGTAATCCGGGAGTTCCCATGAACACCCTCACAAACAAACGATCCGGGCGGCGCAACGCTCTTAAGGATAGCGTTTTATATCGCTGCGCCGCGCATGGTTCGGCCGTTCGGTGCCCACGTCCTCATTGCCGGTGTCGTTGCGATGGCAACGGCACCAATCTCGATTGACCAGCCACGCTACCGCGACTGCCACTACCAACACGATCACCGTCGTTGCAAACCAGGTTCCCTGAAACATGGCAGCCTCCGGTTGAATAATTATGGTGAAGAAACCATGCTGAATCGACGCGGCCGATATACGTCCAAGCCGCTCACTTCAAGTTTAGTCAAACAAGACACCAAAGCAAGGCGGGCAGACCCCCACGTGCCGCCCGCCACGTCCTGCCAGCGCGTAGGATTTTCCCCGCGACACGCAGCGGATCACACCACCGCCCGGCGAGTTAATGTACAATGTTCGGCTGTTTTGCCCATGGCTCACCCAGGCCAGCGTAGCCGCTCCGGGTTCATGGATTGCTGGTTGTGTCGCCGCCTTCGTTTGGCGGGGCGATCACAACAGGCTGCGAGGATGGCGAAATTGGTAGACGCACCAGGTTTAGGTCCTGACGCCAGCAATGGTGTGGGGGTTCGAGTCCCCCTCCTCGCACCACTCCGCTCGTTATCGGGGACGCTCCCTCCCCAGCCCGAAAAACGATGAACGCCTCCGATGCCTACTGCCGCCAAAAGGCGGCACCTCCCGGTTCAAATCTTTACTACGCGCTGTTGATGGCGCCGCCGGCGCGGCGCGCGGCGGCCTACGCATTGCATGCGTTGTGCCAGGAAATCGCCGAAGTAAAAGATAAAGTGCATGAGCCCAGCGTGGCGAGTGCCAAGCTCGCATGGTGGCGCACTGAAATCGCTTCGCTGTGCGCCGGCCAGCCGACCCACCCGGCCAGCAAGGCACTATCGCCCCATCTGGAAAAAACCGGAATCAACGAGGCCGCGCTGCTGCAACTGGTCGATGGCGCCGAGATGGACATCGAGCAAATGCGCTATCTCGACTTGCCGGCACTCGATCGCTACTGCCGGCTCAACGGCGGCCGGCCCGCGATCCTGGCGGCTCATCTCTATGGCTTCTCCGACCCGCAGACGCCACCGCGCGCCGAAGCGCTCGGCCAAGCCATCGCGCTGGCACGCACCGTCGCCAATGTCGGCGCCGACGCGCGGCGCGGCTATATCTACTTCCCCGTCGATGAGCTGCAGCGATTCGACGTCACCGCCGCGGCCATCCAGAATGGCGGCTACTCCGGTCAGTTCAAATCGTTGATGCGTTACCAGACTCAGCGCGCGCGAGAACAATTGCAAGCGGCGCATGCGGCGCTGCCGACCGTGGATCGCCGCCGCCAGCGCGCTCTGCTGGCGCTGGCACGCCTGCATCTGGCGTTACTCGACGAGATCGAACGCAGTCAATTCGAGATTCTTCATCAGCGCATCGATCTCACGCCGCTGCGCAAACTCTGGATCGCCTGGCGAACCCGCTGATGTATGGATGAATCGCTTCAACGCGAGTACAGGTCGTGGACGGCGTCTTCGATGTGCTCGCGCAGCAGGCGACGGTCTTCCGGTGACATGTGGCCGGTGCGCCGCTGATAGTCGGGGTCGATGTCGTACTGGCGATCCACCCGGTCGGCGCCACGAGGGACGAGCCCTGCGCCTTTCGGATCCGCTTGGCGCACGACGCGCCCCTGTTTGGAGTGATCGACCCGCTTTTGTGGCACTCGCGCGTAAGCCGGATGGGCACCCGACCTGAAGTGCTCGCCCACCCGCTCGATCGGCCTGGCGTAGGCGGCGCCCACGTTCAAAAAAAACACGGCCATCGTCAGGACAAGCAGCGAATCCACTACAGCCAATCTCATCTTAAGCGATCCCTCTTCCGATTACGCGTCCTTGCGACAACCTGCGCTGTGAAGTGTAGGGGGCTTCGACCGATGTCCCCCGCCAACCATAGGATATATTGTGTAACCCTTTGTAATCCCGTTTTCAAGTCATATCAACAGCACTCATGATCCGGAATTCGCGCTAAGATGCTGGCCATGGAAAACAAAAACCCTCCCAAAGTTCTGGTGGTCGACGACGATCCGCGATTGCGCGACCTGCTTCGCCGTTATCTTGGCGAGCAGGGCTTGAACGTCTTCGTGGCCGATAATGCCACATCCATGAACAAGCTCTGGGTTCGCGAGCGATTCGATCTGTTGGTACTCGACCTGATGCTGCCCGGAGAAGACGGCCTGTCGATCTGCCGCCGGCTGCGGGGCGCCAACGATCGAACGCCGATCATCATGTTAACTGCCAAAGGCGAAGATGTCGACCGCATCGTTGGTCTCGAAATGGGAGCTGACGACTACCTGCCCAAGCCGTTCAACCCGCGTGAGCTGGTCGCCCGCATCCATGCCGTGTTGCGCCGCCAGGCGCCTGCCGAATTGCCCGGCGCGCCGAGCGAGAACTCCGAGTCGTTCGAATTCGGCGACTTCACGCTGAATCTGGCCACCCGCACCCTGACCAAGAAAGGCCAGGAAATTGCACTGACCACCGGCGAATTTTCGGTGCTCAAAGTTTTTGCCCGTCATCCGCGTCAACCGCTGTCGCGCGAGAAATTAATGGAACTCGCGCGCGGCCGAGAGTACGAAGTATTCGATCGCAGCCTGGACGTGCAGATCTCGCGACTGCGCAAGCTGATCGAGCCCGATCCCAGCAGCCCCCGCTACATCCAGACCGTGTGGGGTCTGGGTTATGTTTTCATCCCCGACGGCGGAGTCTGAACGGCCGGCGGCCTCCGCCCTCCGCCCTCAGGTAGTCTCTTACCGCATGCATCCGATACGCCTGTTCCGCTGGCTGTTTGGTGGGTTATTCTGGCGCACCTTCTTCCTGATCGCGCTGCTGATCGGTGTCAGCCTCGCGGCGTGGTACCAGAGCTTTCGCGTTATCGAACGCGAGCCGCGCGCCCAGCGCGTTGCCCAGCAGCTGGTCAGTATCGTCAAACTGACGCGAACCTCCCTGCTCTATTCCGAGCCCGACCTGCGGCGCGCGCTGCTGCAGGATCTCGAGAACAACGAAGGGATTCGCGTCTATCCCCGTGAACCGAGCGACAAGGTCGCGCGCGAGCCGAACCTGGTGCCGCTGCTGCCGCAGATTTCGCGCGAAGTGGCACGCCGGCTCGGCACCGACACGGTGGTTGCCACCAGCGTCAACGGTATTCCGGCGCTCTGGATCAGCTTCAAAATCGATGAGGACGACTACTGGGTTGCCATCGAACAGGATCGCATCGACACCGCCACCGGCCTGCAGCTGTTCAGCTGGGGCACCTTCGCCCTGGCGCTGTCACTGATCGGCGCGGCCTTCATCACGGCCCTGGTCAACCGCCCATTCGCCCGCCTCGCGCACGCCGCGCGCGCCGTCGGCGCCGGCGCGCGCCCCGACCCGCTGCCGGAGCGCGGCATCGGCGAAGCAGCCGAAGCCAATCGCAGTTTCAACTTGATGGTGCAAGAGCTGGAGCGACTCGAAGCCGATCGAACCCTGATGCTGGCCGGTATTTCCCACGATCTGCGCACGCCACTGGCGCGTCTGCGGCTCGAAACCGAAATGAGCCCATCCAGCGAAGACACCAAGCGCGACATGATCAGCGACATCGAGCAGATGGACGACATCATCGGGCGGTTTCTCGACTATGCGCGCACGACCGTGCGCACCACGCAGCCGGTCGATCTATCCGAGATTGCCCGGGAACAGGCTCAGCGTTTCGTCGGCCGCGACGAAATGAGCATCACACTCGAACTGGCCCCGCACGCGGTCATCGCCGGCGAGCGCACCGACCTGGCCCGCATGCTCGACAATCTGCTGGAGAACGCGCGCAAATATGGCAAAACCCCGAGTACCGGCCGCACCGACGTAACCATCGTCACGCGCGCGATCGGCGAGCGCATGGAGCTCGTCGTGCGCGACCGCGGCCAGGGCATTCCGGACGATCAACTGGCGCTCGTGCTGCGCCCGTTCTATCGCGTCAACACGGCACGCACTCAAGCCGACGGCACGGGGTTGGGCATGGCCATCGTGCAGCGCATCGCGAGCCGCTACAAAGGTCAGGTCGCCGTTCGCAACGCCAAACCGGGCGGGGGCCTCGAAGTCAGCCTGTCATTCCCAGCCAGCGCCTGATATCGGTATGCCTATCGCCCGGATAAGCAGAATCTATGCGGAAAATAGAAAAAATGTATCAAATAAAAATACTAATAGTGTAGAATCATTTCCGTGGTCACAAACCTGTGATTTGCAGCCGCTAGATTTGAAATCTTTCCGATTTCCAGTACGGCAATCCATTTTCTTAACCCCGTAATCAAGGAGCTTATTGATGAAAACCGTGGGCGATAAACTCGAAGCATTCAGCGTCACCGCCGCCAAGCCTGGCTTCAACCACCCTGAAGAAAACGGCCAATCGGCATTTGAGGAAATTACCGAAGCCTCCTTCCCGGGCAAATGGAAAGTCATCTATTTCTACCCGAAGGACTTCACCTTCGTGTGCCCGACTGAAATCGTCGAATTCGGCAAGCTGGCAGGCCAATTCGCCGAGCGCGACGCGGTTCTGATGGGCGGCAGCGTCGACAACGAATTCGTCAAACTGGCATGGCGCCGCGAGCACAAGGACCTGGACAAGCTGAACCATTATGCGTTCGGCGACGTGCGCGGCGAACTGATCGACCAACTCGGCGTGCGCGACAAGCAAGCAGGCGTTGCCCTGCGTGCGACCTTCATCGTCGACCCGGACAACGTGATTCAGCACGTGTCGGTCAACAACCTGAACGTGGGCCGTAGCCCGCAAGAAGTGCTGCGTATCCTCGACGGCCTGCAAACGGACGAACTGTGCCCGTGCAACCGCTCGGTCGGTGGTCAAACGCTGTAATCGCATCTGCGAGGCCGCATTCGGCGAACCGGGTTCGGCCCGGTTCCAGCCCTGCGACCCGATAGCCCGCGCAAGCGGGCTTTTTCAGCCAAAATCGATAGGAGAAATCAATGGAATTTCTGAATGCAATTAAGGATCGGATTCCCGATTACGCCAAGGACATTCGCCTGAATCTGGATGGCACGATCGCCCGCTCGTCGCTCGAGGGCAACGATGCGCTGGGTGTCGCGCTGGCCGCCGCGTTTGCCGCCAAAAGCAAATTCCTGATCGATGCGATTCGCGGGGCCGGCATCCTGCCGCCCGAAGAGGTCCAGGGCGTGCTCACCGCGTCGGCGCTGATGGGCATGAACAACGTCTGGTATCCGTACCTCGACATGGCCGGTGACGAAGAACTGAAGACACAGCCTGCCGGGCTGCGCATGAACGCCTATGCCAATCATGGCGGCGTCGACGCGCGCCGCTTCGAAATGTATGCGCTGGCTGCCTCCATCGTCGGCAAGTGCCCGCATTGCGTGCATGCCCACTTCGACGGCCTGCGCAAAGCCGGCATGAGCGTGCAGCAGTTGCGCGACGTTGGCCGCATTGCCGCCGTGATCAACGCTGCCGCGCAAGTCATCGCTGCCGAATAATTCGATTAGGCGATTCGCCAGATCGCCGACCGGGGTCCCGGCCGGCGAAAACACGCCCCGGCACGCGGTTGAATCACCCGAGCGACGAACTCGGCGCGGCATCCTCGCGGTAAGTTAAAAACCGTGTCGCCGCGCTGGCCGGCAGCGGTTTGCTGAAATAAAACCCCTGGATTTCGTCGCAATCGTGGGCGCGCAGGAACGCCATATGCGCCTCGCTCTCGACGCCCTCGGCTATCACACTCAGGTGCAATCCGTGCGCGAGCGCGATCACCGATGCGGTAATCTGCATATCGCTCTGATTTTTTGGAATATTTTTGATAAACGCGCCGTCGATCTTGACCGCGTCGATTGGAAAGCGTTTCAGATAGCCTAGCGACGAATACCCGGTGCCAAAATCGTCGACCGAAATGGTCACTCCTTTCGCCCTGAGCTGCGACAATACCCGGCTGACCTGCTCGGGTTGCTGCATCATCAGGGTTTCGGTCAGCTCCAGTTCCAATGCGGTGGGAGGCAGTCCCGCCTCACCGAGTGCGAGCGTCACGTCCTGCGCCAGATCGTTGCCGATGAATTGCCGGGCCGACAAATTGACCGCCACCCGCAACGACGGCAGGCCCTGGTTACGCCACGCCGCATTTTGACGGCACGCCTCACGCAGCACCCAGGCCCCGATCGGCACGATTAGTCCCGACTTCTCCGCAATGGGAACAAACTGCTGGGGCGAGAGCATGCCGTGCGTCGGATGACGCCAGCGCAGCAGCGCTTCCACGCCAGTGATCTCCCCGCTGCGCAAAGACAGACGCGGCTGGTAATACAGGGCCAGCTCCCGGTTTTCGAGCGCGTGCCATAAGTGCGACTCGAGACTGGCCGCCCGTTGTATCGACGCGCCCATCGGCTGCGCGTAGAACTGAAAGTTATTTCTGCCGCGCTCCTTGGCGCGATACATCGCGATGTCGGCATGCTTGAGCAGGGTCGAGGCATCGGTGCCGTGCTGCGGATAAGTGCTCACGCCAATGCTCACCGTCACCTTCATTTCCGCGCCGTCGATCGTCACCGGCGCGGCGAACACGGCCTGCACTGCCCTGAGCGTGTCCAAAAGGCTGGGCGCGCCAGGCTGCTCGGCCAGCACGACGATGAATTCGTCGCCGCCCAGGCGGGCCAGCATCCGGGCGTGCCCCAACTCGCCGCGCAGCCGCTCGGCGCACGACTTGAGCAGCGCATCGCCGGCATCGTGACCCAGCGTGTCGTTGATCTGCTTGAACTGGTCGACGTCGACGAACATCAGATGAAACGGCTGCGGGTCGCTCGCAGCTTCGGCCAGCACCGCCCGCAGCGTGTCGTTGAAAAGCAGCCGGTTCGGCAGCCCGGTCAGGGCATCGTGCGTCGCCACATATCGCAAGTCCCGCTCGGCCCGCCGCCGCCGCATGAACTGCTCCATCTGACTGATCATCGAGCTGGCCATGTCCAGGGCGGCCCGGTCGGTACGCAGGCGCCGCAGCGAGTAAAACTCCATCACCCCCAGCAACACCGATTCGAGGCGCAACGGAACCGACAGCAGCGTCGCGACCTCTGCCTGCGCGAGCCACCGGGCATGCGGCAACTGTGCGAGGTCGGCCCTGCGATTGAGCCACTTGGGGCCTGGCTCAGGCGCACATGCGACATCGTCTGACACCGGCGGATTTCGGGCCAGCCACGACGCCAGTCGCGGCATCGGCGTAAAACGCCCTCCCTGCAGCCCCTGCGCCGCACCCGTGCGAGTCGGCCGGAATGCCGCCGCGTCCCAGCGCATGCCGGTGCAGACGGACTCCAGCAGCGGCGTGACGATGTCGTCATCGAGGCCAGCGGTGCCCAGTTTGAGAGCAATCGCATGCTCGAGCTGATAACCCTGCTCGGCTTGCTTGCGTTGCGTGATTTCCATTGCGGTGCCGTGCAACACGAGCGGCGCACTGCCCGTGGGCGGGCGGCCGATCAGGGACAACCATCCCGCCCTGCCCGTGGCGACCCGATAGCGGCATGCCAGCTCGAACCCCTGACGCTGATGCAGAGCCCCATCGATATGCGCGCTCAACAATGTGCGGTGCTCCGGGGCTATCGCTTCGAGCAGATCGCCCAGCGTACCCGTGCCCAGCCCCGCCCGCGGCCTCCTGCCCAGCAGGCGGGCCATCTCGTGGGAGTACTGAAAAGATCCGTCGCCGGCGTCGTAACTCCAGCTGCCAAAGTGGGCAATGCGCTGCGCCTCGGCCAGCGCCAGTTCGCTCTTGCGCAGGCTGTGCGTCATTTGCCTGGCCAGCGCCACGGCACGCTCCCGCGAATGACTCAGCACGTACGTCAAGACCGCCAGCAGCACGCTGATCAACATGCCGCCGCCGAGCACCATGCGCGGGATGTAGCGATCCGACCCCTGCAGTGCCTGGGCTCGGGCGGAAAAATCGATGATCCACAATCGTCCGCCAAAGGTCAGCGGCATGCGCTGCCTGAGCCAACGGCCGCCCGTCGCAAGGCGAGCGTCGGGCGGCAGCAGACGCATGCTGTCGAACAGCAGCCGCTCGACCCTGTGCGTTTGCTGTGCCCCGTCGTAAGGCCCTGCATCGAAAATTCTGAAATGCAGTTCGCGCAACTGCATATCGTTCAGGATGCCGCGCATCAGGTCCTTCAAACGGATCACCGCGCCGATCGAGCCGACATAGGCCAGGCGCCGCTCGGCAACCGTATCGACCGGCTCCGCCTTGCGATAGACCGGCAAGCTCAGCGCGATGCCGCCTTCGGCCGAGGTGCTCAGCGACCCGCTGCTGGATAGCGTGCCGCTGTCACGCGCGCGCTCGAGCGCCTGCAGATGCGCCAGGTCGGCCCCGATATCGCGCCCCAGCGAAGCCAGATTCGCACTCATCGGTGCGACGTCCGTAACGACGTAGTAGGCCGGACGAGCGCCCGGCGGCATCAGCGAGAACCGAATGTGCGCCGAACGCCAGACAGGGTCGCCCCGCTGCCGCGCCAGGAAGGCCTCCAGTTGGGCCGCGGGCACATAACGCACGAAGCTGACGGATTGGAAACCGGGATATCGCGCAGGCAGATTCAAGCCGTCGTAGAAGGACTGGAACGCTTCGCGCGAGACAGGTTCATTGGTCCTGACAAACGCCTGCAACGAGACCAGCACATCGGTATACGAATGCATTCGGGTGGCGACCAGCGCCCGAACACTGCCGGCATGGTCGGCGAACTTGAACATCATGGCCCGCTCGACCAGACGGTCGCTGAGCAAATACGTGGCGGCCGACGCCGCCAAGGCGCACGTCAGCACAATCCAGACAGGCAATAATGAAAGCAGGCGGACCCGTACCCGCATACTCTTCCCCCGGAGAGCCATCACTGGTGGGGCCAGAAGGCACCGGGCCGACAGACCGGTCTGTCGCCACGGGCGTGCCCATATCTGCTCGCGCGTTTGGGCGCTTCTCCCACATCGCGTAGCCGAGACGCTTTATGTCGCGTTCTTTACACCTTTTTCATTAGGCATCCCGCGCTACCAGTTCTTCTACTATAGGATCTCGAAGCAAAGTCAAAATCAGGGTATTTGCCGATAGTGCCACGGGCCCGCCATCAAAAACGCGCGGCCGGGTTGCCCCAGCCGCGCGCTTCGTTTCTTCTCGCTTGTCTGCCTCACACCTGCCTGACTGCCCTACTGCAACCGCCACGCCCTTCTTCGTTCGCCCGTGGCACGCTTCCTACCAGGCTGCGGCATACTCGGACGGCGCCGCGCTCGTGCTCCGCGCCTCGGCGCTCGCGGCCGTGCTGCCCGCCACCGCGCTGACCTCCGCCACGCGCAGCAGGTTGGTCGTGCCTCCCTGTCCGAACGGCATGCCGGCCACGATGGTGATCTGATCGCCCTCCTTCGCAAACCCCTCGGTCAGGCAAACCCGGCACGCCGCCTCGACCATCTCGCCGACGCTTTGCACGTCCGGGCCGACCGTCGAATGCACGCCCCACGTCAACGATTGCCGGCGCGCGACCTCCAGATTGGGCGTCATGCTGACAATTGGCGTGCTGGGCCGCTCACGCGCCGCTCGTAGCGCGGTCGCCCCCGATGACGTGTACGTCACGCTGGCCACCGCGCCGATGATCGTCGAGACCTCGCGCAGTGCGGCGCAAATGGCATCCTGGCGGGTCGACAGGGGGTTCTCGTGCTGCGCGTCGAGCATATTCCGGTACAACGGGTCGCGCTCCACCTCGGTGATGATGCGATTCATCATCGATACCGCCTCGACCGGATACTTGCCGTTGGCCGATTCGGCCGAGAGCATCACTGCGTCCGCGCCGTCGTAGATCGCCGTGGCAACGTCGGACGCCTCGGCACGCGTCGGTACCGGCGACTCGATCATCGATTCGAGCATCTGGGTGGCCACCACGACCGGCTTACCGTACTGGCGGCACACCCGCAGGATCCGCTTCTGCGCGCCCGGCACGCGCTCGGGCGGCAATTCCACGCCGAGATCGCCGCGTGCGACCATCACCGCGTCGCTGGCCTGCACGATGGCCGGCAATTCCTTCATCGCCATCGGTTTTTCGATCTTGGTCAGCAAACCGGCGCGCGTGCCGACCAGCGCGCGCGCCTCCAGCACGTCGGCCTCACGCTGCACGAATGACAGGCCGATCCAGTCGACGCCGAGCGACAGCGCGAAATCGAGGTCGACGCGGTCCTTGGCAGTCAGCGCGGCGATCGGCACTACCGCGTCAGGTACGTTGACGCCTTTGCGGTCCGACAGCATGCCGTTGTTCATGACCTTGGTGACAATCCGCTCGGGACTCACCGATTCAATCAACAGTTGCACCTTGCCGTCGTCGATCAGCAGCGACTGGCCGGGCGCTGCAACGTCGAACAATTCCGGATGCGGCAGATATACGCGACTGGCGTCACCCGGCGCCGTATCCGTGTCGAGCACAAAGCGCTCGCCGGTCTTGACTGCCACACGCCCGGCAGCAAACGTGCCGATGCGCAGCTTGGGCCCCTGCATATCGGCCAGCACCGAAATCGGCCGGCCGGTATCGCGCTCGACCTGGCGCACGGCCTCGAGTCGCGCACGATGGTCATCGTGCGTGCCGTGGCTGAAATTCAGACGGAACACATCCACGCCGGCATCGAACAAGGCCCGGATCTTCGACAAATCGCCACTGGCCGGTCCCAGGGTGGCAACGATTTTGGCTTTGCGCTGGCGTCTCACGTTTGTCTCCTCAATCCAGATGCGGGTCACTCAATTTGTGACCTCACCTATCGTAGTCATCCTCAAGCGGCTTGGGAAGACAACATCCGATCATTTGATTCGATACTTAAAGTGCCATAATTTGTATTTATTTTTTTGTATTAGTGTGAAAATTCGACGCCTTTCCCATGAAGAATTCCGACTGGCAAGCGTCTTTGAATTGTTGCGTATTTACAAAAATTGCCCAATATTCCCACTCTTTTGCCATGCCTTAAGGAAGCCCGGCAAGGAAATCATCTAAAGTTAAAAAAAACGTCGCACCCCATCCTCGATATCGAGCCAGGAAACACGTCATGGAGCGCGCCGCAAAATCAACGAGTGAACTGATCGAATCCGTCAATGCGCTGCTGCGCGAGCGTTGCACGTCATCCTGCCGTTGCCATATCGAGGATATCCGCCCCAAGCTGGGCAAGGCGCCATCCGCCGGCAATTGGGAGGTTCTGCTTTTTTTCGGACCGATCGAATGTCAGGCGCGGGTCGGCAAAGTCATCGCCGAAGCACAGGAGAAATTCTCGCTGAAAATCGTCCCGGAATAGTTCGGCCGGCGACGCCCTGACGTGCGCCTGCGCGGTGTTGCGTCAGGTCCGCACGCGGTGCATGCCAGCTGGCAGCGGTAACGCCTGCAGGCATTCGATCAATCCCTGCGCGGCCGGCGTCAAGCGGCTGCGGCGCAGTGTCACGATACTCACCTCCGCCGGCGGAAAGATCTCCCGCAGGGGCAATGCACACGCGCCGCGCGTGACCAGCTCCTGGTCGAACAGCGCCGCGGAAAACAGTCCAAGCATATCCATGCGGCCCAGCAGATGCGTGGCAATCGCGAACGACTCGCACTCGAGAATCCGGCTCGGCGCTTCCAGCTGCTGCATCGTGAAGAGGTCGTGGAAAAACGTCAGCGTGCGCGACGGCACGATCCATAGCGCATCCTGCAACTCTCGCAACGAACTGGCGCCGCTCATCGGATGGCCGGCCCGCGCGCCGACGATCCAATCCATCAGGAACAGGGGCTGCTGGCTGAATTCCGCGGACAGACTCTCCGGCAACGTGTTGGCGATCACGAAATCGAACGCGCCATTCTGCAGCTTTTGCAACGCCACCACCGGCGACGAATCCTCGCTGATCGTCACCCGCGCCTGCGGCATGCGCTGCATGAACGATTCGAGCGCCGCCGGCAGCAGAGTCATGCCGACCGTCGAGGTCATCGCCGCCGCCACATGTGCGTGGCCGCCCTCCTTCATAAACAGCAACTCCTCGCGGGCTCGCCGCATCTCCTCGAGCAGCAGGCTGGCTCTTGCGTGAAAAGCCAGGCCGGCATCGGTCAACGCCACTCCGGCCACGCTGCGCGTGACCAGCGCGACGCCCAGATCCTGCTCCAGTTCACGCACGATGCGTGTGACGGCCGGCTGCGAAACACAGAGGGCGCGTGCCGCGGCGCGGATGCTGCGATGCTCGGCGACCGCCACGAAGGTTCGGAGCTGCTGCGGTTTCATCGGATCCCCTTGCGTCACCCGACAACAAAAGTTGATCGTTGACGTAAAAATATTGTCTTTTCCTGATTAAGCGATTTTTATACCATTAAAACCATTGTGTCGCCGACCGAAGGCAGCGGACCGGCCGCGAACCGCAAGCGCCGCGCCGCACGCCGCTCCTCGACCAACGACACTTGCTCATTGCCGGAGGCTCCCCGCATGACCATGGCATTTTCCCTGCTGGCCGAACGCTGCTTCTCCCGCGACTATGCGCAGGCGCGTCAACGCTTTCTCGACGCCGCACGGGCTCGCGCGGCTCACATCGAATCGTTCCCGCTCGAAGTGCGTGGCGCGGCGGGCGAGGAACTGTCCACCGACATTGCGCTGATTCGCCCGTCAGGCGCACGTGGACTACTGATCCTCACCTCGGCCACACACGGCATGGAAGGCTTCTGCGGATCGGGCTGCCAGCTTCAGTTGCTCGGCGACGAAGCGCTGCTCGCGCGCGCGGCCGACGCAAAAGTCGCTTTGTTGCTGATCCACGCCCTGAACCCCTATGGCTTTTCATGGCTGAGCCGCACCAACGAAGACAATATCGACCTGAACCGTAATGCTCAGCCGTTCGACGTGGCGCTGCCGGAGAACCCGGGCTACGCTGAACTGCACCCGCTGCTGGTGCCGCCGAGTTGGCCGCCCAGCGAGCAAAACCGGCAAGCGATCGCCGACTACATCGCCGAACACGGATTGATTCGGTACCGCGACGCGGTCTCGCGCGGACAGTACACGCACCCCGACGGTATCTTCTACGGCGGCGCCGCGCGCAGCCAATCGCTGCGCACGCTCGAGCACGTGCTGCGCACCCACGCCGCTGAATTCCCCGATATCGGTTGGATCGACTATCACACGGGCCTGGGCCCGTGCGGGCACGGCGAAAAGATTTACACCGGTGGGCGCGACATGACCGCGGTGGCACGCGCGCAGCGCTGGTGGGGCGGCGATGTGACCGTGCCCTTCGCCGGCACGGCCTCGTCGGCCGACATCACCGGCCTGATCGGCGGGCTGCTGCCCGCCGCCTGCCCCGAAGCCCGTATCGCCACCATGGCGCTCGAGTACGGCACCGTGCCGTTCGAGCCGATGGTCGATGCTCTGCGTGGCGACGTCTGGCTGCGCGCGCATCCCGACGCGTCACCTGCACTGGCCCAACAGATCCGCCAAACCTCGCGCGACACCTTTCACAGCGAGCATGACCTCTGGAAGGGGTTGCTGCTGGGGCAAAGCCGCCTGGCGATCCATCAGGCGCTGTGCGGCCTGGCAGCCGAAGCCGAGCAGGCGTGATTCGCTCGCCATGGCTGGCACCCGGATCACGGCAGCATCATCGGTGTGAATTCGGCGCACGACGATGTCGGGCGCCGTGCGCCGCAATCCATCAGCCGCAGCACCGTCCGGTTAATGGGCAATAACAAAGCAAAGCACAAACCACGCAATCCACAGGAGACAGCATGAGCACCGCCGCAACCCCCGCGCTGGCCAAAAGCACGACGCCGCCGCACGCCTGGCGCGTCATCGTATCGGCCTCGATCGGTAACGCCCTCGAATGGTTCGATCTGGTTGTCTACGGCTTTTTTGCCGTCACCATCTCGAAACTGTTTTTCCCGTCCGGCAACGACACAGTTTCGCTACTGCTTACCTTGGGCACCTTCGGCGTCTCGTTTTTCATGCGCCCGCTGGGCGCCATCGTACTGGGCGTCTACGCCGATCGGGCCGGGCGCAAAGCCGCGCTCACCTTGTCCATCCTGCTGATGATGAGCGGCACGCTGCTGATTGCGATCATGCCCACGCACGCCTCGATCGGCGTGCTGGCGCCGGCCGGCATCGTGCTCGCGCGCATGATTCAGGGGTTCTCGGCAGGGGGTGAGTTCGGCAGCGCGACCGCCTTTCTGGCAGAGCATGCGCCGGCACGGCGCGGCTTTTTCGCCAGCTGGCAGGTCGCCAGCCAGGGCATCACCACGCTGCTGGCCGCAGCGTTCGGCGCCATCCTCACCCACTCGCTCAGTCACGAGCAAATGCAAAGCTGGGGGTGGCGTATTCCGTTTTTCTTCGGCTTGCTGATCGGCCCGGTGGCTTACTACATTCGCACCAAGATCGACGAAACCCCCGAGTTTCTCGCCGCCGAACCCACCCAAACCCCGTTGGCCGATACTTTCGCGAGCCAAAAAGAGCGTCTGCTGCTGGCCATCGGCGCGGTCGTGCTGGCCACCGTCTCGACTTACTCGGTGCTCTACATGCCCACCTATGCGATCAAGCAGCTCGGCATGCCGGCCTCGGTCGCCTTCACCGCCATCATCGCCACCGGCGTAGTGCAACTGATCTGCTCGCCGCTGGTCGGCATGTGGTCCGACAAACACGGCCGCACCGGCATCATGCTCGCTGCCGCGGTGCTGTTTCTGGTGCTCGCCTACCCGATCTATCGGCTGCTGGCCACGCATCCGACCTTCGGCGTCATGATCTGCGTGCAGATTTTCATCGGCATCCTGATGTCGGCCTACTTCGGCGCGCTGCCCGCGCTGCTCAGCGACCTGTTCCCGACCCAGACGCGCACCACCGGCATGTCGCTTGCCTATAACATCGCCGTGACCATCTTCGGCGGCTTCGCGCCGTTCATCATCACCTGGCTCATCAGCGCCAGCGGCGACAAGCTGGCGCCGAGTTTCTACTTGATGGCTGCGTCGCTGGCGAGCATCTTCGCGCTGCTTCGCGTGCGCAAGCTGGGAATGCGCTAGACCGGCGCGCCGGGCGACGATCTACCATCGACTCATCACGCCGCCGCGTCGCTCAGCACCCGCTGGCCGACGCAGGCAGTCAACTGATTCCACAGTGTCGCCGCCCCGGGACGCAGCGAGCGTCCTTTGCGGCGAACCAGAAGAGTCCGGCAGGTCACGGTGGGCGACAATGGGCGCACTTCCAGTTGAGGCATATCGATAGTCGAGACGGCGGCAGCCGGCAACACGCCCAACCCCAGCCCCAGCGACACCATTTTGAGAATCGCCGCGGGGTGGCTGAAACCCTGGTCTGCACGGTACTGCAAACCATTGGCTGCCAGCGCGCGCTGCACCACCGGCTGAGCCCCGCAGTCGGTGTCGGGCAGACTCAGTACCGCTCCGCGCAGCGCCTGCCACGGCACGAGCGCTTGAGCGGCCAGTGGATGTCCGGCAGGCAGCACCACGCACAGGGGCTCGACCAGCAAGGTCTCGCAGTCGAACTCGGTCGACAGATCGAAGCTGCCGTCGGCCGGGTCGGCGATCACGCCGAAATCGGCGGCGCCATGTGTCACGCATTGCAGCACCGCCTGCTGCGCCTTGTCATACAGAACCACCGACAATTCCGGAAACAGCGCGTGGCAATTCGCCATGCACTCCGGGATCAGGCTCGACGACAGCAGCGGCGCGCCGGCCACCCGCACTACGCCGCGCAGTTGCTCGCGCGCGCCGTGGCTGTTGTGCAGCACATCGTCGATTTCTTCGATCAAATGGCCGATACGGCCAGCCAGATTTTCACCCGCCTCGGTCAGCCGAACCTGACGTGTCGTGCGATCAAACAGCTTCAAGTCGATTTCGTGCTCGAGTTCGCGCACGGCGCGGCTGATGGCCGATTGGGTCAAGCCAAACAAATCGCCGACGCGGGTGAAGCTGCGTTGCTGCGCGACGGCGGTAAATACCCTGAGTTGATGCAGTGAGATATTCATCGAATCGATCCGCACCTGAGCAAGGAGCCAACGGGAGCGAATAGGAACCGAGGCACGAAAGCTGCCAACGACCCGATGCTGCGCTAGGCAATCATCGGGCCGGGTTCGCTATCGCGACGAGACTACCTGCACACTACTCGCCGGTTTGCTCGGGCAGTTGCGTGAAGCGTGCACCGGGCGGCACGCCGCCGACCGGATTCGCGGCCATGGCCGCCACCCCGCTCATCCAACGGCGACGCATCGGCGAGAGCACGAATTTGGCGCAGATCGCGGCCAGAATGCTGATGGTCGCAGCGAACAGGAACACGCGATCCCAGCGACCGCCTGCTGCCAGCACGGAGGCCAGCGGCACCAGCAGCGAAGCCGTGCCCTTGGCGGTGTACAGCGTGCCGGCATTGGATGCGGCGTACTTCGAACCGAAGGTATCGGCGCACACGGCCGGGAAGATCGAGAAGATTTCTCCCCAGCACAGGAACGTCATCGCGGCGAAGAACATGAAAGCCGCCGGGTTGTGACCGAATGCCATCAAGCCCAGCATCGCCAGGCCCTCGCCAGTGAAGACGATGAACATGGTGTTTTCCCGGCCGATCTTGTCCGACAGATAACCACACAGAGGGCGAGTAAAGCCGTTGCACAGGTTATCGATCGACAACGTCAGGGTCAGCAGCGGCAGAGATAAACCCAACACCGAAACCGGCATCTTGGCCAAGCCAAAATCCTTAGCGATCGGACCGATCTGTGCAGTCGCCATCAGACCACCGGCGGCCACCGCGACAAAGCATGCGTAAATTACCCAAAACACCGGCGTCTTGACCATCTGGCCCGGCAGGTAATCCACCTTGCTCGCCAGATTCGCCTTGGACGCCACGAAATTTTTCGGTGTACGAGGCCGGATCAGCAGCATCGACAGCAGCAAAATGCATACGCCCTGGAAGATGCCGAAGAACAGAAATGTGTGCTCGTAGCCTGAGCTGTGAATCATCCGGGCGATCGGGATCACCGTGAGCGCAGCGCCAGCGCCGAAGCCTGCTGCCGTAATGCCAGCGGCCAGACCGCGGCGATCTGGAAACCACTTCAGCGCGATGCCCACGCAAGTGCCATAGACGCAACCGGCGCCCAAACCGGCCAGCACGGCGCCGAAATAAAGCATCGGCAGGCTCTCGGCCTGACCATACAGAACCCACGACAGCCCCACGCACAGTGCGCCGAACGCAACCACCGGGCGCGGCCCGAAGCGGTCGACCAGCCAACCTTCGATCGGCACGAGCCAGGTTTCGGTGAGAACGAAGATCGAGAATGCCACCTGGATCGCCGCAATACCCCACTGATGCTTGCTGTTCATCGGCTCGACGAACAGGGTCCAGGAGTATTGCAGATTCGCCACCAGTGCCATGCACAACACTGCGAGGGTAAGTTGAAACCAGCGGTTTGAGCGCCCCGAACCCGTACCCGGTTCGGTGCTTTCCAGTTGATTCGCCATGCTTGTCTCCGTTTATCGTTGTCGCCAAGCTTGCCGCAGGCCTGCCGGCAAGCATTGCGAGCGTGGGGCCGCCCGTACCTTGCCGGCACGGCGCTGTCGCCCACGGCAGCACGGATTACCGCCACTGCCTCACTCTCTGAAACGTTTTTGAATCTAAGAATGACTTCCGGCGGAAGCCTCGCCCGGTAAACGCGGCCTGAGACGGCGCTTGCCTTGCCATGATGCTAAGTTCAAAGCACAATTAGTAAAAATTAAACTTTCTTACCGTCATCATTACCCCCACCTTATGAATACCGGGTTTCCCCCATGAAAAATGCGACCCTGCGCCAGCTCAAAGTGTTCGAAACCGTGGCCCGTCACCTGAGCTTTTCCCGCGCGGCCGAAGAACTGCACCTAACGCAGCCGGCCGTCTCCACGCAGGTCAAGCAACTCGAGGAGCATGCGGGTCTGGCGCTGTTCGAGCAACTCGGCAAGAAGATCTACCTGACCCCGGCCGGCAGTGAAATGCTCCATTACGCGCGCTCGATCATCGGACAGTTTCGCGAAGCCGAAGAAGCCATGGCCCGCTTCAAGGGGATCTCCGGCGGCAAGCTCAACGTATCGGTCATCAGCGCCGGCGACTATTTCTTTCCACGCCTGCTGGCCGAGTTCTCGCGCCGCCATGCCGGTGTGGTGCTCAATCTGGCGGTTCACAACCGCGAGGAATTGCTTCACCAGTTGACCGCCAACCTGACCGATCTGGCTGTCATGGTGCGTCCGCCGCTGGACATGGATACGCTCAACGAGTCGATTGCGCCGCACCCGTATGTCGTTGTGGCGCCGCCCAGCCATCCATTGGCGCGCAAGCGGAACATCCCCATCGCGCGACTGGCTCGCGAACCGTTCATCGTGCGCGAGAAAGGCTCCGACACCTGGAACTCGATGCAGGACGGGTTCGCCGGACGGCTGCCGAACCCAAATATCGCCATGGAAATCTCCAGTACCGAAACGATCAAGCAGGCCGTGATCGCAGGCATGGGCATCAGTTTTCTATCGATTCATACCGTTGCGCTGGAGCTGCAGGTCGGCAATCTCGTCGTGCTCGACGTCGAAGGTTTCCCGGTGATGCTCAACTGGTTCGTGGTGCATCGCAAAAATAAACGCCTGCCGCCGGTCGCGCTGGCCTTCAAAAACTTTCTGATGGAAGATGGCGCACGCCTGATTGCCAAGTACACACATTTGCCGTGGGATGCCTGAGCTGCGCTCCGGCGGTCAGCTCATTCATAAATAATTACTTATGGTTTTATAATAAACATTTAACTATTGCAAATACTTGATTCGACCTATCCTGCTAATCATCGAATAACATGACACTCAGGAGGGACTCGATCATGCAAGCCACCACCGCCTCACGCGCTTCGGCAACACGTGCCGCGAGTGCGTCACATCACGACGATGACGCAGATTTGCGCGCATATAACGCCGTTTTCAGCGAATTGGGATTGCGTTTTCGCTGGCACATCGAAACGCTGCACTGGCTCAACAGCCTTGAGGCGGATTGCGAGAAAACCCGCATTGCCCTCTACCTCGAGACTTGCCAGCCGCATTTGCTCAACGCCTACGACGCCGACTTTTTGAGTCAGTTGATTTATAGCAAGAAGCACGAGCATTGCCGTTGCTTCATGGAACTGAACATGCGTTAGGGATCTGCCCTATCTGCACGGCGCAATAGCCAGCACGCCGCGCCGCAACAAGCGGGTGGCGTGCAACCGGCTTCGCAAATCGGTTGCACCGCCCTCCGGCACCGTTTCCACCTTGGCCGGCCACGTCGCCTCACACAGAAATGCGGCGCTATGGTTGGGTCGCAGCCCCCCCACCTTTTGACAACGCAATGGACAAGGACGACGCGGCGCGTCGATGGACCATCGGGCCGGGAGCCCCGGCCACGTCATCACTCACATCGCCAACTGTTTGAGCAAGGCATCCACACTGCCTTTCGCATCGCCGAACCACATTCGGGTATTTTCTTTGTAGAACAGCGGGTTATCCACACCCGCGTAGCCTGCTGCCATGCTCCGCTTGGAGACCACCACGTGACGAGCCTTCCAGACCTCCAGCACAGGCATGCCGGCAATCGGACTGGCCGGGTCTTCCAGCGCGCCGGGATTGACGATGTCGTTGGCGCCGATGACCAGCACGACATCGGTGTTGGCGAAATCGTCGTTGATTTCCTCCATCTCGAGCACGATGTCGTAAGGTACCTTGGCCTCGGCCAGCAGCACGTTCATATGGCCAGGCAGGCGTCCGGCCACGGGGTGGATACCGAAGCGCACGTTGACGCCGGCCGCGCGCAGGCGCCGGGTAATCTCACTGATGGTCGCCTGAGCCTGGGCCACCGCCATGCCGTAACCGGGCACGATGATGACCTCGCCGGCATCGCGCAGCAGCGTGCCGACTTCCTCCACCGAGGTGGCGACCACTTCGCCTGCCGGTGCGGTGCCGGCAGGCGCCGCCGCGGCGGACGCGCCGAAGCCGCCGAGAATCACCGAGAGGAATTTGCGATTCATCGCACGGCACATGATGTAGCTCAGAATGGCACCGGATGAGCCCACCAGCGCGCCGGTCACGATCAGCAAGTCATTGCCGAGCATGAAGCCGGTGGCCGCGGCGGCCCACCCGGAGTAGCTGTTGAGCATCGACACCACCACCGGCATATCGGCCCCGCCGATGGCCATCACCAGATGAACCCCGATGATCAAGGCAACGACGCTCATGGCGAGCAATGCCAGCAATGCGCCATGCACGCTGGCAGCGCCGAAAAACAGCGTGCCAAGCCACACGCACAGCGCCAGCCCCGCAATGTTAAGCGCGTGGCGTGCCGGCAGCAGCAGCGGCTTGCCGCCGATCGTGCCCTGCAATTTGCCGAATGCGATCAGCGAGCCCGAGAAGGTTATCGCACCGATGAAGACCCCCAGATAGGTTTCGGCTTCATGGATGATTCGCTCGGCGCCGGCCAGCCCGCTCGCCGGCTCGGCCGCGTTGGCGAACCCCACCAGCACCGCCGCCAGGCCGACGAAACTATGCAGCACGGCCACCAGTTGCGGCATGCCGGTCATTGCCACCCGCCGCGCCAGCACCGCGCCGGCGAGCGCGCCCACCAGCATCGCGGGCACCAGCACCGTCAGCCCCACCCCGCGCATCAGCAAAACGGTGGCAACCACCGCCACTCCCATGCCGACCATGCCGCACAGATTGCCGCGCCGCGCCGTGCCCGGCTGGCTCAAGCCTCCCAGGCTGAGGATGAACAGGACGCCGGCGCCCAGGTAGGCCATATTGAAAATGCCGTTTGGCATAAGGGTCTCCCGTGAAATTTTATTGTCGATCAGGCATGCGTGAACGGCTCAGTCGCGCTGGAACATCTTCAGCATGCGCTGCGTGACCAGGAAACCGCCGGCGACGTTGATCGCCGCGATCAGCACCGCGATGCCGGCCAGCACTTTGACCAACGGCAGCGTTGCGCCCAGTTGCAGCAGCGCGCCGATGACGATGATCCCGCTGATCGCATTGGTCACGCTCATGAGCGGCGTGTGCAGCGCAGGCGTGACGTTCCAGACGACCTGATAGCCGATGAATATGGCCAGCACGAACACCGTGAAATGGGCCATGAAGGCGGCCGGCGCGACCGAGCCCAAGGCCAGCAGCAGCGCCGCGCCGATGACAAACCAAAGCATGGGCGCGCCGCGCCCGGCCGGCAACGTGGCGGGGGCCGGCTGTGGCGGCACCGACGGCGCAGCGGCTTGCGGCGGCACGGCCTGGGGCGCCGGCGGCGCGGGCGGCGGCCAGGTAACCGTGCCGAGGTGGAGCACGGTCGTGCCGCGGATCACTTCGTCGTTCAGATCAAGCACCAGTTGCCCATCTTTGTCTGGCGTCAGATCGGTCAGCAAATGCCGTAGATTGGTGCCATAGAGCTGGCTCGACTGCGTCGCCAGGCGGCTTGGCAGATCGGTGTAGCCGACCATCGTCACACCATGGCGCACCACCACCTCGCCGGGGCGCGTCAACTCGCAATTGCCGCCCTGCTCGGCCGCCATGTCGACAATCACGCTGCCCGGCCGCATGCTGGCCACCACCTGCTCGGAAATCAGCTTGGGCGCCGGCTTGCCGGGAATCAGCGCGGTCGTGATGATGATGTCGACCTCCTTGGCCTGCGTCTCGAACAGCGCCATTTCCGCGGCGATGAACTCGGCGCTCATCTGCTTGGCGTAACCGCCTGCGCCACTGCCGTCTTCTTGAAAGTCGAGTTCGAGAAACTCCGCGCCAAGGCTTTCGACCTGCTGCCGAACCGCGGGCCGCGTATCGAAGGCCCGTACGATGGCGCCCAGCCCGCGTGCCGCGCCGATGGCCGCCAGGCCGGCGACGCCGGCGCCGATCACCAGCACTCTGGCCGGCGGAATCTTGCCCGCGGCAGTGATTTGCCCGGTAAACGGGCGGCCGAAATGTTGCGCGGCCTCGACCACTGCGCGGTATCCCGCCATATTGGCCATCGAACTGAGCGCGTCGAGTTTTTGCGCGCGCGAGATGCGCGGCACGCAATCCATCGCCAGCACCGTGGCGCGACGCGCTGCCAGCGTCTCGAGCAGCACGGCGTTTTGCGCGGGCCAGATGAAGCCGATCAGCGTCGCTTCGGGCCTGAGCAGATGCGCCTCGTTGCAGCCGAGCAGCGTATGCATCTCGGGCGCACGGACCTTGAGCACGATGTCGGCGCCGGCCCATAGCGCGCGCACGTCGTTGACGATACTCGCGCCGGCCGCGCGATACATCTCGTCGGAGAAAGCCGCGGCCTCGCCCGCGCCGGCTTCCACACTCACCGCATAGCCCAGTTTGATCAATTGCGCGCTTGTCTCGGGCGTCGCTGCCACGCGCCGCTCGCCGGTGTGGATTTCGCGCGGTATCGCTATTGTCATTGCCATCGTCACTACCTCGTCATCGGCTGCCGCGCCGTTGGCACGGCGATCTCGGCCATGAGGGCCGCTTGCCTTTCGAAAAATGCGTTCGCTATTTGGCCAGCGTGTTGGATAACGTGCCAATGCCCTCGATATTCACCGCCACGCTCGCCCCATCCTTGATCGAGCCCACGCCGATTGACGTACCGCAGGCGATCACGTCGCCCGGCAGCAGAGTGAGGTCGCGCGACACCAGGCTGACGATCTGTTCCGGTGCGAACACCATGTCGGCCAGCGGATAATGCTGCCGCTCGACACCGTCGAGCGTGGTGCGCACATGCGCGGCGCGCCAATCGAAACCCGGCACGATCGCCGGACCGATGACGCCGAAGGTATCGAACCCCTTGGCGCGAGTCCATTGCGCGAAATTCGGATCTTCGTTGAGCAACTCGGCCGCCGTGACGTCGTTCACGCAGGTGTAGCCGAAAATGTGATCGGCCGCATCGCCTGGCGCGACGTTGCTGCAGCGCTTGCCGATCACGATGCCGAGCTCGCCCTCATAGACGATCTTGCCGCCATAGCTGGGCGGACGCCGTAACGCCTCGCCGGTGCCACAGACCGAGGTCGATGGCTTGATAAGAAACAGCGGGTGAGACGGCACGGCCTTTTCCAGCTTGGCCGCCAGCGCATGGAAGTTGTTCCATAGCGCCACGATCTTGCTCGGCTGACATGGTGCGAGTTTCGTCACTTCCGCCTCGGACAGGACTTCTCCGGTCGGCTGCGGCGCGTCGAAAAGATCGCCTTGGTGCACGTGAATGCGGCCGTTTTCCAAGCGGCCGAAGCCGACATTGGCGCTGCCCGATCGATAGCGTATCCAGGATGTCATCGTCAATTCTCACTTTGCATGGCATGCGTCGGATAAAAGCTCCCCCGGCCGCCGGTTGCCCGGCGGCGCGAGTGGCGAATATATAACGGGTTGGCTGGCCTAGCGGCCCGGTTTCCGGCTCGTGGCCTGAAGGCTGTCTGGCATTGGCATGTCCGCTCCCATGGTTTTATTCGACATCCAAAATGCAATTGGCAGGACGCGCTAAATTGCACCTTCGGCGCGCAACTGGTCTATTTCGGCAGTGCTCTTGCCAAGCCAGGCGAGGATCTCCTCGGTGTGTTCGCCCAACAGCGGCGAGCGCTGCACGTCCACCGGGGAATCCGACAGATTGATCGGGCAACCCAGTTGTACGTATTTGCCGCGTACCGGATGGTCCAACTCGACCAGGTAGCCGCGCTCGTACATCGACTTGTCTTCGATCAGGTCCTGGGTGGAGAGGATCGGGCCGCACGGCACGTGCACGGCGTTGAGCGCCTCCATGACCTGGAACTTGGTCTGGGTGCGAGTCCACGCCTCGATAATCGAAAAGCACTCCGGCAAGTGTTTGAGGCGCGCCTCGGGCATGGCAAAGTCCGGATGGGTGATCAGGTCTTCCCGCCCGCACAATTTCATCAACGGCTCCCAGCCTTGCGGCTGAATAATGACGTAGACGTAATCGTTGGCGCCGCCCGGCGAGCAGCGCAGCGCGGCACCCGGCTGGCCACCGCCCGAAGCGTTGCCGGCACGCGGCACGTAGTCTTCGAATTTTTCGTTCGGATACTCACGCAATGGACCGCGCATCACGCGCTGCTGGTCACGCAGTTTGACGCGGCACAAGTTCAGCACGGCGTCTTGCATGGCGACTTCGATGCGCTGTCCACGCCCGGTCTTCTCGCGCTGCAATAGCGCCGCGAGGATGCCCACCACGCAATGCACGCCAGTGCCGGAGTCGCCGATTTGCGCGCCGGTCACCACCGGCGGCCCATCCTCGAAGCCGGTCGTACTGGCCGAGCCCCCCATGCATTGCGCGACATTCTCATAGGCCTTGCAGTCGACGTATGGACCGGGACCGAAACCTTTGATCGAGGCGTAGCTGATGCGTGGATTCAGGGCCTGCAAGCGCTCCCAGGTAAAACCCGCGCGGTCGAGCACGCCAGGCCCGAAGTTTTCGACGATCACATCGCATTGGCGCACCAGATCCTCGAGCAGCGCCTTGCCGCTTGGCGCTTTGATATTGAGCGTGAGGCTGCGCTTGTTGGAGTTGAGCATCGTGAAGTACAGGCTGTCGGCATCCGGCACGTCGCGCAATTGCGCACGTGTGATATCGCCGCGCCCTGGCATTTCCACCTTGATCACGTCGGCCCCGAACCACGCCAGCAACTGCGTGGCGGTGGGGCCGGCCTGCACGTGCGTCATGTCGAGAATGCGCACGCCTTCAAGGGCCTTCATATCCATAACTTTGTCTCCTGAGCAGCTGTTTTTTCATCGTCCCCGACTCCGCATGCGCCTGACCGGCGTCGCCCCCCGGTCAGGCGCATGCGGGCGGTGCTCTTACTTGTACATCGTCTGATTCTTGGTGCCGGGCGCGTACTCGCTCGGGTCGACCCAGATGTTGATGACCGCCGAGCGGCCCGTCTTGGCAATCGCCTCGCGTCCGCGCCGCAGCGCCCCGGCGATCTGCGCCGGATCGCGCACTTCCTCGCCGTAGCCGCCCAGCATTTCCGCGAAGCGCCCGAACGGCACGTCCGACAGCAGGTTGCCCACGTTGCCTCGCTCCGCTCCGTACTTGGCCAGCTGCCCGTAGCGGATCTGGTTCATCGCCGAGTTGTTGCCCACCACCGCCAGGTACGGCACCCCGAACCGGTTGGCCGTCTCGATGTCGAACGCGGTCATGCTGAACGCCCCGTCGCCGTAGTAGCACAGCACTTCCTTGCCCGGATTGGCCAGCCCCGCGGCGATCGCAAAGCCCGTGCCCACCCCCAGCGAGCCCAGCGCTCCCGGGTCCATCCACTGACCCGGATTGCGCGGGCGAACCGCCTGCGCCGAGATCGTCACCACGTCCCCGCCATCGCCGATGTAGATGGTGTCCTCGCCCAGGAATTCATTGAGCTCATATGCCACCCGGTACGGATGGATCGGCGTGTTTTCCGACCGGAACAGCGGCATCACCTTGTCCAGCGCCACCGCCTCGGCTTCGCTCAGTTGTTTCATCCACTGCCGCCGCGCCTGCCGCTTGTCGTTCTTGATGCGCCCGCCCGCAGCCTGCAGCACCGCCCCGAGAATCGCCCCAGGATCGCCCACCAGCCCCAGGTCGATGTCCCGGTTTTTGCCCACCGTGCGGTAGTCCATGTCGATTTGCACCAGCTTGAGCTCGCGGCTGATGCGCTTGCCGTAGCCCATGCGGAAGTCGAACGGCGTGCCTACGATGACCAGCACGTCCGCGTTGGCAAATGCCTGCGAGCGCGTGCGGTCGAAGTGGTGCGCATCGCCCGGCGGCAGCAGCCCCCGGCTCGCGCCGTTGAAGTACCCCGGGATGTCGAGCCCGCGCAGCAGCGCGATCGCTTCTTCGTGCCCGCGCGCGGTCCACACTTGCTGGCCGAACAGGATGGCCGGGCGCTCGGCATCGACCAGCAGGTCCGCGAGCTTTTCGATGTCGCGCGGATCTCCCACCGATTTGGTCGACGCACGGTAGTGCCCCGGCTTGGGCAGTACCGCCTTGGCCAGATCCACCTCCCGGTCCAGCACGTCGCGCGGAATCTCCAGGTACGCCGGGCCCGGCGCGCCGTTGAAGCACTCCCGCGCGGCCATCGAGATCATGTCCGCCACCCGCTCGGTGCTCGGGATGCTGGCCGAGAATTTTGTGATCGGCGCCATCATGTCGACGTGCGGCAGATCCTGCAGCGAGCCCATCTTGTGCTGCGTGAGCGCGCCCTGCCCGCCAATGTGCAGCACCGGGCTCTCCGAGCGAAATGCGGTGGCCACCCCCGTGACCGCATTGGTGCACCCCGGCCCCGCCGTGGTCACCACACATCCCAGCTTGCCGGTTTGCCGCGCGTAGCCGTCGGCCGCGTGCGCGGCCACCTGCTCGTGGCGAACGTCGATGATCCGGATGCCTTCATCCACGCAGCCATCGTAGATGTCGATGATGTGACCCCCGCACAGCGTGAAGATCGTATCCACCCCCTCCGCCTTGAGCGCCTTGGCCACCAGATGGCCTCCGGATACCACCCCGGCTTCCCGGCTTTTTTGCTTCAGCGTGTCTTCGGCTGTGGTCGAATCCGTGCGGTTGTTGACGACTGCAGACATGGTTGTCTCCTTCGACAATAAGTATTTGAACTGTGATCGGGTTTAGCGTGACCGTCGCCCGTTGTTTGGCCCGCAACCGCTGCGCTGTCGGCTCGGCACATCGGCCGCCCGGTTCAAACCATCACGCGCGTTTGCGAAACAAGAGAATCGATCCCGTTGACATACGATATGTGATATATCAGATTTTAACAAGCCCTATTTCGACTTTTTTGTGGCTCGAAGCCGATTTTTTTGTCAGGGAAATGTTGTTCCGCGGCGCTGGCGCAGATAAACAAAAAACCGCGCCGGGGGACGGCCCCGAGCGCGGTTTTTCAAACGATGGCAGTGCCGCTGCGCGGCGCGTGCTCAGTCGAGGAAATCGCAGTGAGCCTCGACGTAGTCGGCGAGGTCGAGCGAATGTTGGCGAACCAGTTTTTCAGCCAACTCGGTATCACGCTTTTCCAGCGCCTCGATGATACGGAGGTGGTCGACAATCGAGCGCGACGCACGATCGCTTTGCGATATCGTCAGCTTGCGGATCGCCCGCACATGCACAAAAAGATTCTTGATGGTCTCGAGAATGATCTGCGATTTCGACAGTTCGACGATCGCCTGGTGAAAGGCGATATTGGCGTCGGAGTACTCCTGAATGTGCTCGGCAGGCGTCGTGTCGCGAAAATCGTCGAACATATGACGCAGCGCGGCAATCTCCTCGTCACTGGCGTGCAGTGTAGCCAGGCGTGCGGCCATGCTCTCCAGCGCGCCCCACATCTGGATCATCTCGACGATTTCCCGCTTGGTTTTGCGCTGAATATATATGCCACGCCGCGGCACGGTGCGCAGAAAGCCCTCTTGCTCGAGCAGCGTCATCGCCTCCCGAATGGGTGTCCGGCTGACGCCGAGCGCCTCGCTGAGCACCCGTTCATCCAGGCGCACAGGCTCCCGCGACTGGTAGATATCTGCATCGGCGATCGCCTGCTTGAGCATGGCATACGCCTGATCGCGCAGGCTGGCGCCGGCGTTGATAGGCTGCAGCGACAACGCTAGCGCGTTCGAACGGATCTCGGAGTGGGCTTCAGCGGACATTCATCTCTCATTAAATAACGCTCGGACGAGTACCCGTCGTCACGGTCGCACGTTGTTCATCATGTGCCGGCTGCGCATCGCCCAGGCCAGCGAAACGGCCTTCGTCGGCACACGCGCTCACCGTCGACGGCAAACGCTCGGCCAACAGACCGGTCAGCACAGCACCCGTAGAAACCAAAAGAACAGCCAACAACCCCAGGGACAGCATTTCCATGACAAGCTCCAAAAGTTAAAAAACGAACATCAAAAACTTAACTCATGTCGCCATCATATGCTGCACCGCAGCAGACGTCAATTATTTTGTATCTGATATACCACAAACTGAACGAATGCTCTAAATTGCTTCGATTGCCTTTGCGCGACGATTGATGAAGTCAGCGCATTAATGATTGATATACAGTGTACAACGTGTCCAAAGATCTGACCATGCTTGTTGCATACTCGAGCGCGTACCTCTGCTAAAGCGGGCCGCGCTCGGGCATCGGACCCGGTTCAGGCGGCTAGCGCCATGCGCTCCCGCTGTTTGATCAGAGCAAGAACGATATCGATGGTGGGCGTCGGCATTTGGGCCAGCCGCCCCATTTCCTGAACCACGGTCAGAAGCGGGTCGATTTCCATCGGACGGCCATGCAGCAGATCCTGCAGCATCGACGTCTTGTGGGCGCCGACCGCGCCGGCGCCGTCGATGCGACGTTCCACGCCGACCCGGAAATGCGCACCGAGATGCTCGGCAATACCCTGGGCCTCGAGCATCATGGTTTTGGCCAGCGCACGCGTGCCCGGGTCGCCGGCAATCACGTCCAGCGTGGCATGCGTGAGCGCGCTGATCGGGTTGAAGCAGAGATTGCCCCACAACTTGAGCCAGATTTCGTCGCGGATGTCTTCGCGAATCGGCGCCTCCAGTCCGGCACGGGTCATGATTTCGTGCAACCGCTCGACGCGCGGCGTGCGCGCCCCGCTCGGTTCGCCGATCGGGAACTTCTTTCCATACACATGCTTGATCACGCCTGGCTCGACGATTTCCGTTGCCGGATAAAGCACGCAACCAATCGCGCGCTGCGGGCCCAGCCCATGCCACTGCTTGCCGCCCGGATCGACGCTATGCAGCACCGTGCCGGCCAGTTCGCCGCCATATTCGTGAAAATACCAGTACGGGATGCCGTTGATGCCGGTCACCACCGCGGTGTCGGGTCCGAGCAGCGGCTGCATGGCTTCGACCACAGGCGGCACCGAGTGGGCTTTGAGGGTAATGAGAAGGTAGTCCTGCGGACCGAGTTCAGCCGGGTTGTCGGTGCAACGCACCGGCACCGTATGCTCGACGCCCTCCTCTCGCAGCCGCACACCGCGCTCCTGCATTGCCGCCAGATGCTTGCCGCGCGCCACGAAACTCACGTCGGCACCGGCCATCGCCAACTTCGCGCCCATATAGCCGCCGATCGCGCCGGCACCATAGATGCAGATCTTCATGCCTTGTCTCCCAGTTTGAATGTCGCATTTCTTTTGATATATCACATACTACATTTCAAACTGGGGCAACGCAAGCTTCATCCTTGCTCGAATCGTCGGTGCTGGGAAATGGCCGAGGCCGTCGAAATAACGAGGTCGGCGAAGCGCCGTTCATCCCGCTCGGCGTTCCAGCGCGGGCGAGCCACGGCGATATTGACGGCGCCAATGCCCCGGCCATGGGATCCCCGGATCGGCGCCGCGGTGGAGATGTCTCCCATGAAGTATTCGTCTTCGGTATGCGCATAGCCAGTGCGCCGGATCACGGCGAGCCGCTCCTTGATTTTCTTGACACTGGTCACGGTCGAGGGCGTGTGCGCAACGAGGTGGGTACGGGACAGAATATCGTCGACCTGAGCTTCCGGCAGTGTCGAGAGGATCGCCAGGCCGGGCGCAGTGCAGTAGGCCGGCAGTCGCGAGCCGACGATGACGTTGGCATTGAAGACATTGCGGCTGACGATACGCAGCACAAACACGATGTCGGTGTCGTCGAGCACGGTCAGATTGGTGGCTTCCTCGGTCTCTGAGCCAAGTTGCTGCAAGTAAGGCGCCGCGCGGCTGACCAGTTCGCTCGAGGTCAGGTAGTGATAGGTGAAATCGAGCAGGCGAGGCGATAGCTCGTAAGTCTTGCGTTCGGCATCCTTGCTCAGATAACCGAGCACGGTCAGCGTGTAAGTGAAGCGCTGCGCGGTGCTGACGTCGAAACCCGTCAGTGCCGCGATTTCAGACAGGGTCAGTTGCCGCTTCGTCCCGTCGAATGCGGTCAGGACCTTCATCGCCTTTTCGACCGACTGCACGTACAGTGACGATTCGGTCAGTGCCGGATCAATCGGCGCAATTCCCTTGACACCAGGTTCGACTGACTTGGCGGGAGGTGTCTTGGCTTTGGTCACCATGGCGGCACGCGAGGAGTTGACTGAGCAACGATTATCTCACACCGACAAATATTATTTCTATTCGATAATGCCGCCTGGCGGCGTTCGCCTTGCCTCGGACCCGCTCGCCCGATCGCGACAGACGCGGCCCCGACACGAGTTCGTCCCGATCAAGCCAGCCTGTCCCATGCGTCGTCGAGGTCGCGTGCGAGCAGGTGCTTTTTGATGCGCTCGCTCGGGGTCGTTTCGAAGTGCTCGACCCGCCGATAATAGCGGGGCAATTGGAAACTGGCCAGGGCTTTCGCGGCCCATTCCGCCAGCTCCGGCCACTCCGGCGCGGCATTCTCGCGAAACTGCACGTACAGCAAAATCTCTTGCTCGCCAACCGACGATGCGACACCCAGCGCGGCCGACATGTGCACCGCCGGATGCGCGGCGAAAACGCGCTCGATCTCCCAGGCGGACACATTCTCGCCGCGCACGCGCATGCTGTCCGTGCGCCGCCCCACGAAGAACAGATCGCCATCGGCATCGCGCCGCGCGGCATCGCCCGTGAACAGTTTGCCGTCGCGCAGCGCAGCGCGCGTGGCCGCCTCATTGTGCAGATAGCCGGCCAGAAACACGCCGTCGACATCGCTCGACAAAACGATCTCGCCGCTTTGCCCAGGCGGCACTTCGCGGCCTTCGTCATCGAGCAACTCGAGCCGCAGCCACGGCAGCGGGCGTCCAATGGAACCGGGTTTGCCGGTGTCGTTGAGCGTGGCAAAACTCGAGCATTCCGTCATGCCGTAGCACTCCCGCAGCTCGCACTTCAAGCGCTCGCGAATTGCCTGCCAGGTACCGGCCGTCACGCCCGCGCCCCAGGCCACGCGCAGCGTATGGTTGGCCGGCTGCGCATCGGCCGGCAAGCGCATCAGAATGTCCAGAATGCCGCCAAGATAATGCAGTTGCGTCGCCCGCGCGCGCGTGAATTGCGACCAGAACTGGCTGGCCGAGAAGCGGCTCACGACGTGCAGCTCCACGTCCTCCAGAAATGGCAGCAGCAGCATCTGTGCCCCGCCGATATGACACAGCGGCTCCCACAGAAACATTCGGTCGGCCGGGCGTGCATCGGCCACCAGCAGCGCGGCCTCACCCGAGATGCGCATCATCCGATGGGTAAAGATCACGCCTTTTGGCGCCCCGGTGGTGCCCGACGTGTAGATGATGCACAGCGGATCGTCATGCCGTGCGGCAGGCGCGGCCAGCGCGGCATCCCGGGGCAATTCTGCCGCCGCGCACGCCAGGCGCACGCGCACGGAGGGCTGCACGCCCGCCTCGTCGAGCACGTCATCGAAGCCCGTCTCGCTCACCAGCAGGCGCGGCTCGGCATGCTCCATCAGGTAGCGCAGCCCCATGCCTCGCAGTTTCGTGTTGACCGGCACCCAAATCAGCCCGCCGAGTATCAAAGCGTAGATCAGCGCGATCTGCTCGGCGCTGTTCTCGAGCATGACTGCGACACGGTCGCCGCTGTGCAAGCCGCGCGCGCGCAGCCACGCCTGCCAGCCGGCGACCTGTTGTCGCAACGACGACCTGGCGATGGCCTGGCCGTCGAACACGACGATCGGGCGCTCGGTGTCGGCCGAGAGTCCAGCGAAAATCAACGGCGCGGCGTCGAGCTGATCCGCCGCGAAGCGCTGCGGAAAATAGTCAGGATAAGGATGCATTACCGACTCTGACGTTTGAAGAGAGAGAAAATCGAAACGAGCAGCGCGATGAGCACCACCAACGAGGTTGCAGCCGCGGCCAAGGTCGGCGTGACGGCCAATTGAATGCTGTCCCACATCTGCTTGGGCAAGGTCGTCTTGATGCCGCCGCTGACGAAGATCGCGATCGTCAGGTCGTCGAACGACACGATGAATGCAAACAGAAATGCCGCCCCCAGACTGGTCAACAGCAGCGGCAGCAACACGGTGCGAAGGCGCGCGGGAGCCGATGCCCCGAGAATCCTGGCGGCATCGTCGAGCTGCCAATCGAAAGCGCGAAACGCCGCAGCGAGCGTCACCACCACATACGGCAAGGCCAGCACGGTATGACCGACGATCAGGCCCAGATTGGTCCCCACCAAATGCACGTCGGCTAACAGATACAGCAGACCAACGGCGATCACGATGCGCGGCACGATCAGCGGTGCGATGAAAAAGGCGAACAGCGGTTTGGTCCAACGCGGCGCCAGGCGCGCCAGCGCCAGGGTCGCGCCGAAGCCCAAAAGCAGCGCCAGCGCCGCGGTCGACAGGCCGACTTCAAACGAGCGGATCAGCGCACTTTGCCAGACCTCCGAGGTAAGGAATTTCACGAACCATTTCAGACTGAACAGCTTGGGCGGGAACGCAACGAAAGCGCTGCGCGTAAACGCGACCGGGATCACCGCAAACACCGGTAACACGAGCGCTGCCACCAACACCGCGCAGATCGCTTTGAGCGGCCCGGCTGCGTCGGCCTCGCGCCCCCGGGCACTGCCCGGCAGCCGGCCGGCAAGACGGCCCGCGCCGATCAACAGCGGCATGGCGCGGCCGCCGCGCACGCGCCTGGAGTGCTGCGGCGCCTCGCCGCTGAGCGAGGACAGGCCAACCAGCTTGTCGTAGACCACGAACACCACCAGCGCACACAGCAGCAGTACGGTGGCCAGCGCTCCGGCAAAATGCAGATCGAACAGTTCGAGCACCGAAGAGATCACCAGTTGCGCAATCATCGTCTGATGCGGGGTGCCCAGCAGCGACGGCACGATGAAGAAACCCAGGCTGGTGATGAACACCAGCAGGCCGGCGGCCGCGGCGCTTGGCGCGGACAGCGGCAGGAATATCGTGAAAAATCCCATCGCCCGGTCGGCCCCGAGCGTTTGCGCGGCCTGCACGAGCTGGTCGCTGATGCCCCGCATGATCGGCAGCATGGTCATCACGGCCAGCGGCAGCATACCGTGAACCATACCGATCAGCACGCCGGTGAGCGACGGAACGACACCGCTGGTATTGCTGACCAGGCCCAGGCCTAACGCCAGCGTGGATAAAACGCCGCTTTTCGACAACAGCAGCATCCACGCATAGGTTTTGACCAGATAACTGGTCCAGAACGGCAGCATGATCCACAGCAACCAGCGCTGCCGCGCCCGCGAGCCCAGGCGACTGAGCAGATACGCGACCGGATAACCGAGCACCACCGACAGGGCCGCCGTCAGCAGCGAGATCCAGAAGGTCGTCCACAGCACCTTCGCATAAACCGGCGTGTGCATGATGCGCGCGAACTGGCCGAGACCGATCGCACCGCCAGCGCCTTCGAAGCCACCGCGCAGGATCTGCGCGACCGGCGTGACGAAAAACACCAGCAGGAACAGCAAGGCCGGCAGCGCCGGCAGCAGATTGCCGCGCAGCGCGGCGACGCGCCTGCGCCAGGCCGACGGCCTGGCCATCGTGCCGCATGGCGCCAGTTCGGACAGCGTATCGGACTCGCGCATCACTGCCTCCTCAGCAAGCCAGCAGCGTCGCGCGCGCCGCGTCCCAGGTCACGCCCACCTGCTGGCCCACGCTCGGCGATTGGCGGCGGTCGCAGCGTACGCTGAACCGGCGGGCGTCAGGCAGCACGACAATCGCCCGCGTATCGCTGCCGAGGAAAACCACCTCGTCGACCGTGCCGGCGAGCCGGCCATGCCCGGGCGCCGTCAGTTGCGCGGCCTCGGGCCGAACCAGCAGGCAGACTGCCGCGCCGGCCTCGGGCGGCTCCGAAAATTCCTGCAGCGAGACGGCGTGCTCGCCGATGCGCAAGATCGGAATCGCGCCCTCGCCCGCCTCGACATGGCCGTCGAGCAAGTTGGAGTGCCCCAGGAAGTCCGCCGCAAAGCGCGTGGCCGGGCGGTCATACAGTTGCGCTGGCGTGCCGATCTGCTCGACGCGGGCCTGATTCATCAGGCAGATGCGGTCGGACATCGTCAGTGCCTCGTCCTGATCGTGTGTGACGTAAATGAAAGTCGCCCCCAACTCGCGATGCAGGCGGCGGATCTCGAGTTGCATATGTTCGCGCAGCTTCTTGTCGAGCGCGCCGAGCGGCTCGTCGAGCAGAATGATCGACGGCCGATAGGCAAAGCAGCGCGCCAGCGCAATGCGCTGTTGCTGCCCGCCGGAGAGCTCGCGCGGGAAACGTTGCGCATAGTCCTGCATGCGCACCATTGCCAGCGCAGCGTCGACCGCCCGGCGCAACTCCTCGCGGCCGGTACGCCGCATGCGCAGGCCGTAGGCGACGTTGTCCCAGACATTCATGTGCGGAAACAGCGCATAGCTTTGAAATACCATGCCGATGCCGCGCTTACCGGCAGGCACCCCAGTAGCGTCACGACCGTCGATGAAGATCTGTCCGGCGCTGGGCGGCACCAGCCCGGAGATCATCTGCAGCAGCGTGGTCTTGCCGGAACCGGAGGGGCCCAGCAAGGTGAGAAACTCGCCAGCCTCGACGCTCAAGTGGGTCGGCGCCAAGGCTACGGTGTCCCGATACGATTTGGTCAACCCGATCGTCTGGAGTTTGGGCGGCATGATAAGGCTCGGCTCGGATGCGCGAGATCAGGAAATGATCCAGGTGTTGAAGCGCTCGGTAACCGCCGCGCGATTTTTGGCCCACCACTGCGGGCTGGGCAAGCGCATATCGCGCAAATTGTCCGGTGCGGTCGGCAGGATTGCCGCGCGCTTGGCCGGGATCATGTCGAAGGCCTTCAGATTGGTCGGGCCATAAGCCAAATCGGGAGTAAAGGCTGCCTGCCGCTTGGCATCCGCGCAAAAGCGCACGAACTGCTTGGCCATCTCGGCGCGCGGCGTGCCCTTCGGAATACCCCACCCCTCGACCGAGTACAGACCTTCGCGCCAATTGATGCGTACCGGCGCACCATTGTCGATGGCCGCCTGCGCCCGCCCGTTCCAGGTCGAGATCATGTCCACGTCGCCATTCTGGATCGCCTGCATGGCCTGTGCGCCGGAAGTCCACCAGAGATTGATGTGCGGCTTGATGCGGTCCAGGCTCTTGAAGGCCCGGTCGACATCGATCGGGTACAGCTTGTCCAGCGGCACGCCATCGGCCATCAGCGCCTGCTCCAGCGTGTCGATCGGATTGCGGCGCAAGCTGCGCCGCCCCGGAAATTTCCCGACATTCCAGAAGTCCGCCCACGACTGCGGCCCGTGGGTCTGGAATTTGTCGGTACGGTAGGCCAACACAGTGGCATATACGTCGACGCCGAGCCAATCCGGAGTGATCGCATCGGGCATCACATTCGGATAATTGCTGTGCTTCAGGCCGATGGGTTCCAGAAAACCGTGCGCCTCCAGATAAGGAACGTCGTCTGAAATGGTCAATGTGGTCACGTCCCAGATATAGTTTTTGGTCTTTACCATGGCGGCGAATTGCGTCACCGGCTGGGACTCGCGCGCCATGCTGACCACCTTGATTCCGGTCGCTTTCTCGAAGGGATCGTAGAAGGCCACCCGATAAGCCTTGGTATACGGCCCGCCCGGATCGGACACGATGATCTGCCTGGACTCGCCATGCACCACGCTTGGCAACGCACTGGCCAGTGCCAGCGTTCCGGCGGTTTTGAGCAGACGGCGGCGATTCGGATTACTGGGCTGGTTCATGACGCACTCCTGAATACAAATACAACAGTCAGTCACAAAAAATCGCCGGCACCCCGTGTGCGCGGCGCACCTGAGGCGCAGCGCTACTTTCGCCGCTGCTGAAAAAAAGCTTCCATCATGCGTGCCGGCTCGCCCGAGTCGTATGCTTCACGCTGAATTCGCATACCCGCCTCGATGCAGTCCCGAAAGCCCGCCTCGGTCATTTCACGGAAGCGCTGCTTGTCCAGACGCATTGCCACGGGCGGCTTGGCCGCCAGACTTTGGGCCACTTCGAGCGCCTTGTCAAAAACCTGCTCGGCCGGCACCAGGTGATGGATCAAGCCGATCCGGTGACACTCGTCGGCCTCCATCAAGCGCCCGGTCAATGTCAGTTCGATGGTGCGCGACATGCCGAGCATCGCGTTCATGATCCACGGTCCGGTAGTGCTGGCAATGCCCGAGTTGATTTCCGGCTGCCCCATGCGCACACCCGGATGGCCGACTCGGATGTCGCCCAGTAACGCCACCTGGAATGCCGAGCCCGCGGCCGTGCCATTGAGTGCCATCACCAGCGGTTTGCTCAAACCGCGCAGCACGTCGTAATAGCGCTCCCATTCCTTGACCCAGGCCACCGCCCGCGCGCCGTCGAAGTCGTGCGCCTCGGCAAGATCCTGGCCCGCCGAGAATGCCCGGTCACCAGCGCCGGTCATGATGATGGCCGACACATTCGCATCGCCGTCGAAAAGCTCGAGGGCCGCGATGATCTGATTGCGCATCGGCGTGGTCCACGCGTTGAGCTTGGCGGGCCGGTTCAACGTGACGACCGCGACCGGGCCGATGTTTTTCAGCAGGATATCGTCGCTCATGTTTTATCTCATAGTAATAAATAATATCTATATAAAATATAATCGCCAAAAATCGCAGGGACAAGAAATTTCGCGTCGGGGTTTACGTTGATAGCCGCCGTCTCTGTAGATTTCGAGACGAAAGCCCGGTTACGGGCGGGCCGCATGCAGGCTGACCGTGCGGCGGGAAGCGCGACTCGGAAGCTGAAAATAGAGGAGATGTCCCCGGGCCGAATGCCAGGGCGCAGAATCGGGCAGCGCGAATTTATCGCGTTCGCTGCCTCATTGCCGGCGCGACGGCGAGCCGCCCGCCAGGCGGGTGGCGACGCCCGGTCGCCATTGTGCGGGCGCAGCCGGTGCCGTTATGCCGAGGCCAGACACGCGTGTGCGTTGCCCTGGCGCTGGTATGTCGCCAGTCGGTTACGCTTGCTCTGATACATCCGCGCATCGGCCAATTTGATTGCTTCGTCCAGCGTAGCTGACTCGGACTTCATGGCGAATCCCATCGACGCGGATATATCCGCCTGCTGCAATGCCGTCGCCAGACGTGCCTTGAGTCGGTCGGCATCGCGCGGCGTAACATGAGGCAGCAAGATGGCGAATTCGTCGCCGCCCAGGCGCGCCACGCAGTCGCGTCGCCGCAGCACCGAATGGATCGTTCGCGCGGTCAATTTGAGTGCCTGGTCCCCGGCGGCGTGGCCGAAACGGTCATTGATCGACTTCAGGAAATCCAGGTCGAGGATTCCAACCACGGCGTCGGCGCCTTCGCCAATCTGTGCGTCGATCTGGCGCAAATGATTGTCCCAGCCCGTGCGGTTCAGGGCGCCGGTCAATGCGTCAAGCGAGGCTTCTTGACGCGTCACGCGCATCTTCTTTTCGGTCTCCACCAATTCTTCATGCAAGTGCAAGGTGCGCAACACCGCGGTCAGGCACAAATCGACTTCGCCAGAGCGCAGCGCCAGCGCCCGCGCGTGCGATTGCAGCCCCAGCACGCAAGCGTAAGCGCCACTGCCAGGCAGCGCCAGATCGGCCCGAAACAGGTGAGTCACGCGCCACTCGACGGGACTCTCGCGACTCAGCGCGGCCGCCTCGATTTCGCTGCACGGGCGGTATTCGAAGCCATCTTCCGTGTACGCGCGCGTGCCGCACAGGAACCTGTGAGCCAGCCGCGCTGCCGACGCCGCCGTGAGGTCTCCCGCCATGGCGATCATTTGTATCGCGCTTTCCTCGCATCGAGCGACGATCCAGCCACGCATCGGCAAAAACCGATGCAATAAATTGAGTTGGACTGCTAATGCGTCCCGCACCAGATGACCTGCCCGGCTATCAAGAATTTCATTTTTTTTCATTTCCTGCCGCCTTCATGGGTTGCAGATTTCGTCGGCGATAGCGCCGGTTGTGCCGGCACTACGCCGTTCGCGAGCCCGCTCGCCTGCATCTCTTATTTTTCGACTGACCAATAACGTGCCGGCGCATTGCATTTGCATGTCCCCGTCTGCCGCCCGGACCCGGTTGGCTCACGACCGGGCAACTTGAATATATTGGCAAGCTTGTGTGCAGACAAGCGCGTTTAACGATTCTTGACGATTGTTCACATTGATATGGCGGGCGTCTCATTGTATGAACCGCGCAATAGAGCCACGACCAGGACAACCGAGCGGATTCTCCGGCATGACGCACCCCGCGCGTCAATGCCGCAAAGCGCGCGACAAAAGCGCCACTCGCTTGCGCTCGATCGAGTTGCTGAACTGCCGCGCTCCGCGTGTAATGCGGTTTTGCTCATGACGTTCCCGCAACGCGGTGACGCCGTCCGGGTCGCGCGCCTGCCAGGCCGCGGCTACCATATCGACCGTGGCGCGCGAATGGGCATGCCGGTAGAACGACGGTGGCAGCAAAATTTGCTCACCGAAGAAGTGCTGCAGGCCTTCCGCGCGAGCATCGTTACTGTCGTGCAGTTCATCGAAGAACGCTTCGGCGCGGCGCATCTTCAGCGCGAACGACAGGCTGAAGATGGCGCAGTCGAACGGAGACTTTTGGGCTGCGCTGAACACCACAGACGTTTTGGGTGCGGGGCCGCCGCCGAGCCCCCCGAAAGTTCGCGGAAAATATTCTCGGAACAAGGTTCGGTAGCCCTCATCCACCGCGTTATGGGTCAGGAAAAAAATCGGGAGCCCCTTCAGCGACCTGCCCCTCAACCAGAAAAGACGGCTCCACATACACCATCGACAGTGGCGACTCGTCGCTCAAGGCTCTTCGCCGCATGTCGAATGCCGCGAAATGCGCTCCGCCGTCCGGGCGGTCCGTCATCGCAACCACGGCCTGGTAGCGCATGGCGCCCGCGTCTATCGTTTGGGCGTGCAAAGCCTGCGCAAACTCGCCCAATGTGTTGTAGAACCGTAAGTCCTGCCCGGTGCGGCGCCGTTCGGCCGCCACCAGGTCCGGCAACACTTGCCGGTCGCGCAACGTCATGGGATTGTTGCACACCATCGAGAACAGGTTGAGGCCATCGACCGGCCCGGCGGGATCGGCGCTCAGCCAGCGTCCCAGCCATGGCGCGTAATACCGAAATGCGTAGGCATAAAGACCGGTCGAGTCGCGTTCCTGTCCGGCATGGCGGATGACCTTGCGCCTTGCGGCACCCCGGCACCGCACCGCCCACAGCGCCGTGCCGCCGAACGGATAATAGACCTCTCGGGTAAGTACGTCGGCTCGATCGTCAAGTGTGAGCCCGCTCGAGCCCAGGTGGTCGCGCAACGGCATGGCAAACGAAACCGCGCGGCCGGCCTGCCGGTGTAGCTCGACATCGCTGCCACTCACTCGCACGCATAGCCTGCGCCGGCTTTTGCCATGTCGCAGAGTCAAGCCCGGCAAGTAATACGTCGTGTCGAGATTGGGCAGACTCTGACGTGCGCGTGCCCCTGGCGCGGCAACGATACCGAGCCGCGGGAGATTCCATTTGATCGGTCATATGCTTGATATTCGAGGAATGTGCCGACACCAGCCATGCGTGCTGCTAGGTTGCGGCAATTAGGTAATACTACGTATGGTGCGTTGCAGCAATTTCATCTAAACTTCAGTTGTCTCCTCCATGTCTCCTCCTGATATGGATTTAAGCCCGCCAAGCGCGGGCTTTTTTTTGGTTCATCGCGGAAAACCGTGGAGGTTTTCAAGGCAGTTGATAATCTGACGACGCAAGGAAACGTGATCGGAGGATAAATTGCTGGATCGCAAAGCTTAGCGCTACTCTAGGTCAGCACGGACACGAATTCAACGCAAAGCCCTCAAACCAGAAGTTAAGTGATTGATTTTCAAACGGTCATGTCGTGATCAAGCACCTACGCAACATCATCTCGCGAATAACGCAACCACTGACACCACCAACAAAAAAAGCACCGTAAATTGCCGAAAACGCATTTCGTTAAAATGCCGAAACAATTGCGATCCCAGTACGATGCCGCCATAGAAGCATGGCGCCATTGCCAGTGGCGAGAGTGGTCCGCCCAATGCAAATACGCCTCTCACCCAGAGCATGAGCAGCGCGGCGATCGAGATGGCCACCACGCACAGGGTCAAGTTTGCGCGCGTGACCACCACCGAATCGGGGCCCGACAGCAGATACAGAATGACCGGCGGCGCACCAATGCCGGTGCCGCCGAGCAGAAAACCGCATAGCCCGCCAAGCCCGAGCGACACACCGAGCTTTCTCGGACCCCGATAGCGCGCGCCACTAAGCAGCAGCACGCAAAACAGCGCCACCATCGCCGCGATGCCGCGCCTGAGCAAGTTCGGATCGGCATGCACCAGCATGTAGCCACCCAGCGGCAGCGTGGCGAACGCAGCCAGACAGATCGGCGCAATGACCCGGTAGTGCGCAACGCGCGCTGCGTCGCGCAGCATCGGCGCGGCGGCGAACGCCTCGAGCAGCAGCACGGTCGGGACCACCAGCTTGGGCTCGAACATCAGCGTCAGGAGCGGCGTCATCACCAGTGAGCCGCCGAAGCCGGTGATGCCGCGGATCAGCCCTCCCGCGCCGGCAATCAACATCGATATCACCAGAATCTGAGAAATCATGGATCGCCTTTTGCGCTAGCTGGCGTGCCGGCACGCCTGACAGTCAGGTCACCAGGAATCCGCCGTCGACGGCGATCACCTGACCGGTGATGAAGGACGCGGCGTCCGACGCCAAAAAGGCCGCCAGATTGGCGACGTCGCCCGTGCTGGCCAGGCGCCCGAGCGGAAAGCGCGAGAGGATGCGCGGCCGCATTTCGTCGGTGAGAAACTCGCGCACCATATCGGTTTCCACCAGCCCCGGGGCGATTGCGTTCACGCGCACGCCGCTCGGCCCGAGCTCGCGCGCCAGTCCCTTGGTGAGCGCGGCCACCGCCGCCTTGGTGGCGCCATACCAGACATTGCCGACCGCACCGCCGCCTTTGACGGCCGACACCGAAGCGATGTTGACGATGGTCCCGCCGCCACGCTCGATCATGCTCGGCGCGACAGCCTGGATGCAATTGAAGACGCCGGTGAGGTTGACTGCCAGCTGATCGTCCCACGCCTGGTCGTCGGTGCGGGTGAACGGCCCTTGCGTCATCAGGCCGGCGTTGTTGACCAGCACGTCGATCGCGCCGCGCTCGCCGACGATGCGCGCAAGTGCGGCGCGCACCTCGGGCCGGTCGCGCACGTCCATGCGCAGCGCGTGGGCACGCTCGCCCAGTGCCGCGGCCGTGCTGCGCGCCATCCCGGCATCGATATCGGTGACATACACGACGCAGCCGCACTCGGCCAGGCGCGTCGCAATCTCGCGTCCGATGCCGCGCGCCGCGCCAGTGACCACCGCCACCTTGTCTGTCAAATCGTGCTGCATCGTCTCCCCTCGTTTCCCGAGCCTCAGTGCTCGCGCTCGAACTCGTCGTGAATCAGATCCCTCAGTTTTTTCTTCAGCGTGATGAAGGCCATGTCGGTCTCGTCGCGCGGCCGCGGCAGGTCGACCTCGATATCGGCCTTGACCTGCCCGGGGCGACGCGTGAGCACGATGATACGGTCCGACAGAATGATCGCCTCCTCGATGCTGTGCGTCACCAGCACCATGGTCTTGCGGTGCTGCACGTCGCTCGATGCCAGCAGCCGCCCCATTTCTTCCTGCATCAACGCGCGGTTTTGCGCGTCGAGCGCGGCGAACGGCTCGTCCATCAGCAGCACGTGCGGGTCGACCGCCAGCGCGCGCGCGATCGACACGCGCTGGCGCATGCCGCCCGACAGCTGATGCGGATATCGCTGCTCGAACCCGGCCAGGCCGACCAGCTCGATCTGGCGCCGCACGATCTCGCCCCGCTCCGGCGCCGGCACACGCTTCATCTCCAGCCCGAAGGCAATATTCTGCGCCACCGTCATCCACGGAAACAATGCGTAGTCCTGGAACACCATGGAGCGCTCCCAGGCTGGCTTGCAAACCGACTGACCGTCCACCTCGATGGTGCCCTGGGTGGGCGTCTCGAATCCGGCCAGCAGGTTCAGCAGCGTGGTCTTGCCGCAACCGCTATGGCCAAGGATCGAGCAGAACTCGTGATCCCTCACCTTGAAGCTGACGTTGTCCAGTGCAAGTACCGAGCCGTCCTGCGCGCCGTGGCCCGGATAAACCTTCGACACATTGGCAATGCTCACTTCGCTCATGCCTTCCCTCCTTCCGTGCCGCGCCGCTCACCGGCCCACCGAACGCGACCACGGCAGCCAGCGCCGCATCGCCACACGTATGACGCGATCCATCACAAACCCGACCAGGCCGATGGTCGCCATGCCGACGATCACATAATCGGTGCGCAGCACCGTGCGAGCGTCGTTGATCATGAAGCCCAGGCCAGAGATCGCCCCCACCAGTTCGGCCGCCACCAGCGCCATCCAGCCCACCCCCAAACCGATGCGAATACCTGTCATGATCTGCGGCAATGCCGCCATCAGGGCAATACGCCACAGGATCTTCCACTCCGGCGCACCCAGGCAGCGTGCCGCCCGAATCAGGTTCGGCTCGATCCCCTTGACGCCGGTGATGGTGTTGAGCAGGATCGGAAAGAAAATGGCCAGGAAAATAATAAAGACGTTCTGCGTGTCGCCAATGCCGAACCACAGGATCGACAGCGGTATCCACGCCAGCGGCGGCACCGGCCGCAGAATCTCGAAGACCGGATCGAGCTGCTCCTCGACCCACGGCCACCAGCTCATCGCGATCCCGATCGGAATCGCGACGGTCGCCCAGGCAAATGCCATCAGCTCGCGCCGCACGCTGTCATGCAGGTTCTGCCACAGCTCGCCCGACCTGATCAGCTCGAGCGCGGCCTTGGCGACCGCCGATGGCGGCGGCAACAGCGTGCGCGTGGTATCGCTCAGCACCACCCGGCTGACATACTCCCACACCCCCAGCAACAGCACGAGCAGAATCAAGCGGCGCAGCCTCCGGGCAATCTGCGCCACCATGCCCGGCGGCTTGCGCGCCGCCAGCGCCTCTTTCGGGGGCGTGGCGGCGCGGACGGTTTTACGGCTTGCTTGCTGCACCATATCCATGTCTCCTCCTTGCCGATGCGAATCCGCCGCCGCGCCCGGCGAGTGGGCGCCGATTGCGCGGCGATCCGTCACGGCGCATAGTGCTTGCCGTCAAACACCCAAGGCTTGGTCAGGTCGCCAGGCTGCGGGAACGCCTGCGCCTGCTTGAGATTCTGCGGCGTTTCATATGCCGGATAGGGAATCTTGTCGGGCGCGCCGCTCCAATTCGCCGGAATGAACGGCGGCTGCGCGGGCCGTGCCCAGCCGAGCTTCTCGAAGGTCTTGTCCATGAATTGGGGATCGACCGCGGCGGCGAAATCCTTTGCCGTCAATGCATGCTCGATGCGCTTGTTCTGGTAAAGCCATTTGAAAATCGTTTCATTGGCAGCGCCCCAGAACGCCCCGTTCGGGTATACATAGGTCGGCTTGTAGAGGTTGTTGTAGGCATCGATCTGCTGCAACAGCAAAGCCTTCGAATAATTCCTCAATTGCGGATTTTCGCTCATCAGCTGCGCCGCCTGCTTGGGATGCAGCCGGGTCCAGAGCGTCGCCTCGACGAACGCGTCGGACAAGGCCTGCACGACATCGGGCACGTGCTGAATCAACTCTTCGCGCACATAAAACTGCCCTTCATACATGTTGTACGGATAAATCGAGTCGATAATGCGCCCGGTCTTGCGCTCGCTCACGATCATCGTCGGCGTCGGATCCCATGACGCGACAGCGGCCAGCCCCTTGGGCATCGCCATCTGGTCGCCGGGCGACATATTCTTCAGGATGATGTCCTTGCCTATCTTCACGCCGTTGACTTCGGCCGCCATCTGCACATAGAACTCGGCCGACGAACCCGTCACCAGGCCGATCGCCGCCGGCGGATTGCTGCCCTTGAGATCCTTGAAGCTCTTCAGCGGCGAATCGTTCGGCACCACCAGCGCGTGCAGCAGATTCGGGCTCTCGATGGCAATCGCCTTGACCGGAATGCGCTTGTCGATCAGCGAGGTGAACGGGAAATTGCCGCCGCTGCCGGCCTGGAAACGGCCCGAGACGATCACTTCGTTGATCGCCGGACCCGAAGCGAACGCCTGGAACTTCGTCTCGAGTCCACGCTTCTTGAGCAGGCCCATGCGATCCATCACGATGTTGATCGTATTCTGGCCCGACCAGGGCGCCTGGTAGGCGATCTTCAGCGGCCACCACCCCTGGCTCTTGAGCCATTGCACCGATTGCGGCGAAATCTGCTGATACGGCAACGGCCAGCCCCAGTCGGTGAATTTCTGTTGGGCAAAACCGAACGTTGGCGCCGCCGCCAGCAGCAGCGTCGCGACGATCCGCCACAACCAGGCAAGACGGGCGGAATTGGTAGGCCTTGAGTGATGCATCATTGTCTCCTCGCTAAGTAGGCGTCCATCGCTCGAACTCGATGGACTGCGGCGATCTCTCGATCGCGCCAACTGCAACCGCCCCTCCTTTATCCCGCGACGTCGTCGACCGCGCCGCGTGTCATATCTTGATGGTCATCTCCGTGCCGGCAAAGCGCACTCTCGCGTAGCCGATATCGGCGCGCGCGCCGAGGTACCCCAGCAACTCGTGCAGGGGCGACGTTCTGAAGCGGCACTCCGGCACCGGGTTCCGCAGGGTCTTGAGCAGCGCCTCGTCATAGAAGGCGTGCAGCAGCAGATCTTCGTCGCTCGCGTTCTTGCCGAGCGCACGCCGCAGGCGCGGCAGGCCCGCCGCGAGGTGCTCGCCCGGGCGCGCCGTGACGATCTCGTCAGGCCTGATATTGGCGCGCTCCCAGAATGCATCGGCAGGCTTGGCCGCCAGCTTGCCGTAATAGCCCATCGCATACTTGCGCACTTCGTCCGGAATCGTCTTGTAGCGCTCGCCCTGCACGACATTGAGCACCGCCTGGGTAATGATGTACTGCGCGAACGGACTCACCAGAATCGGATAGCCGAGATCCTGACGAACCTGCGCGGCCTCTTCCAGAATCTCCGGCAAGCGCGCCGCCATGCCCATCGTCTCCAGCTGCGACTTCAGATTCGAAATCATGCCGCCCGGCACCTGGTGCTCGTACAACGCCGGATCGTAGGCGGCGATCTTGCCGCGCGGCTTGCCCTCACGCTCGCACAGCCAGTCGAAATAGCCGGAGACCTCCCGCAGCGCAGCGCGGTCGATACCTGTGCGCAAACCCAGCGCTCGCGCCGTGTCGTCGATCTCCTCGGCAGCCGGCAACGACGCGCCATTGGCCAGTGGCTCGACTGCCGTGTAGCCATAGCGAAAGCCGCTGGCCATCGCCACCTCGTACACAGCCGGCGCCAGCCCCGACTGGCAATGCGAATGCAGCTTGAGCGGAATCCCGCCGGCCGCGGCCACCAGTGCCGGGAACAGTGTGCGCCCCCGCTCCGGCGTGAGCAGGCCGGTGGGATCCTTGACCGAAATGAAGTCGGCCTGCAGCGCGACCAGCTCCTTCACTCGCTCCACATAGTAGGCATCGGTGTGTACCGGGCTCAGCGTATAGGTAACCATCGCGTTGATCTTCATGCCGGCCTCGCGGCCGGATCTGACCGACGATTCGATGTTGCGATTGTCGTTGAGCGCGTCGTACACCGTCAGTACCTTGATGCCGCGCCGGGCCAGCGCCTCGGAATTCAAGGCGATGACGTCGTCCGGAAACAGCTCGAAGGTATACAGGCTTTGTCCGCGCGTGAGGCCGTCACAGGGCGTGGCCAGCCGCTCGCACAACAGGCCGACGCGCTCCCACGGGTTTTCGTGCAGATAGCGCACGCACACGTCGAACACCGCGCCGCCCAGAATGTTCACATAGCCATAGCCGATGCGGTCGATCGCCACCAGTATCGGCGTCATCATGGCCGTGGTCATGCGGGTCGACCACAGGCACTGGTGCGCGTCGCGCAGCGTCACGTCGACCAGCTCGAAAGTCCCGCCGGGCTTGCCGGCCGGCACCGTTGCGGCTCGCGTCATAGCGCCTCCAGCATGTTTTCCTCGACAAACTTGGTATGCACGTCGCCTTGTTGGAAGCGCGCGTCGCGCAGCAGCTTCTGGTGAAATGGCAAGGTCGTCTTGACGCCGTCCACGCGCATCTCCCATAGCGCGCGGCGCATGCGCGCCAGCGCCTCCTCGCGCGAGTGGCCCCAGGCGACGACCTTGGCCAGCAGCGAATCGTAGTACGGCGGCACGCGATAGCCGCTATACAGGTGAGAATCGACCCGGATGCCGGGTCCGCCGGGCATATGAAAATGGGCGATCGCGCCGGGGCATGGCGCAAAGCCGTTATCCGGATCCTCGGCATTGATGCGGCATTCGATCGCATGCCCCTGCAACCGGATCTCGCTTTGCTCGATCGCCAGCGGCTGCCCCTGGGCAATGCCGATCTGCGCCTTGACGATGTCGATGCCGGTCACCAGTTCGCTGACCGGATGCTCGACCTGCACGCGGGTATTCATCTCCATGAAATAGAATTCGCCGCTGGTCGGGTCGAGAATGCATTCGATCGTGCCGGCGCTCGTGTAACCGACATGCCGGCACAGGCGCACCGCGGCCTCGCCGATCCGGGCGCGCACGGCATCGTCGAGCACTGGCGACGGACTTTCCTCGAGCAGCTTCTGATTGCGCCGCTGAATCGAGCAGTCGCGCTCGCCCAAATGCAGCACGCGCTGGCCGTCCGACAGGATTTGTATTTCGATATGGCGGATGCGCGTCAGGTACTTTTCGACATAGATCGCGTCATCGTTAAAGGCCGCCTTGGCCTCGCGCGCGGCGTTGAGGTACTCCGCCTCGATATCCTTCTCGGCATGCACGATCCGCATGCCTCGCCCGCCGCCGCCGGCGGCCGCCTTCAGAATCACCGGATAACCGAGCCTGGCCGCCACCTCGCGCGCCTCGGCCACGCCCGAGACGGTGCCGGCCGAGCCCGGCGTGGTCGGCACGCCCGCCTCGTCGGCCATGCGCCGCGCCATCGCCTTGTCGCCCATGAGCGAGATGACGTCCGCACTGGGCCCGATGAAGGTGATCTCCTCCTTCTCGCACAACCGCGCGAAATGCGCGTTTTCGGAGAGAAATCCGTAGCCGGGATGAATCGCGTCGGCGCCGTGCATCAACGCGGCCGAGACGATGAACTCCGCGTTCAGGTAACTCTGGCTCGAACGCGGCGGCCCGATGCACACCGCCCGATCGGCCAGCCGCACGGCGAGCGAATCGCTATCGGCCTCGGAATAAATCTGCACGGTTTCCAAGCCGAGTTCGCGGCAGGCCCGCAAAATGCGCACCGCGATCTCGCCGCGGTTGGCCACCAGTACACGCTTGAAAGGTTTTGCCATGATCGTCACGCGATAGTCCCGTGTAGTTGCCTCGCTCGCGGCCGGCGTGCACCGGCCACCCGACCTGATCGGTCCGCCGTACTCGACGCTCAGTCGGGGTCGACCACCATCAAGACTTGCCCGTACTCGACCGGCTCGCCATCCTCGACCAGCACGTGGGTCAGGATGCCGGCTCGTCCGGCCGGAATCGAGTTCATCAGTTTCATCACCTCGATAATGCACACCGTGGTGTCGGGCGCCACACGCTGCCCGACTTCGGCGAAAGAGCGCGCGCCGGGCTCTGGCGCGCGGTAGAAGGTGCCGACCATCGGCGATTTGATCAGGACTGCGCCGGGCGGATAGGCCAACGGCGCCTGTCGCGCTTCCCCCGCTCCGTCCGCTAACCCATCGCCCGGGGCCGCCGGCTCGACGACGATTTCACCGCCCCCGACATGACCATGACGCTGGCGCGTGGCGGGCGCCTCGCCCGACCCCGCCGGCTCGGCGGGTCTTGGCGCGGCAGCCGTGGCCGCAGGCGCCCCTTGGGCTATACCGATGCGGCCTTGCGCAGCCGCCGGCAGCGGCGCACTGGCTAACACTTCACTGCCATCGCGCCGCCGCAGATCGATCTCCAGCTCGCCCATCTTCAGGTGGAACTCGCCGAACTGCGACGACGATTTGATCAGCTCGATGATTTGCAGCAGATCCTGATACGTCATGTCTGAATTGCTCACGGCAGTCGTACTCCTGTGGATCGCAACGCTTTGATGGAAGGCCCGCTGGGTGCCGTTGGCACTGCCCGGCAGCACTGCCAATAAATTTCACTCAATGAAAGAAATTGTTTCTCTGAACAAAATAATTGCACAAAGGTTTTGTAATTGCAATAATGGAATACATCATTTCACTGAATGACATTTCGACAATCGAGCGCGCGATCCGCGTAGGGAGATTTGGCATGACCGAGCCTGTCATCATTACCGTTGCCATTACCGGCGCGCTGCCGCGCAAGAAGGACAATCCCGCTGTGCCGGTCACCCCGCCCGAGCAAATCGAGTCGACGCATGAAGCGTTCGAGGCAGGGGCGTCGCTGGTTCACATTCATGTGCGCAACCCCGACGAGTCACCCAGCTCGGACCCGGAACTGTATGGGCGTGTGCAGGAAGGCGTGCGCAAATATTGCCCAGGGATGATCGTCCAGTTCTCCACCGGCGGGCGCGGACGCGATCAGGCCGCGCGCGGCGCGATGCTGCACCTCAAACCGGACATGGCGTCACTGGCAACCGGTTCGGTCAACTTCCCGACCAACATCTACGAAAACCCGCCCGATTTCGTCGAGGGCCTGGCCGCCACGATGCTCGAGAACGACATCAAGCCGGAAATCGAAGTGTTCGATCTGGCGATGCTGTACAACGCGGCCAATCTGCTCAAGAAAGGGCTGCTCAAACCGGCGCCGCACGTGCAATTCGTCATGGGCATCCCCAATGCGATGCCGGCGCGGCGTTCGATCTTCGATTTCCTGCGCGCCGAATTGCGCGCCGTGATGCCCGAGGCCACCTGGGTCGCGGCCGGCATCGGCCGGCATCAGTGGGAGGTCAATCAGTGGTGTCTGGCCGAGGGCGGCCACTGCCGCACTGGCCTGGAGGACAACACCCGCTTCGACCAGAGCCGTCTGGCCGCCAGCAACGCGGAGCTGGTCACGAAGATCGTCGACGTCTGCGCCCAGCACGGGCGGCATCCGGCCAGCACGGCCGAGGCACGACGCCTGCTGGGTCTGAAGCCGGCGCCCTGACCCGCTTGGGGTTCCGGCGTCTTGGGAGCGGCGCGCATGCAATACAATATCGAACCTCTTGGTTCCGTTGCCCGAAGCCCTATGTCGACAAAAGATGCGGCCCCGCCCGAGTCCACCGCACTGCGCGCGTTTTCCGTGCTGGAATATGTCGCCAGGGCCAGCGTGCCGGTCTCGCTGGACGACGCCACGCAGGCCTGCAACCTGCCCAAGCCCACGGTCTTCCGCATTTTGGCCATGCTGCAGGAGGCCGACCTGCTGCAGCGCGAGCCGCTGAGCAAGCGCTATATCATCGGTGCCCGCCTGTCGTCGCTGGCGATCGACGTGATGCAGCACTCGACGCTGCGCGCCCAGAGCCATTCGGTACTGCAAGCGCTGGTCGACGAAATCGGCGAAAGCTGCAACCTGACGATGCTCGATGGCAACGAGGTGCTGTATCTCGACCGGGTCGAGACGCCGCTGCCGCTGCGTCTGCATCTTGAACCGGGCACGCGCGTGCCGTTGCATTGCACTGCCAGCGGCAAAATCTTTCTGAGCCGGATGTCGTCCAAGAGTGTGCACCGCCTGCTCGGCAAGGAGCCGCTCAAACGCTACACGGACAAAACCATCACCGACCTGCAAACCCTCGAGAAAGAACTGCGGCAGGTCAAGGCGACGCAAATCGCAATTCACGATGGGGAGTTGTTCGATGACTCGGTGGCGGTGGCCGTGCCGGTGTGCGACCCGCGCGGGCAGGTCTACGCCGCCATCGCCTTTCATGCCCCGGCCTCGCGAGTGAGCATCGCCCAGGGCCTTGAACTCGTACCGGCGTTGCGCCGCGCGGCACAGGCGATCGGCTCGATCTTCACGCCCAGCCGCGAAGACGGCGCCGCGCTACCGGCGACAACCGCCCCGCACGACTGATCCGCCTGGGCAGGTCCGGCCTCGCCCGACCTCGCCCGGACGCCGGCCGCGTCATCCGGGCGCGTACCGTTTCCCCGCATTTTCAACGAATTTAGGGTAAATCTCTATCAATGGAATAATTCATTCCAAAAACGCCAGACTATACTTTCAGTGTAATTTTTATTTATCAATTTCGTTCCAATTTTTTATTAAAAAAAGAATACGCTTCAGGCTGTACCGATCATCGATGTGCCGTTCAGGTTGTGAAATACAAAGCACCCCTCAGGAGACATCATGGAAATCGCAGACCGCAATGCTTCGCCGCATTCCAGCAAGTCGCTGATCATTCTGGCCAGCACTTTGGGCACTACCATCGAGTGGTACGATTTCTTCCTCTACGGCGTGCTTACGCCGCTCGTGCTCAATCGCCTGTTCTTCCCAAGCATGTCGCCCGTGATGGGCACCATCGCCGCCTACACGACATTTGCCGTCGGCTTTCTATCGCGCCCGATCGGCGGCATCATTTTCGGGCATTACGGCGATCGTCTCGGCCGCAAGACCATTCTCGTGCTGACCATGCTCATCATGGGCGGCTCGACCTTTCTGATCGGCGCGCTGCCCACCACCGATTCGATCGGCATCGCCGCGCCGCTGCTGTTGTTGCTGCTGCGCATCCTGCAGGGCATCGGCATCGGCGGCGAATGGGGCGGTGCCGTGCTGATGACCATCGAGCACGCGCCGCCGGGCAAGCGCAGCCTTTATGGCAGTTGGCCGCAACTGGGCGTGCCGCTGGGTTTGATGAGCAGCGCCGGGGTCGTCGCCGTGCTCAATTTGTTTCCCGATTCAGCCTTCATTTCGTGGGGCTGGCGGGCCGCGTTTTTTGTCAGCGCGGCGCTGGTGGCCATCGGCCTGTATGTTCGGCTGAAAATCATGGAGACCCCCGACTTCGAAAAAGCCCGGCTCGAAAACAAGATCGTGCCGGTACCGATCACCGAGCTGTTCAGGAATTACAAGCGCGAGGTGCTGCTGACGCTGGGCGCGCGCTATGTCGAAGGCGCCTGCTTCAACACCTTCGGGGTGTTCATCATTTACTACGTCACCCACTCGCTCGGGCTCACGCGCGGGCTGGCGCTCAACACAGTGATCATCTCGTCGGCATTCATGCTGCCGTTCATCATCATCGCCGGCATACTCGCGGACCGCTTCGGATTGCGCCGCGTGTTCGCCTGGGGAACGATCATGATCGGCATCCTGACGGCGCTGTCGTTCTGGACCATGGACCACTTCGGAGCACAGCACCCCGGCATCGTGATGATCGCGGTGATCCTGCCTTTCTCGCTGGCCTATCCGATGGTGTACGGCACCGAATCGTCGCTGTTCGCCAGCCAATTCGACGCGAATGTGCGCTACACCGGCGTGTCGTTTGCCTATCAATTCTCGGGGATCTTCGCCAGTGGCCTGACACCGCTCATCGCCACCGCGCTGATCAACGCCGGCGGCGGCAAGTCGCACCTGGTCGTGTTGTATATGATGGTCGTCGCGGCCGTCAGCCTGATCTCCGTGCTGCTCATGAAAGGCATTTCCGCCAACCTCCGGCGCCCGGCGCTGGCCTGACCCGGCGCGGCAGTTGCCCGCGCGCAGTGCTCCCGCGCGGCCGCGACGCCTGACGTCGTGGCCGCAGCCTGTCGAAGCCTTTTACAAATTGATGCAAAATTTTTGTGTGGATGTCCGCTGGACGCCGGCGCGTTTCATCTAGCATGTTGACGCTGAATCCCCTTACCGGGAATTTCGTCGTTATGCGCCTCACGCACGCCAGGAGACATTCATGCCATTCAATGCCAGCGCCCTTCAGGATCTGCATCAAGCCAATGTCGACCTGGGCGCGAGACTGGGTCATATTTTCCTTGAGCAGGCGAGCCGCATGCAGGCCCGCACATTGCAGGATGCTCAAGCGAGCGCCGCGGCGCTTTGCGAGTCGATGACCGACATCACCGGCGGCACGAACGCCGCCGCCGCGATGTCTTTGCCGATGCAGCTCATGGGCCGGCAAATCGAACAGGCGGGTAACTTCTGGCGAAATTTTCTGACCGGGGCGCAAAACCACCAACAAACGGTCCTGGAACATTTGAATGAGGCGATGGGACGCTGGCAGGTCGATTGCATCGACGCGATCGAGCGCATCTCCGATACCACGCCTGCGATTTGCGCGGCGGGGATGGTATGCCAGCCATTGAGCATTGCGGCACAACAGGTGTTCGACGTCGTTACAGCCACGTTCGGCGGTCTGCGGCCCGTGCCCGCCGTCACACCGGCACCGGCAGACGCGGTAACGCCAATACCGCATCGCAACCGGCGCGTCGCCTGAGCTGCGACGCGCCCCGCGCGTTTATTTGTAGACGATATCGGCGCGCCGGTTCTCGGCCCAGGCGGCCTCGTCGTGGCCGAGCGCCCGCGGCTGCTCCTTGCCTAGGCTCACCGCTTCCATCTGATTGTTCGGCACACCGAGCAGCGCCAGATACTTCAGCACGGCTTCGGAGCGCTTCTCGCCAAGCGCCAGGTTGTATTCGCTGGTGCCGCGCTCATCGGTGTTGCCCTGGATCAGGATGTGTTGCTGCGGATGCGCGATAAGGTATTTCGCGTGAGCTTCCAGCAGGCCTTGAAACTCCGGCTTGACAGTAGAGCTGTCGAAGTCGAAGTAGATGCTGCGCTTGGCCAGCGGACTATTTGGATTGTTCAGGTTATCGGCGCTGTTCAGGGTGCTGGTCTCTGTCGTGCCGGGCGCAACCCCTTGGGACTGCGAAGTGCCATTGCCGCTGCCGTTGCCCGCACTCGTGATCGGCGCAGGCTCGGTTTTGTTGCCCGACGAACACGCCGCCAGCAGGGTGATAGAGGCAATCACGAGAAAGTTGCGAAATGCGTTGTGCATAAAAACCTCGATGTGCGATACAAAATGGAAAACCACCCGCGAGTACCGACCGGCTCGTGAACACCCATTTGTCGGGCAAACGTGGCGGGCGCGTCATCCCCTGTGCCGCGCGCCGGTTAATTTTTCATGAGTGTAGAGGATTTTCGCGACGCTGGGGACACTCGCCCGCCAACCGATCGGACACCATCGCCGCATGGCACGGCGGGTGCGTCGTCAGAAATTGTATTGAAGGTAAATTTGACTGAAATTGGCGCCAGGATTCGGTTTCTTGATATCCGCGTTCGACACATGCTGGAAGCGGAAGCCGGCCAGATATTGCTGTCGGTGGCCGAACTGCACGCCAACGCCCACCATATCGGCAAACTGGAACGCGGTCGACAGGCTGTACGTGCTGGAGATGGTTGGACTCGACAGCAGCCGCACGCCGACGCCGCCCTCGATGAAGGGTCTTATCGCGCCTGAGGACTTGATGAAACGCACCACCGGCGTGACGCCGACCTCGGCAATATTCTCGTGCACATTACCCTCGTCGGTATGCCACCAGGCCAAATGCGCTTCGCCGATCAGCGAGAAATGCCAACCACCGACTTCCCACCAGGTCACATCCGGATCCCAGGCCAGACCGAGATCAAGCTTGCGGACGTGATGTTGAGCGATGCCGCCCGCCAATTGAATACCGAACGTGTCAGCCGATGCAGTACCGCTTGCGCTCAGTATTGCAGCCGCAAGGGCGCCGCCGAGCACCCTGTCCTGCCAAGCCTTTTTCTTGTTCATTCATCAACCGGTTGTGAGGATCGGGAATGGTCGCGCCAACAGTCTGGCATACCGCCGGGCAAGCACAAGGCCCGCGTGCGAGGACTTGCTCCACCACTCACACCTTATGCCAAACCCGATGCGATGGAAAGAAAAATCGTTCGGTCTACGAAAACATCCCGCAGACCTGGGGTAACGCATCCGGACGACGCATATCAATGCCGACACCAGGTCGGGACGGACGAACCTGGCCACGCATCGTCCGGTCATTCAAAGCAGTCCTTTGGCGACCATCCGCTGAAAAACAAGAAGATCGAGCTCGGGCGCCTGTCGGCCGAACCCGGTCAATAAGGCGTGCACCTGGCCGCGGTGGTGCGCATGGTGATTGAACCAATGCGCGAGAGCCGGCGCGAGCGGCTGCGTCACCACCTCCGGCGTGGACACCCGGCGGTACGTAATGGCGCCAGCCAGGGCCGCGTCGTCGAGCCCGCTCACGTAGCGAACGATGCGCGCGTCTTCGATCTCGCGCGCACCGCGCAACTCGTCGAACGCTTCGCACAGAATCGCATCGAGCCGGTCGGGTGCATCGCCCTCGCCGGTAAAGCGCCGCATCCAGACGCGATCGGTTACCAGCAGGTGGTTCAACGTTCCGTGCACCGACTTGAAAAAAGCCCCTCGGTCGGCACGATAATCGGCATCGGGAAGATCGCCTGCCGCTTCGAACAAGCGGGTATTGGCCCATTCGTTGTAGCGTGCCAGCGTATCGAAATGCTCCTTGAGCGGTCCTGCCATGACTTTACCTCCTGATGTTTTCGCCAAACCCTGGCGCCGGGCCAGGTGTCGCCGTGAGGACGATCTTAGCGCCACTGCCTCCGATATCAAAGTCACTGGCTCGATGCGCCGCAGTGAAGTCATCGCGGCCTGGATTTGCGCCACGCTCGCGCGGTACGCGTGGAGCTGCCGAACCGGCTTTCCGCCAGCGGGTTGCGTGCCGCCGACAGGTTACGTAGCATGCTTCGGTTCGCCTCGCTCATTTGCCCCCGACAACATGGAACCCATCCTCGCCACCGATCCCGCACTGACGGACGTGCTCGACGCCCTCGTTCGGCGCGAGCCGATCTTTCATCGCCCCGAGTTCGGTACGACACGCGACGCTCTCGAGCGCATGACCGACGCGGCATTCTGGGAGGTCGGCGCGTCGGGGCGACGCTACAGCCGGAAGTATGTGATCGACACCGTGCTGGCGCGGCATGCGAATCCGACGCCCGACCTGTGGCAAGCAGAAGGTTTTCATTGCCTCGAAATCGCCCCCGACAATTTTCTGCTGACCTATACGTTACGGCAAGGCGAACGCACTACGCGTCGCGCAACGATTTGGCGGCGCGACGGCGACGCGTGGCGCATCGTGTTTCATCAGGGCACCGTGGTCGCGCCGCCGGATGCGCAGTCCCAGGGCGACAGGCCGTCCCGGCCGGTCGAAACTCACCCCGGTGACGCGAACACTCCCCCTCCGCAAGCCGTTTTGTAGTATTTTTCTCCCCCCGACGACTTCTCTATGCATCCCCGTCATGGCCCATCGCAAGTCCCGAGGCATGAAACGATCCAGACCATCGCTGCGATCGGCCGTCTCGGTACTGTCGCTGCTGGCCGTGGCGGCAGTCGTGAACCGGCATCTGCCGACGCTCGAACGGCTTGCCGCACACGCCCTGCCCGTCGCCTCGGGCTTGGCCGTTGCGGCACTGGCTTTGCTGGGGTTGGGCTGGGGTGCCGGCAAACTGGTCGGCGCCTGGCGCCGGGCGCGCCGTCAACGGGCCATTCGGCTGGCCGACATCGACCGCATGAGCGGACATGAATTCGAGCACTATGTCGCGCGCCTGCTGGCCCACCGGGGTTTCGATACGCGCGTGACGCAAAGCTCCGGCGACCTGGGCGTCGACATCGTCGCGCACCGGGCCCAGGCCCGCTATGCAATACAGTGCAAGCGACAAAATGCCAACGTCGCGCGCACCGCGGTCAGTGATGCGGTGGCCGGCAAGGCGCCCTATCGATGCACGCATGCGATGGTGGTGACCAACCGCTATTTCACCCCGGGCGCGGCCAAACTGGCCCGCGCCACACAGTGCGTTCTGGTCGATCGCGACCAACTGGCAGTATGGCTGCTCGAGCTCCAACAGCACCACGGTCGCCGCGCATTGTCGCGCGACGCCGTGTGAGCACCGCCCGGGGTCAGGCCGCGACGCCCCGCGCGACCCGCGCGGCCAGCACCTTGCGGTCGACCTTGCCCACCGCCGTCTCAGGCAACGCCGGCACGAAAAACACTTCTTGCGGGACGTAAATGCGCGACAGCTTGCGGCGCACCGCGTCGCATACCTGGGCGGCGTCGACCGAGACTTCACCACCACGCACGACGAACGCCACGGGCACCTCGCCAAGATCGCGGTCGGCTCGCCCGACCACGCAGCAGGCCGCCACGCGCGTCTGGCTGACGATCACGCTTTCGATCAGCAACGGCGAGAGATTCTCGCCGCCACGAATAATGACGTCCTTGATGCGCCCGGTCACATACAGGTAACCATCTTCATCGAAACGACCGAGGTCGCCGGTGCCGAGCCAGCCGTCGACCACCGCGCGGCTGGTGGCATCGGGCGCACCCAGGTAGCCGGCCATCAGGCTGGGCCCGCCGATGCATATCTCACCCTCGCGGCCCGGCACGTCGGTGAGCGAGCCGTCCGCTTCGCGCAACCGCACGCACTGCCCGTTGAGCACCGTGCCGACCGAGCCGATGCGGCGCGCCGCCGGCGGATTCATCGCGCTGGTGCAAGTCGCCTCCGATAAGCCATACGACACCACCAGCGGGCAACCGAGTTTCTCCTCGACCTGCCGGTGCAGCGTTTCGGTGATGGGCGCCGAGCCGCAGCGCGCCATGCGCAGACTGGCCAGTGCCTGCGCCTCGAACGGCTGCGCCAGCATCCGTGAGTACATTGTCGGCACGCCGGTAATGATGGTCGGCCGGTGACGCGCCATCAGCTGCGGCATTTGCTCGGCACGAAAGCGTTCGGCGAAAACCACGCCTGCCCCGGCCAGCAGCGGCGCGAACAACTGGTTGTTGAGGCCGTTGGTGTGATAGATCGGCATCACGTGCAGCAGGCGGTCGGTGCTGCCGAGTTCGCTGTGCGCGATCACCCCAAGCGCATTGTTCAGCAGCGCCGCCTGAGTCAGTTCAACCGCCTTGGGCCGGCCAGTGCTGCCCGACGTAAACAGCAGCAGCGCGCGAGTGTCCGGCGCGATCGCATGGGTCATCCGCTCGGCCGTTGCGGCATCTGCCAGCGTGTCGGGCGTAGCCAACGCGTGGAGCTCGAAAGCGTCGAGCCCGGGCAACGTCAATGCGTCGGCCAGCGCTCGATGCTCGTCATCGAACGCGAGCCATCGGGCGTCGACCAGTGTCAGGCGTTCGCCGACCTCCTGCCCGGGCAGCGACGGTTCGATTACGCATGGGCACATGCCGGCGCGAATACTCGCCAGCAGCAACAACACCGCGTCGAGCGAGCGCCGCATCGTAATCGCGAGCACGTCGCCCGGCGCCGCGCCGCGCGCGAGCAGCGCCGTCGCCAGGTGTGCCGTACGCGCCTCGAGCTGCGCGTAGGTAAGGCTGCGCTCGCCGTCGCTCAACGCCGTCAACGACTGAACCTGCGCGGCACGCCAGTAGCTTGCCATTGCGTGCGCCAACGTTGCGGGCGGCTCGCTGGCTTCGAGAATCGTGGGAATCCGCATGGCGCTCACCGAAGACGAATGGCGGCGTCGCGCTCGAATTGCCCGTCCGGATCGAGCGAGTGCAGCGCCTGCTGCTCGCGCGGGGTCGGCAGCGGCGTGGGCGTCGCACCGGTGGCATCGAACTCGAAGCCGGTGCGCTCGCGCACCTCCGCCAGACTCGAGGCGGGATGCCACGATTGCAGTGCCAGCCGGTCATCACGCTTGACGAACACCGCAATCGGCGTGGCAACGCCATGCATGCCGCCCCACGAGGTCATGAAATCGAGCTTCTCCACCAGCGTGCGGCGCGAGTGTTCGGTGCGCCACGTGCATGCGCGCCGCGCGGTCGGCAGCATTACCGCGCCGCCCCCGCCGCCCGGCAGGCGCACCTTGGGGTGCGCCCACTCGCCGATGCACGAGTTATTGGCGCAGCCCGCGCCGTCGAGCTGCGCGGCGCCGAGAAAGGTCAAATCCATGCGCCCGCGCGTGCACAGATCGTAGAAATCCTCGTTGGCAAAAATCGACGCCGAGCCTTCGGCCAGCACCGGATCGGAGCTCGACAGCGGGACCGACGACGGACTCGGATCGACCCCGCCCGCCACGTTGATGTAGACGAAGTTCCAGTCATAGGCCCGCTTGGCCATCAGGCAAGCCAGCATCGGCAAGGTCGAATTCACACCGCTGAAGGTGATCTCGTTGGGGCGAATGAAACGCGCCAGATTGGTCACGATATAGGAAAAGCCCGACCATTCTTGCTCATGCATGATGCTCGCTCCTTGCTTCCGGTGCGCGCGCCAGGTGGGCCTCGAGCGCGCCGGGTTCATTGGACAGATACGCCTCGACCGCCGGGTAGTCGATCTCATAAGCCGGCCAGCACGAACCCGGCCAGGCACCGCCCGGGAGCACCGCATAAGCCTGCACCATGAAATAAGGCACGACCGTCAACTCCGGCTGCCTGGCAAAGTCTTCGTCGGATACCGTCTCGGCGACCACCAGCACGCTCTTGGCCGCGCGGCTGAGGATGCGGTCCCAATGATAGGTCCCGGCGATGCGCACGTTGCCGTCCCGGTCGATGCTGCTGGCGTGCAGCACCGCAAAGTCGGGCGTGATGGCCGGGATGACCCAGGTCTTCTCGCCGCTGCCGTAGGGGTCTTCGATGCATTGCCAGCCGTTGATGCGCGTCAGGTCGCTACCGTGCAGACCGCCGCAGGGCTGGAACGGCACGCCGAACGCGGCCGCGCGCAGCCCGGCCGTCAGGCTCGCGCAGGCATGCTCCTCCAGCGCGAGCGCGCCGCGCTCGACCGCTTTGCGGTAATGCGGCGCGAGGCCGAAATTGCCTTCCATCGCGACAATGCCGCAGCGCGCGCGCGCAGCCACGCCGGCCCGGCACAGGATGTCGATGTCATAGCCAGGCGATTGCTTGATGATTTCGAGCTCGCGCTTTTCCTGGCGGATCAGTTCGCGCACGAAAGCGAACGGGCCGCGATGCAGGAAACTGCCGCCGAGCGCGACCGATGCGCCATTGGGCACGAGCGCCGCGAGCGCTTCCAGCGTCACGCGCTTGTCTTTGTCGGGGAAACCTGAACTCATGGGAGCTCCTTGCGATCTAGGAACGTTGGGCCGGGGTCGACGCGGTGCCCGCCTGGCCCGCGCCGGCCGGATGGCGGTAGGCATCGATGCGCTGCTTGAGCCCGGGCACGGCGGCCGAGCGCACCAGCGCGGCGAGTTCGGCGTCGGCCTGGGCGAACTCGGATGCGCGCAGCACGGCGAGCAACTGCGCGCGGCTTGCCGCCGGCAATGCCGTGGCGCGTGCCACGGCCTCGGCCTGCACTTCGGCGAACTGTTCGGGCGCCGCCACCTGTTCGATAAAACCGTTGCGCAATGCGCGCTCGACGTCGAACGTCGCCGAGGTCTCCAGCAGACGCTGGGCCTCGCGCACACCGACGATGCGCGCCAGACGGGCAGAGCCCAGCACCAGCCCGAACTGCAGGCCCGGCATCCTGAACGTCGTGCCGGGGGCCGCCACGCGCAGATTGCATGCGGCGATCAGATCGACCCCCGCGCCGAAATTGCGCCCGTGCGCCAGCGCTACCGTAAGAAACGGCGCGCCGGCCACGCGCTGCAGCAATTGTTCGATGCGCACGAAGCGAAGCAGCAAATCCCCTTCGCTGTGCTGCTCGACCCCGCTCATATCGAACCCGGCGCTGAAGCAGCGTCCTTCTCCCTGCAGCGACACTGCCGCCACCTGGGCCGCCGCCGCGGTATCGAGCGCGTCGATCAGCGCCTCGACCATCTCCGCCGACAGCGCATTGAGCTTGTCGGGCCGGTTCAGCGTAATCGACCAATGGGTCGTCTGCCTGTCGATCGTCAGGATCATGCCTGGTCCTCCGTGACAGGAGCGGCAGCTGCTGCGACCAGGTCGCCGAGCAACGCCTCGTTGTGCTCGCCGAGCGCCGGCGGACGCAGGCGGATGGCCGGCGTTTGGCCGGAAAAGCGGATCGGCGAGCCGAACGTCCTGGTTGCGACGCCGTTTGGCAGCGTCAGTGGCTGCACCCAGCCCATATGCTCGACCTGAGCGTCGGCCAGCACTTCCGAATACGTATTGATCGGCGCGCACGGCACCCCGGCGGCGCGAAAACGCTCGAGCCACTGCACGGCGTCGGCCGCGGCGAAGATGTCTTCGAGCAACCCGCGCAATTCGACCTGATGGCGCGCACGCAGCGTAGGGCTGGTAAAGCGCGCGTCGCCCGCCAGCTCGGGGCGCCCGATCACCTCGCACACCGCACGCCACAGCGCGTCGTTGCCGGCTGCCATGCCGAAATACGTGTCGCGCGCCTTGAAGGCCTGATAAGGCGCATTGCGCGGATGGGCCGAGCCGAGCTTCACCGGGTCGTTGCCGGTGCCGAAATATTCCGAGGTCTGCAGCGCCGCGATGGCCAGCGTCGCACCCAGCATCGGTACGTCGATATGCGTGCCCTCCCCGCTCGTGGCAACACCGCGCAGGGCCGAGACGACCGAGAACGCCGCATACAGCCCGGCCGAAAAATCCGCCAGCGGCACACCGCACTTGACCGGTGCGCCGCCCGGCTCGCCCGTCACGCTCATGATGCCGCTCATGGCTTGCACCGTCAGATCGAAGCCGCCCTCCTGCGCGCGCGGCCCGCTCTGCCCGTAAGCAGAAATCGAGCAATACACGATACGTGGGTTGAGCGCCCGGGCTTGTTCGTAGCCCAGCCCCAGGCGGCTCATCACGCCAGGGCGATTGTTCTCGATGACCACATCGGCCGTACGAATCAGTTCGCGCGCCTGTGCAGCCTGCGCCGGCGCCTTCAGGTCGAGCGTGACCGAGCGTTTGTTGCGGTTGAGCGAGGCGAAATTCTCGCTGAAGCCATCGGAAATCGGCGGCCACGCGCGCAGCGTGTCGCCACCGCCCGGATGCTCGACCTTGATCACGTCGGCGCCCATGTCGGCCAGCAACATGCCGCAATACGGTCCTGCGGCGACGTTACAGAACTCGATCACCCTAATGCCCTGCAGTGGTGCTTCCATCTCGATCCTCATCTGTTGATTTGATGACTGCCGCAATTGCCGCTTGACTCGTATTGTGCAACGGTGCCAGTATCCTGTAAACCAAAATATAAAACACGCGTCCTACATAATAGGATTCAATGAAAGCATGCTTATAACCAGGAGATATCGACAGTGATGCAGACGCAATCGACCAGACAAGCCAGCGCCGGCGCCGTATTCCGCGTGGTCAGCGGGAATTTCCTCGAGATGTACGATTTCATGGTGTACGGGTTCTATGCGTCGGCGATCGCCAAGGCCATGTTCCCCGCGCACGACCCGTTCGTCTCCCTGATGCTGTCGCTGGCAACCTTCGGCATGGGATTCCTGATGCGCCCGCTCGGCGCCATCGTGCTTGGCTCGTATATGGATACCCACGGGCGGCGCGCCGGGCTGATCGTCACCCTGAGCCTGATGTCGATCGGCGTGCTGCTGATCGCGCTCACACCCAGCTACGCGGCTATCGGCATCGCTGCGCCCGCGCTGGTGATCTTCGGGCGCCTGCTGCAGGGTTTCTCGGCAGGCGCCGAATCGGGCGGCGTTTCCGTGTACCTGTCGGAAATCGCGCCGCCGGGCCGGCGTGGCTTCTTCGTCTCGTGGCAGTCCGCCAGCCAGCAGATTTCGGTGTTGCTGGCAGCCGTGCTGGGCGTGGTGCTGCGCTTTTCGTTGAGCGACGCGCAGATGCTGGCCTGGGGCTGGCGCATTCCGTTTCTGTTCGGTTGCGGGATCATTCCGGTGCTGTTCTGGATTCGCCGCTCGGTGCAAGAGTCGCACGTCTTCAAAGCGCAAAAGCGGCAAAGCGCGGGCGAACTGTTCCGCTCGCTGGGCGCCAACTGGAAGATCATCTTCTGGTCGATGCTGCTGGTCACCCTTACCAGCATCATGTTCTATCTGATCACCGCCTACACGCCCACCTTCGGCCGCGTCGAACTCGGCCTCAAGCCGATCGACACCTTCTGGGTCACGATCTGCGTGGCGCTGACGACTTTCACCATGATTCCGGTCATGGCCATCGTCTCCGACCGCGTCGGCCGCCGCCCCATGCTGATTGGCGCGTCGCTGGCGATCGCCGTGGCCGCGTATCCGATGATGCGCTGGCTGATCGGTGCTCCGTCGTTCGGCAACCTGCTGCTGGTGGAAGTGGCGTTTGCCGTGCTGTACGCGACATATCAAGCCTCGCTGGTGGTCACGCTCACCGAGATCATCCCGGCCAATGTGCGCGGCACCGGTTTCTCGCTGGCCTACAGTCTGGCCCAGGCGATTTTCGGCGGCTTCACGCCGGCGATCTGCACGGCGCTGATCCACACTACCGGCAACAAGGCTATGCCTGGCGCCTGGCTGGCCGCCGGCGCGCTGCTCGCGCTGATCGCCACGCTGGTCGTGGTGCGCGGGGACTTGCAAACAAGTGAGTCGAGGTCAATGCCGGCAATGCCATGAAGGGCGGTGGCGCGGCTGGCCAGCACAAAAAAATGCTTTTAATGGTGCTACAATCAGCACCATTAAAAGCACGGATTAAAAATCATGCCACATCGTATTCTCGCCGAGACCACCGCCAGCGTCTCTGAGCTCAAGCGCAACCCCATGGGGACCGTAGCCGCTGGCGACGGGCTGCCGGTTGCGATTCTCAATCGCAATGAACCGGCCTTCTACTGCGTGCCGGCGCAAGCTTATGAAGCGTTGATGGAAAAAATCGAAGACATGGAGTTGAATGTCATCGCCGATGCTCGCGCCGACCAACCAGTCATCAAAGTAACGCTCGATGAGCTTTGAGCTGGGCTTTCTCGACGAGGCACTGAAGGAATGGCGCAAACTCGATGCGTCGACCCGGGAACACTTCAAGGCCAAGTTAGGCGAGCGGCTGGCCAACCCGCGCGTGCCCAGCGCGAAGTTAAGCGGACATGCGAATCGTTACAAGATCAAATTGCGCAACGCAGGCTATCGCCTGGTCTACGAAGTACGTGACAGCGAGTTGATCGTTGTAGTAGTCGCCGTAGGCAAGTGCGAGCGAGCCGCAGTGTATAAAGCCGCGGCCCGGCGCTAGGTATGGCGAGGCCGGTGCGCACGCAATACGATCCGACCTGATTTGTCGACGGCGGCAGCGGTGCGCACTACCGGGGGGCAGATGGAACTGGTTTCTCTATACGCTCTGCCTGCCGTGCTAGACTGCCGCACCCTCAGGACGCCTCCCCATGGACAAGACACTGCTCAAGGGGCTCATGGTGCTCGAAGCCGTCACCGACGTCGCGCACCAGCCCAGGACCATCGACGAATTGGCCACGCGCGTCGGCCTCACGCGCAGCAACACGCACCGTACGCTGCAGACGCTGATGCATGCCGGCTACGTGGTCAAGGACGAGCAGTCCGGCGGCTATCGCGGCACCATTCGCCTGTTCGAGCTCGGCGCGCGTCAACTCGCGCAGCTCGACGTGCGCAAGGTCGCACTGCCTGCGATGCGCGCGCTTGCCGAACTGACCGGTGAAACGGTCCATCTATCGGTGCTCGACGGACTGGACGTGGTCTACGTCGAAAAAATCGACAGCGCGCAGCCGATCCGCGCCTACTCGATGGTCGGCGGACGCGGCCCCGCCTATGCGGTGGCCACCGGCAAGGCCTTGCTCGCCTACCAACCGGAAGGCTACCTCGAGCGCTATGCCGATCGGCTCGTGCGGCACACGCCGCAGACCATCACCGCACTGCCGGTCCTGCACGACGAATTGCGCAAGGTCGTGCGCCTGGGCTATTCGATCAATCGCGGCGAATGGCGTGACGGCGTGGGCGGCGTCGCCGCGGCAGTCTTCAACGGCCTCGACCAGCCGATTGCCGCGCTCGGCATTTCCGGCCCGATCGAACGGCTCAGCCCAAAACAAATGAAGGAATTTGCGCCGCACGTGCAGGCGCGCGCGCTGGAAATTTCACGCGCGATGGGCTATCGCGGCTGACGGCCGGCGCAGGCGCTCAGAGAACGTTACACCGCCGCGGCCAGGGTTCGGCGCGGGCGCATCAGCCAGGCCAGCCCGGCGGTCACCGCCAGCGTAAACACGTACAGGCCACCGGTGCCGAGCACGCGCATGCAGACTGCGGCGATGGCCGGGCCGGCACTGCCGCCGAGCGAGAACGTCAGCAGCAAGGCGGCGCTGACGGCCACCCGCTTGCCGGGGTTGATCCGGTCGTTCACGTCCGACACGATCACGCCATACAGAGAGAAGATCAGCGCCACATAAACAAACAGCGTCGTGTCGACGACGACATGCGAGCGCGCCACCACCAGCACCGCGCTGGCAAGCGCGGTCATCAATGCCAACGCGCACAGAATGGTCCGGCGCTCGCTGAAATCCGACCAGCGCCCCACCGGCCACTGGGCCAGCAAGGCACCGATCAACGCGATCCCCATCGCCTGTGCGATCGCCGCGTTGCCATAGCCGATGCGCGTCAGATAAACCGGCGTCATCGCGTAGAACGCGCTCGACAGCACGCCCGCGATGACACTGGCCGGTACGCAGCGAGGCGCGGCGTCCCACAATTCGCGCAGTCCGTCGAGCGCGCGCGCCTGGGCGCGCGCCGAAGGCAGCGGCGCCGGCAACGGACCCGCCCCCACATGCCCGGCGGGAATGCTCGATGTATTCACCGCCGGCGCCGCCGGCAATTCGGCCTGCGGCACGATCCAGCTTCCCAACAGCGCCGCCGGAATCACCGATCCCACCAGCAGGCCAGCCACCATCAGCCATTGCAACGCACCAGCGGCCTGAGTCGTGCCCAGCAGGAACTGCCCGGCGCTCACCCCCACATAAGTCACCACCAGGTAAGTGCCGAAGGCCCGGCCGCGTTCGCGATTCTGCACCGCCGTATTGATGCTGCTCTCGAGCGAGGTGAAGATAAACACCATGCTGACGCCGGAAACCGTGCGCAGCAGCGCCCACGCCGCAGGCGCATCGAACCGCGCGAAGCCCAGCGCGCTGAGCGCGCCGAGCGCGCCGAACGCAACGAACGCGCGGTGCTGCCCGATCCGCGTCACCAGGCGCCCGGCAACCGGTGCGCCAAAAATAAAGCCGACGTAGTAGCACGATTGCACCAGCCCGACCGTCAGCGACGACCACTGGGCGTGCAGCAGCTGCAATGACACCAGGGTGGTCAGCAGGCTATTGCCGGCGATCAGAATCGCATAGCCCAGCAGCAGGCCGAACAGAGCACGCACGCCGAGCTCCTAATGCGGCCGAACCAGTCTTGCGCTCGCGCGTCTTTCGCAGGCAGATCGTGACGGAGGTTGCGAACGCCTGGCGGGCGCGCCCGGCAATCGATCGACACCACTCATCTTGCTGCCTGCCATCTGTTGCTCCCATGCATTGGCGCTTGGCGCCGGAGTGCACGCGGCCACGGCGGCATGCACGATGTTGAGGTTTACCCTTGGCATCATACTCGGCCGCGGCCTCGACGCAAGCCCTCGAACTCGTGGTCGTGCGGCGCCGCGCGTGTGGCGCCATGCACGGCCCCGCACATGCCACAAATTGATCACTGTTTTGACTTCATATCGACCGATCGCGCAAGCCTCGGCAGCGCTATTCTGCAATGGCTCGATGAACCTCTGTAAAAACCGCTTTCCAGCGCTTTTTGTAGGTGTTTATGGATGTTCTTTGTAGGTGTTTTTTACCCCCCTTTGGCATGGCAGGGGCTATCGAGTCGCCGGCTTTGCGTTTCGTCAAATTCATTTGCGAAACCACTAAAGAAAAGTTCGGCGCTGCCGATGATGTTTATGGTGAGTTAGATACCCCTAATTCAGCCGATGCTAAACCGAGGCGAGTTTCATTGCCACACACTGATCGAATGGAGGACTCCATGCTGCAATTCATCAAATCACTCTCCCATGACGAGCGCGGCGTCACCGCACTCGAGTACGCGGTTCTCGCCGGCATCGTGGTGGTGGCCGTGGTCGCCGCCGGCGCAATATTGAGCGGCACCGGCGGTTTGCCGGGCCTGTTCACCACGCTGATGCAAAAAATCACCGCGGCGATGTAACTCGGTATGGCGAGCGAGTCGATCGCTCGCACTTTTCGGGCGGGGCGGCGCGCTGTCGGCGGCGCCCCTTTCCGACTCTCATGATTTCAGGTGGTTGCCATGCTTTACTTGGTGCGTCTGGTCGCTTGCGTGGCGCTCATAGCGCTGGCGCTGTTCGACCTGCGCGCGCGGCGCCTGCCGAACGGCGCGGTGCTCGCGGTGGCCGGGCTGTATGTCGTCCTCGTTTTGCTGTCGCACGCCGCACGCGCCGAGCTGCTCGGGCATCTCGGGGTGGGCGCGCTTGTGCTGGCGCTGTGCGCACTGTTTTTCCGCTTCGGTTGGCTTGGCGGAGGGGATGCCAAGTTCGCGGCAGCCATCTTTTTATGGGCAGGCCCGCTGCTGGCGGTCCCCGTCCTGTTGATCGTTTCCCTGTCGGGCCTGGTCCTCGGCCTGGCGCTGCTGGCGATTCGCGCCTGCTACGGCGTCTCTGAAGCGCGCCTGCCGAGCCTTCTGCGGCCGCTCGCCCCGGCGCGCGGCGTGCCATACGGCGTGGCACTTGCGCTAGGCGGTCTGGCCGCGGTGTGGATGCCGCTACTGCCCCACGTGTCACGGGCTTAACCTTTTTCCTGCGATTGCCCCTATGTCGAGCTTTCTGAAAATTGCGGGATTGTTGATTGTCGCGGCCGCCGGCGCCTTCGTGCTGCGCGCGCTCTATATTGCCGCCTCGCACCCCGGTCCGCCCAAGCCGGCGGCGATGGATCGCGTGCGCGTGGCCGCCGCCGACCTGCCCCAGGGCCTGTTGCTGCGCGACAGCGATCTGGGCTGGAAGGAGATACCCCATCGGGACGTGCCGCCCGGCGCACTGGTCCAGGCGCAGGCGCATGGCGAAGATCTCAAGGGCGCGGTGCTACGCCGTGCTACGCCGGCCGGCAAGCCGCTCGGCCTGAGCGACGTGATTACGCCGGACGCGCCCGGCTTTCTGGCCGCCGCCCTGAGCCCCGGCATGCGGGCAATTTCCGTTGCCGTGAACGACGTTTCCAGCAATGCCGGCCTGATCCAGCCGGGCGATTACGTCGACGTGCTGCTCACCCAGCAACTGAGCGGCCCCGGCGGCAAGAGTGCGCCGCCCCAGCGGGCCGTCGAGGCCGAAACCGTGGTCAACCGGGTGCGCGTGCTGGCGGTCGGCTCGGCGTTCCGGCGCCCGAAATCCGATGCCGCCGACACCGTATCGCATGCTGCCGAACCGAATTCCAGCGCCCGCACCGTGACGTTCGAAGTCACGCCGCGCAACGCGCAAGTGGTGGCCGTGGCATCGCACCTCGGCACACTGTCGCTGGCACTGCGCAGCTTCGCCACGCGCGACCGCGAGCCGCTGCCCGCCCAGGCGCCGCCGCAGACCCCGCCGGTCTGGGCCGGCGACGTCTCGCGCGCGCTGCGCAGTGAAGACGCACCTGCCGGGCACGGCGGCATCAGGCAGGCTCGCACGGCGCAGGTCATCGTCTACCGCGGCTCCACGACATCGGATGCCGGCAGTGCGCCGGCGGCGAGCGGTGCGCCCAGCACCGCCGCGGCCGGCGCGAGCGCGCCGGGTCCGGCGCCGATGCCGGTGCCTTTACCTCATTGATCGCTCAGTTGCCGGCGTAGGAGCTCTACCGCCGCCGGCCGTTGGAATTGACAGGAAATTTGCTATGTCGCGCTTGTTGGGTTCGATTCGTCGCTGCGCAGGGATGGGGGTCATCGCGGCAAGCATGGCGCTGGCGCCGCTTGGTCATGCCGCCGCGCCGGCCGGTGCAACCCCGCCGGGCGGGATGGCGCCATCGCTTGCGATCGCCGCCGGCGGCGGCCAGTTGCTTCGTCTGCCCGCGCCGGCCAAGGCGGTATTCGTGGCCGACCCGGCGGTCGCCGACGTTCACGTGCCGACGCCGCAAACCGTCTTCGTGCTCGGCAAGAAGGCCGGCACCACCACACTGTATGCGCTGGGCGCCGATAACCGCACGATCCTGCACGAGACCATCGTGGTCAGCGCCGACACGCAATCGCTGCAGCGCATGCTCGATGCGCGCTTTCCCAAAATGCAGGTGCGCGTAAGCGGCGCGCCGGGCTCGCTGGAAGTCTCCGGCCAGGTGCCCAGCGCGGCCGACGCCGACGCCGTGGTGCAATCGCTGACGCCGTTCCTGCGCACCAAGGAGACGCTGATCAATCGCCTGACGCTGGCCCAGCCGATCCAGGTTCATCTGCGGGTGCGCATTACCGAAGTGGATCGCAACGTCACGCAGCAGCTCGGCATCAACTGGAGCGCGCTGGGCAGCACGGGCAACTTCATCGGCGGTATTTTCAACGGCAGTGCCATCGGCGCGAACGGCGTCACCCAGTTCCCCGGCGCATCGACCTCCGGCGCATTCTCGATCCTGGGCGGCTTTCATACCGCCCACACGAGTATCGACGGCATTCTCGACGCGCTCGACCGGGAGGGGCTGCTGACCATGCTGGCCGAGCCGAACCTGACGGCGATGTCGGGCCAGACCGCCAGCTTCCTGGCCGGCGGCGAGTTCCCGGTGCCCGTCGCGCAGGACAAGAACGGCGCGATCACGGTCGAGTTCAAGCCGTACGGCGTGTCGCTCGATTTCACGCCGACCGTGCTGGCCGACAACCGCATCAGCCTGAAAGTGCGCCCGGAGGTCAGCCAGATCGACCCGAACAACAGCATCACCACCGGCACGCTGAAAATTCCCGCGCTGACGGTACGCCGGGTCGAGACCACGGTCGAGCTCTCGAGCGGCCAGAGCTTCGCCATCGGCGGACTGCTGCAAAGCAATACCAGTGACGTACTGTCCGAATTGCCCGGCCTGGGCAAGCTGCCGGTGCTCGGCAAGCTGTTCTCGTCTAAGGATTACCAGAACAACAAATCCGAAGTGGTGGTGATCGTCACGCCTTACATCGTGCGTCCGACCGGCCCGGGCCGCCTGAGCCAGCCGATCGACAACGTCACGCGCCCCAGCAGCGATATCGAATATGTGCTGCAGCGCAGTGTCGGCATCGACCCGCTGGCCGGCGACAACCCGCGCCTGGCCGGGGCCGCCGGTTTTGTTTATTGACGTTATCTGGAGACTGAGCTCATGTCGTTTCGACTGCTTGCCGTGGCCTTGCTGCCGCTCTCGCTGCTCGGCTGCATGTCGACGCACCCGCCGCTGGGCATGCCCGACGTGTCGGTGATCGGCTATGACGGGCAGCACGCCGTGCCGCCCGATTGCGCCAAACTGGTACAGCCCTCGCACCTGGTCGATGCCGGCGTGGGCCGCCCGGGCATGGCCTTCGGCTGTGCCACCTACAGCAACCTTGCCGCCATGCTGGCGCGCCCGGCCGATCTGGTCGCCCCGCGGCCCTACGGCGGCGTCGACGCCAACACCGCCGCCGCGGCAGTGCGCCGCTACCAGGAAGGCCGCGTCATGCCGCTCAATGCGACCTCGACCGTTGCCTCGCCCGCCGCCTCGAACGGCACCGGACATTGATAAAGCCCCCCGTATGAACGCCGCCGACTTCCTTCGCCCCAAACGCAAGCCCGATGTCCTGTCGGTCGACTTCATCGCGGTCATGGCCGACAAGGGCAGCGCCGATGCGGTACGCAGCCTGGTCGCCGACCAGGCGATGACCAGCGCGCACGTGCAGACCGGTTCGCTCGACGACACCGTCGAACTGCTGCACGCCGCGCAACGCTCCCCTCGCCTGCTGATGGTCGATGTCTCCGGCTCCGCGATGCCGCTGTCGGATCTGGCGCGACTGGCCGAGGCGTGCGATCCGTCGGTCAACGTCATTGTGGTGGGCGATCGCAACGACGTCGGCCTGTTCCGCAGCCTGCTCGAAATCGGCGTGCAGGACTATCTGGTCAAACCGCTCACGGTGCCGCTGCTGCAGCGCGCCCTCACGGCCAGCGACCCCAGTGTCAGAATGCGCACCGGCAAGGCAATCAGCTTCATCGGCGTGCGCGGCGGCGTTGGCGTGACGACCCTTGCGGTGTCGATGGCCCGCTATCTGGTCGAACATACCCATCGCCGCATCGCTTACGTCGATTTGAATCTGTACGGCGGGGCCGCCAACGCCCTGCTCGGCATGGCCACCAACAACGGGCTGGCCGATCTGCTGCGCGACAACCAGCCGCTGGATGCGCCGCTGCTCGAGCGCGCCATGACCAACCAGGGTAACCGCCTGTTCGTACTCTCGGCCGAACTCGATTACGGCACCGACTTGCCGGTGCGGGCGGGCGCGATCGGCGACATACTGAGCTTTCTCAAGCACCATTTCCACTACGTCCTGCTCGACTTGCCGGGCCGCTCCGGGCGCATCGTCGAGGAGGCGCTCGACGCCTCCAAGCACGTCTATATCGTCGCCGAGCGCTCCGTGTATGCCGCGCGCGAGTGCGCGCGCCTGAGCCGCTTCATCGAGGATCGCGCCGGCGAGCCGACCGTCTCGCTGCTGCTCAATCACCCGCAGGAACCGGTGCCGGATCGCGTCCAGAACAACGATTTCAAGCGCGCACTGGGCAGCGCCACGGTACACGACGTGCCATATGCGCCCAAAGCCCTGGCCCGCGCGGAAAACCTCAGCGAGCCGGTCTCGCAGCGCCAGGGCAAGGCATTCCTGGCCGCCATCGGGCAGATCGCCGGCAACCTCACGGGCAGTGAAGCCTCCCTGCAGGACGACGCCGCGGCGCCGTGGTACAAACGGCTGACCGGCCGGCGGAGGGCATCGTAATGTTCGGCCTGAAAAACACCCCGCCGGCTTCGTCCGTGCTGGCCAGCACGCCCGCAGCGGCGCCGGCGGCGAAAACGCCGGCCACCGGCACGTCGATCCCCAACCCCGTGCCGGCACCCAGCGGCCACGAAGCGTTGATTCGCTCCGACAAGTTCAAGGCGATCCGCGCGATCGTGTTTGCCTCGATGAATATGTCGGCCGCATTGATGAAAACGCGCGACGAGGTTCGCGCGGGCATCGAGGCGACCGCCGCCGACGCGGCGCTGCGCGAGCAGTTGAATGTGACGCCGAGCGAGCAGACACTGATCGTCGACGAGATCCTCAACGATATGTTCGGGGTCGGGCCGATCGAGCCGCTGCTGGCCGACGAGTCGGTAACCGACATCCTCGTCAACGGCCCCGACCAGGTATATGCCGAACGGCATGGCCGGCTCGAGCTCACGCCGATGAAGTTTCGCGACAATGCGCACGTGATCAATGTCGCGCAGCGCATCGCCGCGGCGGTCGGCCGCCGGGTGGACGAAAGCAGCCCGATGGTCGATGCCCGCCTGGCCGACGGCAGCCGGGTCAACGTCGTGCTGCCGCCGATCGCGCTGCGCGGTGCGTCGATCTCGATTCGTAAATTTTCCAAACGCAATATCACGCTTACGCGCATGGCGCAGCAGGGCAACCTGTCGGCGCCCATGACGCAGTTGCTGAAAATCGCCGGCGCCTGCCGCCTGAATATCGTCATCTCCGGCGGCACCGGCTCGGGCAAGACCACCCTGCTCAATGCGCTGTCCCATCACATCGACGAACACGAACGCGTCGTGACCATCGAAGACGCCGCCGAGCTGCAGCTGCAGCAGCCGCATGTGGTCAGCCTTGAGACACGCCCCGAGAACAGCGAGGGGCTGGGCGGCGTCTCGCAACGCGATCTGGTGCGCAACGCGCTGCGGATGCGGCCCGACCGCATCATCCTGGGCGAGACGCGCGGCCCGGAAGCGTTCGACGTGCTGCAGGCGATGAACACCGGCCACGACGGGTCGATGACGACGATCCACGCCAACACGCCGCGCGACGCCATTACCCGGCTCGAGAGCATGGTCATGATGGCCAACGGCAACCTGCCGCTGCTGTCGATCCGCCGCCAGATCGCCAGCGCGGTCCACCTGATTCTGCAAATCGAGCGCATGCGCGACGGCATGCGGCGCGTCACGCGCATCACCGAAGTCACCGGCATGGAGGGCGACGTGATCATCACCCAGGATCTGTTTGCCTTTCGCTACGATGCCAGCGCCTACCAGGAAGGCGTCAAGGGAACCTTCGAGTCGTCGGCGCTGCGGCCGGCCTTCGCCACGCGCGCACAATACTATGGCCTCGAGGAAGCACTGCTGGAGGCAATGCGCCCATGACCCCCGTCGATATCGTCACGGCCGCGGGGTTCTTCTCGATCGTGATCGTCGGTCTGATCGTCTCGGCGCTGCGCGACATGCTGCGCCGCCGGCCCCGCCGTCGTGTGCAGGAACGCATGCGCGGCATGCGGCAGACGCTCATCGTCAACAAGCCCGCACCCACGCCCGGGGCCGAGGTCGAACTGTTCGAGCGCCCCGCCGATCATGGCGCGCTGAAGGCCTGGCTGCAGCGTCACGCGCAGCGCGTGCACACCGTCAGCGGCGCTGCCGGCATGCGCCTGATTTACCTGAGCGCGTTCGTCGGACTGATGCTGGCGGTGACCGTGGTGGCACTGAGCGGTGCGCCGGGCTGGTGCCGGCCGTTGCTCTATCTCGGCGTGCCCGTGCTGGCGGTGCGCCTGGCTTACCGCGCGCTGATCGCACGTTTTCGCGCGCGCTTTCTGGCGGTCTTTCCCGACACCCTGGATCTGATCATCCGCGCGGTGCGCGCCGGCATCCCGGCGGTGCAGGCCATCAGTACGGCCGGCGACGAAACCGAGGAGCCGGTGCGCTCGACCTTTCGCATCATCGGTGACAGCCTGCGGCTGGGCGCCGAACTGAAGGACGTGCTCGACAAGGCGGTGGAGCGCGTGCAGATCGCCGACTTTTCCTTCTTTGCGGTCTGCCTGCTGCTGCAGCGCGAAACCGGCGGCAATCTCGGTGAAACGCTGGAAAACCTGGCCAACATCATCCGCACACGGCGCGATATCCGCATGAAGACCAAGGCGCTCACCGCCGAAGGGCGTATCGCCAGCAAGATCATTTCGGCGGTGCCGTTTGCCATCGTCGGCCTGCTGTACCTGATCGACCGCCCCTATATCTCGTTGCTGTTCGAAAAGCCGTTGGGCCACCACATCCTGGAATTGGCGAGTGTGCTGATGGCGATCGGGCTAGCGATGATCAACAAGATCGCCAAGCTGGATACATCGCGATGACCTCAATCTCGCCCGAACTCGCGCGCAACCTGCTGCTGCTGATCCTGCTGATCGCCGGCATCGGCCTGGTACTGCGCTGGCCCGGCAGCCGCCGCCGCCGCATCGCGCAGCGGGCTCGCCACGCCGTCACGCGTGTCGGAGCCAGTCAAAAGACCGAGGCGCCGCTGCGCCCGGAGAACGTGCGGCAAGCATTCGCGCAACGCTTCGCGCTGCTTGGCGAGCAGGTGCCGATGCTCGACGCGATGCAGCGCACTCAATTGGCTCAAAAGCTCACGCGCGCCGGCTTTCGCGACCGGCGCGCGGTCTCGATCCTGGTCGGCTGCAAACTGTCGGCCGGCACCCTGCTCGGGCTCGGCGGGATCGCCCTGGGGCCGCACCTGCCGGTGTTCGGCAAGTACTTCATCTTCCGCGTGCTGTTGCTGCTTGCCGCCTTCATGCTTGGCATGATGATCCCCGAGATCGTGCTGAACTCGCGCATCAAGGGGCGCCAGCGCGCGATCAGCTCGGCGCTGCCCGACGCGCTCGACTTACTGGTGATCTGCACCAACGCCGGCAACAGTCTGGTGGTGGGCCTCAAGCGCGTGGCGCGCGAGCTCAAAAACATTTGCCCGCCGCTGTCCGACGAAATCGGGGTGACCGCCGACGAGCTGCAGATCGGCGGCGACAGCGCGGTGGCGCTGCGCAACATGGCTGAGCGCATCGGCTTGCCGTCGGTGCGCGGGCTGGTCTCGACCCTGATCCAGTCGCAGCGCTATGGCACGCCGATCACGCAATCGCTGCGCCAGTTATCGCGCACCGAGCGCATGGCGCAAATGACCGCGCTCGAGGAAAAGGCCGCCAAGCTGGCGACCAAGATCACCTTACCGATGATGTTTTTCATTCTCCCGACGGTCGGCTTGATTTCGGCCGGCCCCGCGGTGATCCGTTTGATCGAGGTATTCAAATGAATCGTTACGCCACGCGCGCCCGAACGCTCCTGCTGATGCCGCTGGCCGCCATCTTGCTGGCCGCCTGCGCCGGCCCCCGTCTGGATATCAAGCCGGTAACCGCACAGGACGGCGCCGACCGCGCTACCGACCTGCGTTTGGCCGACAGCGCACTGGCGGCCGACGACGTGCCGCTATCGACTTCGCTGTATGAGAAAGCGCTTCAGGCCGATCCGAACTCGCTGGCCGCCGGGTTGGGCCTGGCCGACGCCAAATACGCGGCCGGCGATCTCGAGCAGGCCCGCGTGTTATACCAGCGCGCCGCGAAGCAGGCGCCGGCGGCCTTTGCGCCCCAGCTCGGGCTGGCGCGCGTGGCGCTGCGCCAGCGCCGTCTGGCCGATGCCGAGCGCCGATACCGCGACCTGGTGGTACATCACGCCGACAGCCCGCTGGCGGTCGAAGGCTTGGGCACCGTGCTCGATCTCGAGGGACGCCACGCCCAGGCGCAGAAGGTCTACCGCGTCGGGCTGCAGACGTGGCCATACGTCAAGGGGCTGCGCATCGACCTCGGGCTATCGCTGATTCTCGACAACCAGCCGCGCGCGGGCGCCAACGTGCTGCTCGATATTGCAGGGCTGTCCGACACGCCGCGCCAGGCGCGCCAGAATCTCGCGCTGGCCTATGGGTTGCTGGGCAATGACGATGCGGCGCGACGCATCCTGCTGGTCGATCTGCCGGCATCCTCGGTCGACGATAACCTTCGCTTCTACCACCGCGTGCGCGATGCGCTGGCCGCGCGCCAGACGAAGCCAACCGACGGCGCAGCGCAGGCCACGCGCCCGGTACCCACCGCGATGCTCCAGAGTCATCCGCTGGCCTCGGCGGAGCCGGTGCAATGAGACGCCTGGCCGACTGGCTGTCGCACCGTCGCGCGCACCGGGCGCGTGACTGCAGAACGCTCGTCGGCAACGAGCGCGGCGTGGTCGCGCTCGAATTCGTGCTGGTCTTTCCATTCTTGATGATGGTGCTGTTCGGCATCATCGACACCAGCCTGTTGCTGTGCGACAAGGCCGTTCTCATCAATGCCAGCCGCGAGGCCGCGCGCGCCGGCGTGGTGGTGCGCGTGCCGCAACTGTCGCCCGCGCAGATCACCACCGTGGCGCAGAATTACTTGCAGAACCGCCTGCTCACCGGCGGCACCGCGACCACACCGACCGTCACGATCAATCAATCGTCGGGCACCTCCTCCGGCGCTCCGTTGAAGGTCACTGTCACCTACATCTACCAGGGTCTGGTGCTGGGGTCGGCGTTCAGTGCGCTGACCGGTCCGATCACGCTGACGGCCAGCACCGTCATGAATTACGAATAGGCTCGTGCCATGCGCCCCCCCACTGCATTGCGTCACATCGCGCGCCGCTCGCCCAGACGCCAGCAACAAGGTTCGGTGGTACTGTTTTTTTTGCTGTTTCTGACTGCCCTGCTGTCGTTCGGCGCATTCGCGATCAATGTCGCGCATGTCGACGTGGTCAGAAACGAAATGCAGAACGCGGCGGACGCCGCCGCGCTGGCCGGCGCCGGCGCCTTGCTGGGCAGCGCCGCCGGCCCTACCTGGACAAGCGGGCAAACCGCCGCGCTCGGCGCGATTGGATTGAATGCCTCGGACGGCCAGGTGCTCTCCAGCGGCACCGTGCAAACCGGCTACTGGAATCTGAGCGGCACCCCGTCGGCCCTGCAGGCGCAGACCATCACGCCAGGGCCTTACGACGTGCCCGCCGTGCAGGTCACCGTCGATCGCGCCAATGGCGTCAACGGCGGCCCGGTGGCGATGGTGCTGGGCAAACTGCTGAATCTGCTCTCGGTGCCGATCGGCGCGACCGCGGTGGCGGTCGTCGCGGCGCCCGGCACCATCGGTGCCGGCGGACTTTTTCCGGTCGCGCTGGATCAGTGCATTTTCGACCAGTACTGGAATTCGTCGACCAACCAGCCGCGCCTCGATCCCTCCACCGGACAACCCTACGAGTTCCAGATCACCAATGGATACGCGTATGGCAGCAGCGACGATGGCAGCGACTGTTCGGCCGGCCAGTGGACTTCGTTCCTGGTCAATGCCGACAACGTGCCGACCATCCGGGACTTGATGGCCAACGGCAACCCGTCGCCGCTGAGTATCGGCGACAGCATCTGGATCGAGCCGGGCGCGAAAACCACGCTCTACAGCTCAGTGCCGGTCGGCACCACGGTGGTGATACCCGTGGCCACACAGATCAGCGCCAAAACCTACGTCACGATCGTCGCGTTCGCCGCCTTCCATATCGATGCATCCGTCGGCGGCAGCGGCAAATACATCCAGGGTCATTTCGTCAGCGACTACCAGATCCCGTCGTCGGCCTCCGGCAACGGTCCCAACTACGGCGCCTACGTCGCACCGCGCCTGGCGCTATAGGCCACCGGCAAAGTTTGGGCGCCGGCGGTATCATGCGCACACCCCCCGAACCCCGGAGCCGCATGAGATGAACGACGAAGCAAAATGGAGCGCCCGCTACTGCGAGGCTGGCGACGAGTACCTGTTCGGCACCGAGCCGAACCGTTTTCTGGCGCAGCATCAGGCGCTGTTCAAGCCCGGCCAGACGGCGCTGTCGGTTGCCGACGGCGAAGGCAGGAATTCGATATGGCTGGCCGGGCAAGGACTCGTCGTGACCGCCAGCGAGGTCTCCGAGGTGGCCATCGCCAAGGCCAGGAAGCTGGCCGAAGCACGGCACAGCCGGGTTTCATTCACGCAGGGCGACATGCTGTCCGAGCAATGGCCGCCGCGGGAATTTCTCGACGCGTTCGACTGGGTCATCGCGATTTTCATTCAGTTTGCCGACCCTCGCCAGCGGATCAAGCAATTTGCGTCGATGCAGGCAGCGACCCGCCCGGGCGGCCGCATCCTGCTGCAGGGCTATACGCCGCAGCAGCTCCAATACGGCACCGGCGGGCCATCGTCGCTCGAGCACCTGTACACGCAGGAGCTCCTGCGTGAAGCATTTGCGGGATGGGATATCGAGGAACTCGTCGAATACGAGGACGATCTTTCCGAGGGCACGCGCCACGGCGGGCGCTCGGCGCTGATCGGCATGGTCGCGCGCAAGCCCGTCTGAACCATCCGGGCCGGGGGTCGGGCGGCCGGCGCCCGGGCCCCTAGCGCCGCCGCAAGCGGCGGTACAACAACAGCGCCGCGCACGCGAGCACGGCCACATACAGGCTGTCGCTGATCAGCCATCCCCACCGATACCACCAGGCCGACGAGGCGTTATCGCCCAGCACGACGGCACTGGCCCCGGCAAAGCTGAACAGCCAGGTCGAGGCGACGCCGAAGAACGCGAACAAACCGAACGAGCGCCATTGCGCCGCCCGCGTCCGGGCCCGGCGGTAGGCCAGAAACCAGGCAAGGCTGACCACGCTGCACCCCGCCGACAATTGCCGGGCCACCATCACCGAATCCACATTGATCATCGTTCATTTCCCCTGTCGCGCGGGCCCAAGCCCGCTGCGCCGCCGGCGCAGTTTTTCGTGCGCCCGCATTGTACCGCCGAAGCCGCGACGCAGCGCCAGCCGTGCGAGCGCTTTTTCCCCCGGCGGCAACCGGCGGTGCTATTGTGAAAAGCAGTGCCTCCGGCACACTCGCAAGCTCCTTCGCAAGTCCTTCATCTCTGGAGAAATCATGGCGAAAGTTCTCGTGCTCTATTACTCGATGTACGGCCACGTCGAAACCATGGCCGATGCCGTTGCCGGAGGCGCCCGCTCGGTCGCCGGTACCGACGTAACGCTCAAGCGCGTGCCGGAAACCATCCCGGCGGAGCAGGCAGCCGCCAGCGGCGTCAAGCTCGATCAGAAGGCGCCCGTGGCCAGCCCTGGCGAGCTGGGTGACTATGACGCGATCATCTTCGGCACGCCGACCCGCTTCGGCAACATGGCGGGACAGATGCGAACCTTCCTCGATCAGACCGGCGGCCTGTGGATGAAAGGCGCCTTGGTCGGCAAGATCGGCAGCGTGTTTGCCTCGACCGGCACCCAGCACGGCGGCCACGAAACCACTATCACGTCGTTCCACAACACGCTTTTACACCACGGCATGGTGATCGTCGGCGTGCCCTACGCGTGCACCGGCCTGACCAAAATGGATGAAATCACCGGCGGCGGCCCCTATGGCGCGACCACCTTAGCCGGCGCCGACGGCAGCCGCCAGCCGTCGCAAAACGAACTGGAAATCGCCCGTTACCAGGGCAGGCACGTCGCCGAATTGGCTGCGAAGCTGGCCGGTTAGGCGAGCTTGCCTATAGCGTTATCCGGTAGACGATGAAACCGCTTTTCTCGGCGACGGCGTCGTACAGTTTCATCGCCGTCGCATTGGTTTCGTGAGTTTGCCAATACAGGCGGGCCGCACCGGCCTGGCGGGCGCAGCGCGCCGCCTGCTCGATCAGCGCGCGGCCCACGCCTTGCCCGCGCGCGGCTTCGGCGGTGAAAAGATCCTGCAAATAACAGGCTGGCCCCAGCTGCGTCGTGCTGCGGTGAAACAGGTAATGCGCCAGTCCGACGAGCTGGCCATCGGCACCCTCGGCCACCAGCGCATGCACCGGTTCGCCGGCATCGAAAAATCGCCGCCACGTGGTTTGCGTGATTTCATCAGGCAGCGCGGTGCTGCCGGCGCGGCCGTAGAACGCGTTATACCCGTCCCACAGCGGCTTCCAGCCAGTGAAATCGCCCTCTGCGATCGGGCGGATACGAATGGCAGCGTGCATCGTCGACTCCTTTGGCGAGTGAACTTCACTGACTCGGCTGCGACGCCGGCGCCTGTCTCAGGGGGCGGACCGTGATATCGCTGCCGGACGTCACCGGATCCACCGGCAACGAGACGATCGGCGCCGGCCCATTGCCATGTCGTGACGACGGGGCCGGCGCGGGTGTGGGGGTCGACGGCTCGACCGGCGGCCCGGCGGGAGCGAGGCCCTGCTGCTGCTGGGTGTTCGACGGCACGGCGGGCGAGGTCTCGGACGGGGCCTGGGGCGGCGTGATCGGTGGCGTGATCGGTGGCGTGATCGGCTGCGTGGGCGGATAAGCCACGCCCGACGATTGCGCCGGGGCCTCGATCGCCGGCGCGGACGATGCGGGTCCGGTGATTGGCGATGCGCCCGAGGCGGCACCGGGCGACTCCAGCGATGGCGGCGTCGCCACAGTGCTCGCGGGCTCCGGCATCGGCGGCATGGGCGATGGCTGCGGCACGTGATGAGGCGCCGGATGCTGCGGCGCATGCGCCGCCGGCTTGGGCGCGTGGCCGAACAGGTATTGCATCCAGGCGCGGAATTTGGTGGAGAAGGTTTGCCGCCAGGTTTGCCTCCAATTCGGCGCCTGTATTTCGGCGAAGTGCGCATGCGTATCGATCAGGCGCGCATGCAGCGCGCCCTGGAAGAACTCCCCGACGATCGGCAACGCGCTGTGCGCGCCCTGTCCCCAATAGTTGCTGCGCAATGTGATGCGGCTGTCGTTGAAACCGACCCAGGCACCGGCCACCAGTTGCGGCGACATCAAAATGAACCAGCCGTCGGCGTTGTCCTGCGTGGTGCCGGTCTTGCCGGCGACGTCGGCGCGAATGCCGTAGCGGGAGCGAATCGCCGCGCCGGTACCATGGTCGACCACGGCGCGCATCGCGTCGATCAGGTCTGCCGTGGCCTGGGCGGACAACGCGCGCTCGGGCCGGGCCGGGCGGAATTGCGCCAGTACCTTGCCATCGCGGCTCTCGATGCTGGTCACCATCATCGGCGCGATATAGCTGCCGCCGTCGGCGATCGTGCCGTACGCGGTTACCATCTCCTTGAGCGTGACCGGACTGGTGCCCAGCGCCAGCGACGGCACCGGGTCGAGCTTGCTGCTGCGCACGCCCATCGCGCGCGCGAGGCTGGCGACCTTGTCCGGCCCCACCTTCATGATGAGTTGCGCGGCAATCGTATTGATCGAATTCGCCAGCGCGTCGCGCAGCGTCATCGGGCGATCGGTCGCGGCCTCGTCGTCCTTTGGCTTCCATACGCCGCCGCCGGGCAATGGAATGTCCTGCACCTTGTCGACCAGCTTATCGTCCGGCTTGGCGCCATCCTCGAACGCCGCGCCGTACACAAACGCCTTGAAGGTCGAGCCGGGCTGGCGCCGCGCCTGCGAGACGTGGTCGAACGCATCCTGGCTGTAGTCGCGGCTGCCGACCCATGCCTTGATCTCGCCGTTGTCCGGGTCGATCGCCAAAAAGCCGGCCTGCACCCGGGTTTTGTCCTCGCGCAGCCCCCGCATGAAGGCGCGATCGGACATCAGTTGCTTCATGGCCTGCTTGTCGGTCAGCCCGATATCGCGCGCCGCGCGGTAGTCGGCGCTCTCGCGCACGAAGCTCTCCACCAGCGCGCGGTGACCGGCCCAGCCGGAGCGCTCGCCCCAGGCGGCGTTGGCCACCCCCTGCAATAGATTGCCCTGGCGCGCCACCGCCTGATTGGCCAGCGCCTGCAAGCGCGAATCGATGGTGGTTCGCACCACCAGGCCGTCGGTATAGATGTTGTAGCCATTGCGATCGGCCCAGCCGATCAGCCACTTGCGCAACTGTTGGGCGAAATGCGGTGCCGGCCCCGGCGACTCGGTCAGGCGCTGAAAGTCGAGCCGCAGCGGCTGGCGCTTGAGCCTGTCGAACTGGGCCTGCGACAGACGCCCATATTTGACCATCTGCGCCAGCACGATATTGCGCCGCTGCAGCGCGCGTTCGGGGTTCAGTACCGGGTTGTAATAAGCGTTGCCCTTGAGCATGCCGACCAGCGTGGCGCTCTCGAGAATGTTGAGTTCATCGGCCGACTTGCCGAAGTATGTGCGCGCGGCCATCTCGATGCCATAGGCGTCGTACAGGAACGGCACGGTATTCAGATAGGTCTCGAGAATCTGCTTCTTGGTGTAGACCGATTCGATCTTGTAGGCGGTGATGGCCTCCTTGATCTTGCGCGTGAGGGTGGGCGCGCGGCCGATCTGGTCGGGATAGAGATTGCGGGCCAGCTGCTGGGTAATGGTCGAGCCGCCCTGGCGATCGCCGGCAAGCGTATGGAGCGCGGCCGACAGTGTGCGTCGCCAATCGATCGCGCCGTGCTGGTAGAAGCGATGGTCTTCGGTGCTGATCAGCGCATCGACCACGTGCGGGGAAACATCCGACAGCGGCACCCACTCGCGGTTGCCCGGCTTGAACTCGGCCAGCAGCTTGCCGTCGGCCGAGTACACCTGCGCCGGCAATTCCAGCCTGGCCTTGCGAATGTCCCCGATACTCGGCGTGAAGGGAATCAGAAACAGCACATACAACATGACGCCGGCGAGCACCGCGCACAGCGCCAGCCCCACGCCATGCCAGGTCGGGTGCAGCAGGCGCCGCAGGCGCGCGGCTGCCACCGGTTTGAATTCGGCCGCCCATTGGGCAAGGCGCTCGACAAATGCAGACACAGACCAGGGCTTCACGCTGAATTATTATCGTCGGAAAGGCTGAATGCTATCAAAACCCGATCGTGCACGATGAGATTGCCCGCGCCGTCACAATACCCCCGACTTGCGAACCATCTGCACCGCGGCGCCCAGCACGAACAGCAATACCAGGACGCGGAAAGCCAAAGGCGGCAGCTTGTCGCGCAACGGTCGGGCCAGCACGATGCCTGCGATCACCGGAATGCTGGCGGCGGCCGAGACGACCAGATCGAGCCAGCTCGCGTGCATGCCGCGCCCGAGCACAACGATCAGGGTGACGATCGACACCACCAGAATAATGGCGATGCGCTTGGTGAACGCCTTGCCGGTCGCGCCGGTGGCAATCAGATACATCGCCAGCAACGGTCCCGGCACCGACGCGATGCTCTCCATCACCGCAGCGCCAAAACCCAGCACGAAGCCGGCTGGCTTTTCCATCGCGGGAGAAAATTTGAGCTTGGGCGAGGCCAGCATCAGCAAGGTGGCGAAGATCAGCACGGCGCCGGCGGCCGCCAGCGCATGGCGCGGCGCCAGCGAAATCAATACGGTCACGCCAAAGATATTGCCGAGCACCGTGCCGATCAGCGGCGCGGTCATCTCGCGCGCGGTTTGCCAGGTCTTGCCGCCTTCCAGCGCCTGCGGGATATTGCCCAGGATGATCGGCATCGAGAGCAGCAGCACCGCTTGCTTGACCGGCAGAAACAGGGTGAGGATCGGCATCGCGACCAGCGGCACGCCGATGCTGACAACCCCTTTGACCATGCCGCCGATGAGCAGCGCGGCAACAATGCCGAGAAACGCCTGTAAATGCAGCGCCTGCAGACTGGCGCTGAGCGCACCTTCAGAAAAATGGGCATGAACCATCGGGGAATCCGCGAATTGTCGTTGTGTTGTGTACCACGGCGGGACTTGCCTGCCCGCTCGGCGAACGCAGCCGAATCGGCCGTCGGTGCGCCGGCCGGGCCTCGAGGCCCGGCGGATCACCTCGCCAAGAGCCCGTGGCGGCCGATCGTCGATGCGAGAGCCGCATGATACCGCGCCTGCGAAAATTCCGGGAAAACCCCGATCCGCGCAAGGCCTCGTGCGGCCTCTGGGCCGGCCCGGCAGGCGGGACGATCAATGAAGCACGAACATCCCCACGGCGGCCGCCCCCATCACGCCGACCGTCATCCAGCCCAGCAGGCGCACCGGTCCGCTGGCGGTGAAGGCTCCCATCACGGCGGGTTTGGAAACCAACAGAATGATCACCACCAGCAGCGGCACGGCCACCACGCCGTTGATCACCGCGCTCCAGAACAAGGCCTTCATCGGGCTGATCGGCGAATACTGAATCCCCAACCCCGCCAATACACTGACGCCGATGATTGCGTAGAAGCCGCGCGCATCGCGCCATTTATGCTCGAGCCCTTCGTGCCAGCCCATCGTTTCGGCCAGCGCATACGCGCCCGAGGCCGCCAGTACCGGCACGCCGATCAAACCCACGCCCAGCACGCCCAGCGCGAACAGCCCGTAGGCGAATTCCCCGGCCAATGGGCGCAGCGCGCTGGCCGCCTGCGCGGCGGAGTCGATGTCGGTGACACCGGCGGCATGCAGGGTCAGTGCGGTCGCAAGAATAATGAAATAGGCGGTCAGATTCGAATAGAACATGCCGCTCCAGGTATCCCAGCGAATTCGCCCCAGCTCGGCCTCGGCCGCTACTGCATCGCTCGTCAGCGGCATGCCGCCGCGCATGAGCATCTCCTCGACTTCCTCCGAAGCCTGCCAGAAAAACAGATACGGACTGATGGTGGTGCCGAATACGCCGACGACCACTGCCGCGGCATCGGCGTTGAGTGTCAGGCGCGGCCAGACCGTGCGCAGCGCGACTTGCCCCCAGGGGACGTGAACCGTGACCAGCACCGCGGCATAGGCCAGCAACGCCGCGCTCAACCATTTGAGAAAAACCACGTAGCGGTGGTAAGGGATGAACACTTGCAGCAGCAGCGTGCCCAGCACGAAGCATGCAGTCATCAGATGGCGGTCGACGCCGGACACCAGCTCGGCCACCTCACCCATCGCGGCCACATCGGCGGAGATATTCAGCACATTGGCGATCAGCAGCAAAGACACCACGCCATAGAGAACGAACGGCGGGAATGCTGCCTTGATGTTGGCCGACAGCCCGCGACCGGTGACCCGTCCGATATCGGCGCACATCAGCTGCACCGCGGCCATCAGCGGAAACGCCAGCGGCATGGTCCACAGCATGTTCAGACCGAATTGCGCACCGGCCTGCGAATAGGTCGCGATGCCGCTGGGGTCATCGTCGGCCACGCCGGTGATCAGGCCCGGGCCGACGCGTGCGAGCGGATGCTCCTTGAGGCGGGCACGCAGCACCTGCCAGACATTGCGTTGCAGCGGTCTGCCTGCCTCCATGACATCACCTAGCCCACCGGGCACGAGAACGCGGCGGCATCGCGCAGCCGCGTCGCGTCATTGTCGGCGCCGAGCGTGCCTCGAGCCTTGACAATCATCAAGCCGACACACTGTTGTGCGCGCCGGGTACTCAAAAAAACCACGCCGCGGATGCGTCCCCGCTTATGCCGACCATAAGTGCGTTCGCCGCTTGCCGGAAAATGGCGAAACGCCTAGACTGCATGGGCGCAATTTGAAGTGCGACGTGTGCGCGGGCGTCCGGCTCGCCGGCACCTCACGCATGCGTCGGCGCATTACCCTGGCAGGCCCTGTGCAACGCGGCGTGCCACTGCTGGCCGTGGTCTTGCGCGACCCTCGGTCCAGTCAAACAAAATAAGGAGCCCACAATGCAAACTTCCCGCCGTCAGTTCATGATCGTCGCCGCATCGCTCGCTTCGTCAGCCGCGCTGCTCTCCAAGGAATCGCAAGCTGCCGAAATGCTCTCCGAGAGCGATCCGACCGCCCAAACGCTTGGCTATAAAGAGAACGCAACGAAGGTCGACAAAGCCAAGTTCCCGAAATACCAGGCCGGCGAGGCCTGCGACAATTGCTCGCTGTACCAGGGCAAGGCGGGTGCCGCCAACGGCCCCTGCCCGATCTACGCCGGCAAGCTGGTGGCCGCCAAGGGCTGGTGCAACGCCTACGTGAAAAAGGCCTAAGCCGACACCTGAGCCGGCGCCGCGTCAGCCGCGCGGCGCCGGTCCATCATGCCACCTCGGCATGCCGGCTCGCCAGCGCATGTTGCCGTACCAGCGCGAACGCAAGCAGCGTACACACGGCGAACAGCACCACCACGACACTCATGCCGGCCTGAAAGGCACGCGCATAACCGGTTGCCCCATCGCCCGGCAAGACTGCCGAGAAAAACACGCCGCCGATGGCTGTCGCACCGAACGCCGAGCCGATCTGCAACATCGACGTCACCACGCCCGACGCCACCCCCGCCCTGGCCGGTTCGATTTCGCCAATCACCACTCGCACGACCGACGGCAACACCAGGCCGTGTCCGATGCCCGCCACGAGCAGACCGAGATAGAACACTGGCGATGGACTTGCGCGATGCCACAGCATGCCGATGGCGACCGCGAAACCGGTGGCCAGCAGAGCGAAGCCGATCGTCAGGACATGGTGCCCGGCATGTCGCACGATCCTCGGCGAATTCAAAGGCCCGATGATGGCGCCAACACCAAACGGAAAAATCGCCAGCCCCGCGGCCAGCGGCGACCAATGCAGACCGTCCTGCAAATAGACGCCATACGTGAGGAAAAACGCACTGTCGCAATAAAAGCAAAATGCCAGCACGAGACCCAGCGAAAATACCGGATTGCGAAACATGCCCAGATCGACCAGCGGGTCCGCGCCTTGTCGCCGCAGTTTTGCCTCGACCCACAGGAACAGGGCGAACGCCGGCACGCTCGCGGCGAATGCGACGAGCGTCCAGGCCGGCCAACCGGCCTCGCGCCCCGCGGTGAGCGGATAGATCACCAGCGCCAGCGACAGCAGCAGGCAAAACAAACCACCCAGATCGAGGCGCGCACGGTGTTCCGGCCGGTTTTCCGGTACCAGCCGCCACGCGCCGAACAATGCCGCCAATCCGACCGGCACGTTGATCAGAAAAATCGACTGCCAGCCCAACCCAAACGGGCGCAGCGTGATCAGTGCGCCGCCGCCGATCTGCCCGACCACCGACGCAAAGCCGAAGACGAAGCCATATAGGCTCATGACCTTGGTCTGCTGGGCCTTTGGAAATACCGCTCGGATAGTTGCCAAAATCTGCGGCACCATCACCGCCGCCGAGCCCCCCTGCAGGATTCTCCCAGCGACCAGCACGGTGCCGTTCGGCGCGCATGCGCAGAGCAGCGAGGCCGCCACGAAACCGGCCATGCCGGCCATGAACATGCGCTTGCGGCCAAACTGGTCGCCCAATCTGCCGCCCGTGACCAGCAATACCGCGAACGCCGAAGTGTATAGCGACACCATCAGTTGCAGTTGCGCCGAACTGGCGTGCAGGCCGCTCTGAATCGCCGGCAGGGCAAGATTGACAATGAAATAATCGAGCGGCGACAGAAATGCCCCGGTGAGCAACACCACCAACGCCAGCGCGCCCGGCGCCGGGGAAGCTTCGGTGCGACCGGACGGTGTCGCAATTGTGGGTTCACATTTCATGACTGATTAGTCAAAAATTAAATAAAAAAATAGGCATGACGCTATTCGAGTGCGCGCAACGCCATGTCGACCACCGCGGTCAACTGCGCCTCGTCGTGCCCCACCTTGCCCAGCACACGCAAGCCCTGCGTGATACACAGCAAAAACTCGGCGACGGCATTTTCGTCGAGCGTTGAATCGAATACCCCGGCCGCCTGACCGCGAATCACCGCCGCGGCCAGCAAGGTCGAGATGCGCCGCATGACCGACGTGATGCGAGCGGCCACCGTCTCGTCGCCGGGTTGCATTTCCATCGCCGCGTTGGTGATGAAACAGCCGCGCAGACCGGTCAGCGCCGAGACCACCCGCGTGTGGTGCAGCAAGGCATTGCGCAAGGCCTCGCGCGGCGGGATCTGCTCGTTCAGGCGCGCGGCAAGCTGGGCCAGCGCGCCCTCCGCATAGCGGTCGAGCGCCGCCAGCAGCATGCCGTGCTTGTCGCCGAACGCGCCATAGAGGCTGCCGCGCAATAAACCGGTCGCCTCGCACAATGTGTCGAGCGACGCCGCGTGATAGCCATGCTCCCAAAATACCCCGGCTGCGGCTTCGGAGACTGCGCTGGCGTCAAACTCGCGCGGCCTGCCACGCGCGGCGCCGGGCGCCCGTCGTTTCGAATTGAAAGGTTGAGTCATGGACCGAATATTATGACCGAATAGTCAAAATATCAAGTCCGCCGTCCAATGAACGGCCTCTCGCCTCGCCAAAGTCCTACGTGTTTTCGTGTCGGAGTGCCGAGCGAACTTACGTACACTGGTCATCGTCCCTTGCCCGCATCGTGCCCTGGCGGTCCAACGGCCGCGATCGGTTGCGGGCTGTTTGCTTTTCACGCCAATCAGGACGGAGTGTTCTCAATGAATCAGGATCGCCATATCACGCTGTTCCATGCACCCCACAGCCGTTCGGCGGGCGCGCGCATTCTCATCGAGGAACTGCAGGCCGAGCACGAACTGCATGTGCTCAACCTCAAGGCCCGGCAACAGCGCGAGCCTGCCTATCTCGCCATCAACCCGATGGGCAAGGTGCCGGCGTTGCGCCACGGCGAGACCTTCGTCAGCGAGCAGGCCGCCGTTTATATGTATCTGGCGGAGCTGTATCCGGAGCGAGGCCTGTCGCCCGCGCCCGGTGATCCGCTGCGCGGGGCCTATCTGCGCTGGATGGTGTTCTACGGCTCGTGTTTCGAGCCGGCCATCGTCGACAAGGCGATGAACCGCGACGCCGGCAACGAATCGACTTCGCCCTACGGCAGCTATGAAGCGGTGGTCGATGCGGTCGAGCGGCAACTGCAGCCCGGCCCGTGGCTGCTCGGCGAGCGCTTCACGGCTGCCGACGCGCTGTGGGGCAGCGCGCTGGGCTGGGTCACCGGATTCAAACTGATGCCAGCGGGCCCGGCGGTACTCGCCTACCTGGAGCGCTTCCAGGCACGTCCAGCGGTGCAGCGTGCGCAAGCGCTCGACGCCGAACTGGCCGAAAGCCTGGCGTGACCGGCTCGCCGGTCACGCGACGCCCTACGCATCTTCGTCGGGCGAGCCCAGCGAGATGCCCAGCTCGCTCGCCAGACGGGCAACCTGGGACTGCAGCCGGGCGACTTCGCCGGCCAGACGCAACTGCTCCGCCTTGAGCGCTTCGAACTCGGACGGCGCGACCGGGGACGCACCGCCCTCAGCGCCGCCATAGGCCTGCGGCGCTTCATCCGGCATGCTGAGCGCGCCGCACAGCAGATGCATCCAGCGGTTCTCGCGTTCGCCGGGCGTGCGCGGCAGCTTCACCGCATAAGGCGGCTCGTGCGCGGCCAGTTCTTCAAGAAAAGCCTCGACCGAGGAAATATCGGCAAAGTTATGCAGCCGGGCCGAATTCAGGCGCAGCTCGGCGGCGGTTTGCGGGCCACGCAGCAGCAACACCGTCAGCAGTGCGGTGGCCTGGCTCGGGATGCCGAACACGCGGCCCAGATTGTGCTCGAAGCGCGGCACCCGGCTGCTGCTGCCCTCGAACACCAGGCTCAGGCGCTTCAGCCCATCGATCGCGGTCAAAATTTCGGCCTCGCTCACATTCATCACCGGCGCGCGCGCGGTCTTCTGGTTGCAGCCGGCAGCCAGCGCATTGAGCGAGAGCGGATACGTATCGGGCACGGTGTGCTGCTTCTCGCTGAGAACCCCGAGCACGCGGCCCTCCAGGGGGGTCAGGCAGCGAATGGCGGGGCGCGGGACGGCGGTATCGGTTTCAGGCGTCATGGACAAGTCGTGATCTCGCAAAGGCGGTGACTGAACCCCGTCCCGGTATCTGGCAGGCCCGGGGCGGGCACAGCCATAATGATAGCCGCTGCCGCACCTCGCCCCGACGCGTCCCGGACCGCCGGGCCAGGCGGCACGCCACCACCGCGCCTTACATCTGCCCCATCACAACCTGCACCGCCAGGCTGCTCAGCGACACCGCCACCCATACGCCCAGGCCCAGCAGGATCGGCCGCACGCCGGTGCCGGCCATACGGCGCAAGTTCGACGACAGGCCGATGGCGGCGAGCGCCACGATAATGAGAAACTCCGCGGCTTGGTGAATCCACGGCAGCCATCCGGCCGGAATCACACCGGCGGTGCGCAGCCCGGAGGCCACCAGAAACCAAAGAATGAACCACGGAAAGACGCGCGCCAGACGGAAATCGCCCGCGCCATGTTTCTTTTCGCGATAAGCAACGACCAGCGCCAGCACCAGGCAGATGGGAATGATCAGCGTGGCGCGCGTGAGCTTGACGATGGTGGCGAAATCGCCAGCCGCCTTGCTGTAACTGTAGCCGGCCGCGACCACCGACGAGGTGTCGTTGATTGCCGTACCGGCCCACATGCCAAAACCCGCGTCGGACAAATGCAGCCAGTGGCCCAGCAACGGAAACAACAGCACCGCGGCCACATTGAACAGAAAAATGGTGGAAATCGCGAAGGCCGTTTCATGGTCGTCGGGCTTGACGATCGGTGTGACCGCCGCGATCGCCGAACCGCCGCAAATGGCCGTGCCCACGCCGATCAGCAGTTTGAGCCGGCCGCTCACGCCCAGCAGCCGCCCCAGGCCCCAGGCCGCCAGCGCGGCGGCAGTGACCGTCACGCTCGTCACGGCAAGCGAATCGAGCCCGGTATGAGCGACTTGCGACAGGCTCAGACCCGCGCCCAGCGCGACGATCGACCATTGCAGCACATACTTCGCGGCAAAGCGGATGCCGGCCTCGTAAGCCGCGCCGGGCGCGAGGACATTACGGACGATGATGCCCAGCAGGATGCCGAATACCGGGCCGCCGATCAGCGGCAAAGCGCGCCCGGCCATCAGCGCGAGAAACGCAATCAGGGTGACCAGCACCAGGCCGGCCCAGAAATTCTGGCGCCGTTCGGGCACCAGCGACAATGTGGAAGACGATGAAGACATGGCAAACGATCCGATAAGTGATGCGCCAAGTCTAGGGGTATTCCCTGAATAATAAAAATCGTTATATCCGATGAGATTTATTCAAATTTTCGATAGATTGTCGCCACTCTTCGCGTTGGCGCAGGCCGACAAGCCGCACCACACGGCCAAGCCATCATGCGGCGCACCGCCCGGCCGACGTGCGCGTCAGTGTGTTTAGCCCGCTGCTTGATAACGGTCAAGCAAGGCTGCCGGTCGATCCGCTATAAGTGAAAAAGCATGACAGCATGCGTATCGATAACCCGAGAAACACCATGGAAGACAAACCAGAAAATGATTGGGATCCCAGATCTGACGGCGTCCTGAAAAATCAGACTGCCGCGTACGACGAGATGCGCCGCCGCTGTCCGGTCGCCCACAGCGATTACTTGCATTGGTCTCTGTTCCGCCATGCAGACGTCATGCAAGTACTGGACGATCCGCAGACATTCAGCAATGCGGTGTCCTCCTACCTTTCCGTTCCCAATGGCATGGACCCGCCGCAGCACACACGCTACCGGCAGTTGCTTGATCCCTACTTCAGCGCCCAGCGCATGCGGGCTTTCGAGCCGGCTTGCGAGGCCATCGCGCAGGCGCTCGCCGCGCAGTTGCCGCGCGACGGCGAAATCGAATTCATGAGCGAATTCGCGTGCGAATTCGCCCTGCAGATCCAGTGTGCGTTTCTGGGGTGGCCGCCGGCATGGCGCACGCCGCTGCTCGAGTGGATTCGCAAGAACCGCGAGGCTACCCTGCGGGCCGACAAGGGGGAGATGGAACGTGTCGCGCTCGAGTTCGACGGCTACATCAGGACGCTGCTGGCGCAACGCCGCGCGGCGGGCGACGCCGCGCCGGATGACATCACCACCAGCTTGCTGCGCGCGCAGATCGATCAAAAGCCGCTGCAAGACGAGGAGATCGTCAGCATTGTGCGCAACTGGACCGTCGGTGAATTGGGCACGATTGCCGCATGCGTCGGCATTCTCGCGCAGTACCTCGCGGAGCATCCGTCGCTGCAGCAAGACCTGCGCACCGAGCCGGCGCTGTTGTCGGACACGATCGATGAAATACTGCGGATTCATGCCCCGCTTATCACCAATCGTCGGGTGACGACCAAGCCGGTAGAGATCGGCGGCCGCCATATTCCGGCCGGCCAACGCATTACGATCATGTGGGCCTCGGCAAACCGCGACGAAGCCGTATTCGGCGCACCTGACGCATGCCGTCCGGCCGAGCATGCCGCCCACAACCTGCTGTATGGCGCCGGCATTCACGCCTGCCCAGGCGCGCCGCTGGCGCGGCTGGAATTGCGCGTGGTGATGCATGCGCTCCTGGCGCACACTCGCCGCATTTCTCTGGTGCCGGGCAACCCGCCGGTCAGTGAAGTCTATCCGGGCGCCGGCTTTGCCAGCCTGCCGCTGCGCATCGAATGAGCGCGACGCGCGGCCGATGCCTCGCGCATCGCGCCGCGGCCGCCGTCAGCCCGCCTTGCCGTCCGCCCGTGGCGACGTCAGATAAGGCGCATATTTGATCAGGTATAGGCCCCAGACGACGCACCAGCATGCCGCGGCCGCGTCGATCCACAGCAAGCCCGCCCGTGCGTAAAACCACGGCCCGAACACGCGCAGCAACGCGGCGACGATCATCAGCCAGTAGGCAGCGACTTCAGCGCGCCCCGCCACCAGCCGGTGGCCGGTATGACCCAGCGCGGTGCGCGTGACCATGGCAACGATAGCGCAGCCAATGGCCCCTGCCGCCAACGCATGCAGCGCCAGCGTGTGAGCCACCAGGCCCAGCGCCGAGAGCGCCAGCATTGCAAAGCCGACCGCAATCCATACGTAGGCAACGTGCAGAATCCACAGGATCGGCCGCGCACCGACGCGCCACGAACGCCAACCGACAATACGCGCCCCATGTACCACCGCGGCGCCCGCGGCCAGTACCGCAACGAGCGGCGCCGGCGCGCCGAGGGCATCCGCCAGCACGGCCAGGATAATGATCGGCATAGCCAGCTTCTCGACGATCTTCCAGCGCCTCATGACAAATCCGGGAATCGCATTCTGCGTGAACATCGGCACCACCCGTCCGGCAATCACCGACACGAACATCACCGCCAGACCGACAGCGCCATACGCCGCGCGCAGCGCCAGATCGGCGCGGCCCGACCACACCCACGCATGGAACAGCACATTGAGCAAACCGAACAGGCCCAGCGCCACGGGCAGAAAAATATTGTGCCGGTTGCGCGCGTGAATCAGCACGCGCAGCAGCACCAGTGCGACGATCGGCAGGAATGCACTATCGACGACTGCCGCCACCGGCTCGGGCCCTGTCCACACCAGCACGCGCCCGGCGGCCCACAACAGCCAAAGTGCGGCCAACGGCGCGCCCCTCGGCGTTTCCATATCGGTCCAGGCCCGCACCGCGGTCAGCAGAAAACCCACCACGATGGCCGCGACGAAACCAAACACCATCTCGTGAGCGTGCCAGAGTATTCCCTGCATTTGCGGAGCATGCCCTGCCACGGCAATGCCGTGCAGCGCCATGACCCACATCACGATGGCCACCAACGAAAAAAGAGTCCCGCCCAGATAAAACGGCCGAAATCCCAGTCGCAACACCGGTATGCCCATCGCCCCCGGAGCAACCCGATTGGCGGAGGGTTCGCTGATCTTCATCATCATGCCTCTCCCGACATTAATATGCATTTTAAATGCATATTAATCGATTGGCGAGCCGCTGGGTAGCGCCTCATCCGCAAAAGCATGATCTAGCGCATCATTGCAATGCCTGAACGGTTGCCGCCTTTTCGGCATATGATCTCTTTGCAGCAGGGCTTCACCCTGCGCCGCGGGATTCGCGCGCAATTCATTATTGGAGACACCCATGCCTGGCCTGTTTTACGCATTGCTGTACGCGGCGATCGCCGCCGGCGCCCTGAGCACCGCCGCCATGGCCGGCGAGACGCCCCGGCAGCAGGAGGTGGCGCAACGCGGCGCCGACGTCATGCCCTTCTCGTTGGCCGCAACGACGCACATCTTCACCAAGACCGCCCACGGCGGCATTCAGCAGGTGATAACAAAGCACCCCGATGCACGACAAACGACGCTGATTCGCCAGCATCTGGCGTCGATCGCCAAACAATTCGCCCAGGGCAACTTCTCCGACCCCACCCGGATACACGGCATGTCCATGCCGGGCTTGGCAACCCTGCGCGCGGCCAGGCCCGGCGAGCTGCGGGTAAGTTACCGTGACGTGCCCAACGGCGGAGAAATCGATTACAGCAGCAAGCAGCCGCGGCTGGTCGGCGCCCTGCACCAATGGTTCGACGCCCAGTTGTCCGACCACGGGCACGATGCGATGGCCGGCGCGGCTGACATGCGCGATATGCACGGCATGCATGACATGACGGGCATGGCGGCCGTGAATGCCCACACGCCAGTCCAGTCCGGCAAATCCGACTGAGGCGCATCGCCGACGCTGCAGGCGACCATCCCGCAAGGGCGCTGTGTCGCCCGATGCAGGGGGTATCGCACCTCGGCGATCGGCACGGTTTCTCGCCCGCGCAACCCGCCGCGCGTCGCGGTCGCTAATGCCCGATGTTTTCCAGCCAGCCGAGCATCACCGCCATCACAATCATCAGCGCGCCGCCGAAGCCCTGCAAAAGACGGATACCGCGCGCAGAATCGGCCAGGAAGCGCCGCCCCGCATCGCCGACCAGCGCCCACGAGGCATCGACCACCAGCCCCACGCCGATCGGCACCAACGACAGCAGCAACAATGAAACGGTGGGCGAAGCGCCCGGCGGCAGTATCAGGAAGCTCGGCACGACGGTACCGAACATCACCAGCGCCTTCGGGTTGGTCGCGCCGACCATCACCCCGACCAGCAGCGATCGATGCTGCGTGCCGCCACCTCGCGCGAGCGTCGCCGCGCCGCCGCGCAGCGCGGCACGCAAGTACTGCAGGCCGATCGCCAACAAGACGACGGCACCGATCAGACGCACATACGCCTGTACGACCGGGGTCGTGGTAATCAGCGCGCCAAGCCCGACCGCGACCACGCACCCGACCAGGGCGATACCGGCAGCATTGCCCAATGCGCTCAGCAACGCCGCTCGCCGCCCGCGCGCGAGCGCCTGCCCGAGGATGTAGAGAACGCTCGGCCCGGGAATCGCGATCAGGATCAAACTGGTCAGCAACAGGCCGGCAATGCCGTTGAAGCGTGTCATGGCGAAGCTGTACCGGTTCAGTATGAACGGCGAGTCTATCACCGCTGGGTCGGTCGACCTAAGCTCCGCCCGCCTCGTTTTCCCCGCTTTATTAAACGGATGTGACAGCTATAATCTGCCGAGCCGGGACGGGCCACGCGGCGCTGTCCTGACGCGGGATGTACCTTGTTCAATTTCTTTCGGGAGTCTGAAATGCCATCACGCAGGCGCTTTGTAGCAGGCTTGGGCGCGGCCGGGTTGGGGACCATGCTGCCCCTGGCGACGTCGCACGCGCAGGGGCCCGAGTCGGCCATGGCGCGCATCAAGCGCACCAAGACGTTGAGAACCGGGGTGGTCGCAGGCGCCCCGCCGTACTTTCAGAAATCGGTGGCGACCGGGCAATGGCAAGGCTTCGGACCCGATCTGGCCGCGCAACTGGCGCAGTCGATGGGCGTGAAATTGCAACTGGTGGAAACCACCTGGGGCAATGCCGTGCTCGATCTGCAATCGAACAAGATCGACTGCATGTTCGGCATGGCGCCCACCGAGCAGCGCAAGAAAATGGTCGGATTTTCCACGCCGATCTTCCAGAATACTTTCACGATCGTCGCGCGCAAGGGCTTCGACCCGAAAACCTGGGCCGAGGTCGATAACCCCAAAGTCAAGCTGGCCGTGGACGTCGGCTCCAATCAGGACGCATTCGCCACACAGAATCTGGGCAAGGCGAACATCCAGCGTTTCGACACCTCGGGCGATGCCACCCTGGCGCTGCAGACCGGTCGGGTCGATGCCCAGGTGCTGGTGGCCCTGCTCGGCGTGACGGTGCTGGCCAAGTCGCCCAGCCTCGGCCATCTGGTGATCCCGACGCCGGTGCAGGGCTCGCCGGTATGTGTCGGCGTACAAAAGGAAACCGACACCGCGTTCCTGAGCCACCTCGACGCCTGGCTGGCCAAGATGCATCAGAGTGGCACCACCAAGAAAATCATCCTGGAAAACATGCAGAAGCTGGTCGGCATCGATCCCAGCAATTTCCCGAAAGAAGTGCAGCTCTAACGCCGCACTGCCTCACACAGCGCCGCCGGCCCCCCGGCCGGCCGGCGCATCAACAGATCCGCCAGATCCAGCAAGTCGAACACCGGTACGCCGCAGGCTCGGCGAATCGCCTCCAGATACGGACGCATATTGGTGCACTCGAGCACCAGCGCACCGAGATCGGCATGCGCACTCTTCAGGGCTTGCGCCGCCGCCACGACTTCGTCGCCGATGCGCGCGAAGTCGCCCTCGGGCTGGTTGCCGACGATCACCCTGGCAAATTCTCCATCGTCCCGTACGCCGCCCACTGGCGTGTCGGCCGGCGCGCCTGCGGCAGCCAGATGCGCCGCCGAGAGCGCCGCCGCCGAAGCGGTCAGCACACCGATTTTCCTATCGGTTGGGAACAGCGCCTTGAGCAGCGGAATCAGCAGCAGCGACGACGTCGCCACCGGAATCGACACGGCCGCGGCAAGGCGCTGCTGATGCAGCACCATAAAGCCGCAACTGGTAATGAGCGCCGCACAACCCTGGTGCTCGAGTTCGCGGGCACCCTCGCAAAATGCGCTCACCAGGCCGGCGGCCTGGTCGTGAATGACTCGCGCGGGCGACGCATTTGGGATACGCTTGAGCACCGTCGGGTATGCGAACGTCGCGGGGTTGCCGAGATCTCCCACAGGTCGGGGAAAACGGGTATCGAGCATCAGAATTCCGAGCGGCCGCATCTTGATCCACGGGTGGCGTTTTGCCGCAAATATTAACAGGGCGCGCATCGCAGCGCCCGGGCAACAGGAGTCGATGTGTATCACTGGGATTTCGGGGCGCTCTGGCCATACCGGCATTTGCTGCTCGACGGTTTGCTCTACACCTTGATGTTTACCGTGGCGTGCGTGGTGCTCGGCCTGATCGTCGGCCTCGCTGCGGGTCTGGCCCGGCTGTCGAAGAGCGTGCTGATCTCGGGCCCGGCACGCGCCTATGTCGAACTGTTTCGCTGCACGCCCGTGCTGGTGCAGCTCATTTGGTTCTATTACGCGCTGCCCGTGCTCAGCGGCATCCAGATCTCGCCGGCCACCGCCTCCGTGCTCGCGCTGGCACTCTACGGTGGCGCCTTCTACGCCGAAATCTTCCGCGCCGGGGTCGTGTCGATCGATCTGGGCCAGACCGAGGCCGGCCAGGCGATCGGCATGACCCGGCCGCAGATCATGCGCCGCATCGTGCTGCCGCAAGCCTTCAAGCGCATGATCCCGCCGCTCATGAGCCAGTCGATCATGCAGCTCAAGAACACTTCGCTGCTCTCGGTACTGGCCATCCCCGATCTGCTCTACCAGGGGCAAAGCGCCGCACACGAACTGTACCGCCCGCTGGAGTGCTACACGATCGTGGCGATCGGCTATTTCATCGTGCTGTTTCCGGCCACCGTTTTCTCCAAGCGGCTCGAAACGCGGCTCGCGCAACAGGACAGGAGCTGAGCATGGACGAATGCATGATCGAAATCGACAACCTCAGCAAGCGGTTCGGCCAGAACGTGGTCCTGCGCGACATTTCACTGCGCGTGGCAAAAGGCAGCGTGGTGGCCATCATCGGTCCCTCCGGCTCGGGCAAGTCGACGCTGCTGCGCTGCGTGAATCTGCTCACGCAGCCCGACGGCGGGCGCATTCGCGTGGGCGACCACGTCATCGCCTTCGACGGCACCGCCTCGCACATCCCGGGCGACCGCAAGCTGGCGGCGTTTCGCGCCAACACCGGCATGGTGTTCCAGCATTTCAATCTGTTCCCGCACATGAGCGTGGTACGCAACGTGATGGAAGGCATGGTCACCGTGCGCAAGATGCCCAAGGATCTCGCGCACCAAAGCGCCATGGCGCTGCTCGCCCGGGTGGGGCTGGCCGAGCGCGCCGACGCTTATCCCGACAAACTCTCGGGCGGTCAGAAGCAGCGCGTGGCGATCGCCCGCGCACTGGCGATGCAGCCGCAGGTGATGCTGTTCGACGAGGCCACCTCGGCGCTCGATCCGGAACTGGTCGGCGAAGTGCTCAACGTGATCCGGCAACTGGCCGACGAGGGCATGACCATGTTGCTGGTCACGCACGAAATCGCCTTCGCGCGGGAAGTGGCCGACAGCGTGATCTTCATGCGCGACGGCGTCGTGGTCGAAGCTGGCCCGCCCGCCCAGGTGATCGACGCCCCGCAACAGGCCGCGACGCGCCAGTTCCTGGCGCGTTTCAATGCGGCGATGCCGAGCGCGCAGGCAACTGCCAACCTGTAATCCGACTCGCCGGCCAGAACGCGGCGCTTACAGACCGGTAGTCTCGGGCGCCGCCTCGACCGCACGCCGGGGCCGGCGCACGACGCGCACTTTCCGGCTATCGCCGCCGCCGCAAAAGAAGCGATCGCCGCCGTCGGATTCGAGCCCGGCGACGATGGTGTCGGGCGGCATCTCCAGCGATTCGAGCACTTCGCCGGTTCGCGCGTCCACCCGCTGCAATGCGCTTTGCTGTCCTTCCCAGGTGCCATGCCAGAGTTCATCGTCGACCCAGGTCACACCCGTGACAAAACGGTTGGACTCGATAGTGCGCAGAATCGCGCCGGTTTCGGGATCGACCTGATGAATCTTGCGCGCGCGGTACTGCCCCACCCACAGCGTGCCTTCGGCCCAGGCCAGGCCCGCCGCGCCCCCCTCGGGCGCGGGGATCGAGCCGAGCACCCCACCCGTGCGGGGGTCGATCTTATGGATGCGGTTCTCGGCGATCTGGAACAAGTACTGGCCGTCGAACGCTGTGCCTGCGTGCGCCGCCATATCGATCGAGCGTACTACCTTGCCACTGGACGGGTCGACCGCCTTGAGCGAGTCGCCGGCGGCGAACCACACTTGCCGGCCGTCGTAGCTCACCCCGTGCACGGCGTCGATGTCCGCAAAAGGTCCCATTTCGCCGATGATCTCGGCGGCCGATCGATTCATCTTTGTCATATCGTTCGCTCCGGTTTTCGCTTCGTGTTTCGACTCACACTTCGATTCTAGCCACCGGGCAGCGCGGCAGGGAGTAACAAGGTCGTCGCGAATCCCGGCAGCGGCGGCATCATCCAGCGGCGCGCCCGCCCCTGCCCGCACGGCTGTACCTTGCCGGCCGCCGCCAGCGCATCGAGCGCGCGCTGCACGGTGCGCTGGCTCGTGCCCAACGCCAGCGCCAGCGCCGAGCTTGACCAGGCCTCGCCGTCCGACAAAAACGCCAGCATGGCCGCGTGCGTATCATCGACCGGGCGCGCCAGCACCACCGCCTCGCGGGTGCCGTGCGGTATCAGCGCGAAACCTCGCGCGGTTGCGCCGACTCCCGCCAGCGGCCGCAGCGCCACGCGCAGACGTCCGATTTCGACGCGCAGCCGAGCACGATATGACTCGTCCGCATGCTTGCCGCGAAATGCCCGGGCGATCAGCGCATCGCGCGCCACATCGGCCGGCCAGGCCTCGGCCAGCGCACGGGCCAGCGCGAACAGCACCGGGCGCCGCGCCAGCGACACCACCGTGCCGGCACTGCGCACCGCATAACGGCACGCGTCGATCACCAGCGCATGCGAGCTCAGCAATGCCTCGACCTCGTCGAGCAGCAGCGGCCTGGCCTGGCCATGCGCGATCAGGCGCGCGGCCGGTGCGTTCATCACTTCGCAGGCGCCATCGACCTCGGCCATCAATGCCGGAATACCCGCTTCGCGCGCGGCTCTGCCAGCCTCGTAGAGCGCCGTTCTGGCCACTTGCGTTTGCAGCCGCCGCATCGCCAGACCGGCCACGATCAATTCATGCGCGGCACGCAACGCGGCCGGCAGCGGTGCGGGCACCAGACTGGCCAACCGCTGCTCTGCCTCGCCGAGCCGGCCAATCAGCACCAGGCGCCGCACTTCGAGATAGCCGGCGTGGGCCGCATTCGCGAAATCGCCGTGCGCCTCGAGCGTCGCACGCGCAGCCTCGAGCGTTTTGGGCGGCCAGGCCAGATCGCGCGAGACCAGCGCAATCTCCGCTTCGGCGACCACGCAGCGCGCGCGGGCTACCGGCTCCCTTTGGCCGAACGCACGCGCCGCTTCGCGCAGCAGCGCCTTGGCGCGCGCCCAATCACCCAACTGGGCCATCGCGATGCCGCGCAGCGCCAGTGCCGGGGCATCGTCGCGCAAGGCCACGCGATTGAGCGCGCCGAGCGGATCACCCGCGGCCAGCGCGCGGGCCGCCGCCGTGATTATCGAGTCCATCGAAATCCCGCCACACTTGTCACTCCCGCCGTTGGATACCCGCGGCTAATCTAGGACCTGTTCACGCCAAAAGCAAGCAGGCATTTGGCGCAAACGGGCCCCTGGCCACAACAACCCCGCCGCGGCTCGGATCGCACGCGATGCGACCGACACGGCAAACCCAACGGAGGCAAGCATGACGACGCTTCATCCCACCGCCACGCGCGAAGCATGGCTGGCAGCACGACTCGAACTTCTCGAGGCAGAAAAGGACTTCACCCGGCGCAGCGACGAACTGGCGCGGCGCCGTCAGGCACTGCCCTGGGTCAAGGTCGACAAAACCTATCGGTTCGACACCGAACACGGCAGCGCTACGCTGGCCGATCTGTTCGAGGGCCGCTCGCAATTATTGATCTATCACTTCATGTTCGGGCCCGACTATCAGGCCGGCTGCCCGTCGTGCTCGGCTATTGCCGATGGCTTCGATGGCTTCGTCAGCCATCTGGCGCAGCACGATGTCACGCTGGCGGCGGTGTCGCGCGCGCCGTTGGCCAGGCTGCTGGCCTACCGTGAGCGCATGGGCTGGCATTTTCCATGGGCCTCGGCGCATGGCGGCGAATTCAACTATGACTTCAACGTTTCATTTACCGAAGCACAGCAGCGCGACGGACTGATCGAATACAACTATCGGCTCGGCGGCCACGCGATGGATGAAGCCGCCCCGCCGCAGATCGTCTCCGACATGGCCGCCACCTGCGGCACCGATGCCGCCACCTATGTGCGTGACCGGCCCGGCATGAGCACCTTCGTGCGCGAGAGCGGTGCGATCTATCACACCTACTCGGCCTATGCGCGCGGCCTGGACGGCCTGTGGGGGATGTACCAGTGGCTCGACCGCGCGCCTCTGGGCCGTAACGAGACCGGCGTGTGGTGGCGCCGCCATGACGAGTACGCGCCACAACCCGCCCAGGCGCGCGCCCGGCAACGCTGAGCCGCGAGCGCCGCATAGCGGCAATTCGGAGACCTGACATGCCGCAACGCCTCCTCGCCAAGCAGGTAACGCCGCGTTCCTCCGAGCGGGCGGCCGGGCGTGCCTTCCTTGGCATCTCGGCGCTGCTGTTCGCCGCCAGCGCGGCGCTCACGCTCGCGTGGTCGCGCGCTGCGCCGGGCATGCACGGCCTGGCGATGTCCGGCGGCGGATCGATGATGTGGACGCCCATGCCCGGCCGGACATGGCTGGGCACGGCCACCTCGTTCACCGGCATGTGGAGCGTCATGATGGTGGCGATGATGTTGCCCTCGCTGGCGCCGATGCTGTGGCGCTACCGCCTGATCCTCGACGCCGCCGGCACCAGGCATCCTGGCTGGCTGAGCGCCTTGGCGGGCCTCGCATACTTCTTCCTGTGGGCTGCGCTTGGCGTGATCGTTTTCACGTTGGGTGCCCTGTTCAAGACGGCGCAGATGCACGCCCCGGCGCTCGCGCAATGGGCGCCGGCCGCCTCCGGCCTCATCGTGCTGGCGGCCGGCGCGCTTCAGTTCGGCGCGTGGAAAGCGCGCCACCTCGCGTGTTGCCGGCCGGCAGCGTATCGCGCACGCGCAGGCACGGCGGTGCCCTCCGCGCGCGCCGCCGTGCGCCACGGGTTGCGCCTGGGCCGGCATTGCATCCTTTGCTGCGCGGGCCTCACCACCTGTCTGCTGGCGGTCGGCGTAATGGACGTGCGCGCGATGACGCTCGTTGGCATCGGCATCACCGCCGAACGGCTCTTGCCGGGCGGCACAAGTGCCGCGCGCGTGGTTGGCGCGGCGACAATCAGCGCCGGGCTGCTGCTCATCGCGCGAGCCACAGGCTTGGGCTGAGGAATTTGCGGGCGGGCAGCGCCTGTGCGGGCCCCTCACCCATAAGCAAATGCCTATGGTGTTTCAAATAATGTCTAACTGGTTTGAATAGCTGGGCCGCCGTATCCTGACGCTTGCAGTCGGGCGCCAAGGCGCGGCGCCAGAATGTGCCGCGCACCCCGGCAGCCCACGATAATCCAGGAGACAACGCGGCTCGCGCCGCGCGCCGCAGCACATGATGCCTACCCTTGTCATTTCCCATGAAGCGTGCCTCGAACATCGCCCCGGCCCCGGCCACCCGGAATCGCCCGAGCGGCTCAAGGCAGTGTTGGCTGCCCTGCGCTCCCCCCAGTTTGCCGCCCTCGCCTGGCGCGACGCTCCGCTGGGCACCCTCGAGCAAGTCCGGCTGATTCACGATCCGGCGTTTGTCGACGAGGTGGCCGATATCGCTCCGCGCCAAGGCTTTACGCCGCTCGACGGGGGCGACACGGTGATGTCGCCAGGCTCCTGGGAAGCAGTGATGCGCTGCGTCGGCGCGGCCTGCGCAGGCGTCGATGCGGTGCTCGGTGGCCAGGCGCGCAATGTGTTCTGCGCCACGCGCCCATGCGGACATCACGCCGAACCGGCCCGGGCAATGGGATTCTGCATTTTCAATCAGGCCGCGATCGCAGCGGCCTATGCGCACGAGACGCACCGGCTGGCGCGCGTGGCGGTGGTCGACTTCGACGTGCATCATGGCAACGGCACGCAGGCCGCGTTCTACAACCGGCCCGAATTGTTCTACGCATCGAGCCACCAGTCGCCGCTTTACCCGGGCACCGGCTCGGCGGCCGAGACCGGCGTAAGTCACAACATCGTCAACGTGCCGCTGCCGCGTGGCTGCGGCTCCGAGACATTTCGCGAGCGCATAGAGGCCGAGATGCTGCCGGCGCTGCGCGAGTTCGAGCCGCAACTGCTCATTATCTCGGCCGGCTTCGACGCGCATCGGCTCGATCCGCTCGCCGGCCTGAATCTCGAAGACGCCGACTTTGCGTGGATCACCCGCGAGCTGATGCAGATTGCCGAGGTGGCCTGCGACGGGCGCATCGTGTCGATTCTCGAAGGCGGCTACAGCCTGGAGGGGCTGGCTACCGGCACGATGGCGCACGTGCGCGAGTTGATGTGGGAGTAAGGTAAGCGCGCTGGCCACCCGGCGGCCAACGCGCCGGGCGGCCAACGATCAGTTCGGCCCGCAACGGGCCAGCCGGGGCTAAACCTTTTTCAGCGTGCTCGCGTGCGGCAGCGTTGTCGCGGGCTTGCCGTGCGACGGCGCGACCACCGTCACCACATCCGGCATGCCATTGAACACCCAGCCCGGCGCGAACACTACCGAGAGCGGCCCCGGCAGCGTGAACGGCTGAATCAGCGCCGCCTGCTCGAGCTGCCGCATCTGCGCCTGCATCACCCCGAACTGCGCCTGCATTGCCTGCATCTGCTGCAACGCCCACGCCGGTGGCGCACCGCCGGTACTGGTTTGCACCACGAAGCTGGCGCGGCCGTTCGGGCTTTGCCAGTGCCACGTGCTCACGCGCGCCGGGCCAGCCGCGGTCTGCACGATGTGCGTGCTGCCCTGTGCGGGAACGAGGTGGCCATCGAAGCGCACCATCAAGGGCTGCGCCGCGGCCGGTTGCGCGGCGCCCGGCTGCGCAGCCAGCGCGAGAACCGGCGCCAGGGCGAAGGCACCGGCGAAAATAGCAGTGCGTAAGTGCATTTTCATACCTCCGTGAGAATAGACGAGACTCCCAATGGGGTCGCATGTAGTCTGGATGAAAAAGCTTAAAGCTGGCTTAAATTTGCGGCGAAGAGAAATGGCCTGGGGCGGCCGGGCGACGATGGCGTCGGATCGCCCCGGACCGGCACCCTCGCAGCTGGGGCACGCCAAGTATCGCCATCATGGCCTGACTATGCGCTAACGATGCACAACCTTCCGTCCGAGAGGGAATTCCCTAGTAACAATCCGAGCCGCCGCGCATAGAATTCAAACCAACGAGAAGAAGCCAAGGTTCTCGCTTGGCCCGAGTCATCCCCGTTGGTCTGTTCGACGCACCGCAACCTGAGGAGGATCTCGGCATGGCTGAGTTCATGACCCGCAGAAAAATGCTCGCGCTTCTCGGCAGTGGGGCTGCCCTCGCGGCAAGACCCTCGCTTGCCGTCGTTTCGACGCAGGCCGAAGCGCCGCTGCAGCCATTCACCGGCCCCGGGCCCAACCCATACTGGAACAGCGTCGGGCCGTACGTCACGTACCCCCAGAAATTGCCATTGCAACGGCTCACCGATCGTCCGATTCAGCTCGAGACGCCGCGCCAGTATTTCACCGAAGCGTTCACCCCGAATGCCGCCTTTTTCGTGCGTTACCACCTCTCGGTGACTCCCAACGAAATCGACCTGGCTGCCTGGCGGCTCAAGCTCGAGGGTAACTTCACCAAGCCGATGGAGCTATCGCTGCCGCAGTTGCTGCACGATTTCAAGCCAGTCTCCATCGCCGCGGTCAATCAGTGCTCGGGCAATTCGCGCAGCCGCTTCCAGCCGCGCGTGGCAGGTGGACAATGGGGCAACGGCGCGATGGGCAACGCCATGTGGACCGGGGTTCGCCTGCAGGATATCCTCGAGCGCGCCGGCGTCGGCCGCGGCACCGTGCAACTTCAGTTCGAAGGGCTCGATCATGGCGTCGGCCCCGTCGACAAGGGCTCGGGTAGATTCATGAAATCGCTGGATGCCACCGATGCCGTGCTGGGCAAGGCCATCGTGGCATTTCTGATGAATGGCGAGCCGCTGCCGATGCTCAACGGCTTTCCGGTGCGGCTGGTCGTGCCCGGGAAATTCGCCACGTACTGGACCAAGCACCTCACCTTCATTCGAGCCCTGACGCAAGCCGACAATAACTTCTGGATGAATCCCGCCTACCGGATCCCGGACACGCCCGGCGGCAACGTCACGCCAGAAGCCATGGCCACGGGGAAAATCAAGACCGTTCCGATCGGCATGGTCGACATGCCCGTGCGCTCCTTCATCATCGAGCCCGACGGCAGCGCGCCGCTGATACGCAACATGCCGGCGCAAATCCGCGGCATCGCCTTCAGCGGACGGGGACGCGTCACCAAAGTGGAAGTGTCCACCGACGACGGCAAAACCTGGCAACGCGCGACGCTCGGACAGGACCACGGGGCTTATGCGTTTCGCACCTACACTCATCTGTGGACCCCGAAATCAGCCGGCACGTTCACCTTGGCAGTACGCGCGACCGATCAAACCGGCAGCGTCCAAACCGAGCAGGCCGTGTGGAACCCCGGCGGCTATCTGTGGAATCGAATCGAGCGTCAGGAAGTCACTGTCCTGTCGGCATGAGCGGGAGACAGTCAATGAACATCCGCATATCTAGCTGCCTCGGCGTAGCCGGCCTGGCGTTGGTGGTCGCCGGCGCCTCGGCGCACGCTCAAACCCGCCCCGGACTGGAATCGGCCGGAGTCTATGCCGGCGGCACACTCGGCATGGCGCAGCAGCCGGCACGTGGCGCGGCGCAAAGCGGCAGTGTGTTTCGCGTTGGCCAGTGGCCTACCTACACCGCCGAACTCGCCCCCGGCAAAGGGCGCGATATGGTGCTGGCGCATTGCATGATGTGCCATTCGGTCACCTACATCACCATGCAACCGCCCCTGAGCGCGGCGACTTGGGGCGCCGAGGTGCACAAGATGATGAACACCATGGGCGCGCCAATCAACGAAGCCGATGCCCAGGAAATCGTCGCGTATCTGCAGGCGCATTACACGCCCGAGACGCGAAAACCTTGAGGCTTCCCGGCATCGATCGACCATCCGCGATGGCAATAAATGCGGTCGATGGCGGGCGGCGGCCCCCCGCCCCGAGATCACTGTATCAGCAGCGTTTCGGCAATGCGCCCGACGATGTTGTCGCCGAGGTCTTCCTGAACCAGGGTCAAGGCTAGACGAATGCCGGCGCGCACGCCGCCCGCCGAGTAGAGGTTGCCGTCCTTCAAGCAACTCAGGTCGGTCATCACGTGTACCAAGGGGTACTCGCTCGCCAGACGTCGCGCATCATCCGGGTGGGTGGTCAGCCATCGATGATCCGCGAGACCGGCACGCGCGAGCAAAAACGCGCCGTTGGACACGGACGCCAACCTGCGCGCGTCACGTCCGATTTGCTTCAACCAAGTCACCAGTTCAGGATGCTCTTGCCCAGCGCCGACCGACGGCGAGCCGGGTATCAGCACAACGTCGAACGAACCGTGCCCCTGCGTCAAGGCCTCCGTCGTAACCACTGCCGCCCCGTTCGAGCACACGACTGGCCCGGGCGAGAGCCCCACCAGATGCTGTTCATACAGCGTCTGTCCGCACAAGCGGTTTGCCTCGCCGAACACCGCCATCGGACCGCTCACCTCTAGCAAGCGGAATCCGGCATACAGCATCATCCCGACACGCATGCGCGGTTACTCCGTGAAGGCGCTCATGACAAGCGCCTTCTGCCATGCCGCATGCACGGACGCATATCCGGGCGCAGTCGACGCGAACGCGTCGGGTCCCGCGTAACGGAGCTGCACGCTGGCAGGCACGATCTCTCGCAATTGCGGCTCCACGAAGCTCCATGCACCCTGGTTGCGCGACTCTTCCTGACACCAGACCACCCGCTTCAGGTTCGGATACCGGGCCAATTCCGCAGCCAATCGCGCAGACGGAAACGGGTACAGCTGTTCGACGCGGATGACCGGCGTATCGGCGCCGCCCGACGCGCGCCGATGTTCGAGCAACTCGAAGTAAGCCTTGCCCGACGTCAGTATGACGCGCTCGACCTTGGCCTCCACGGGTGCGATCAGGGAGTCCGTCAGGATCTCGAGAAACGCCCCCTGAGCCAGGTCGGCAAGCGTGCTTACCGCCTCCGGATGCCGCAACAGCGACTTTGGCGTCAGAACGATGAGCGGCCGGCGATCGACGGCAAGTGCCTGCATTCGCAACAGATGGAACAATTGCGCGGGCGTGGTCGGTTGCGCCACCCGCATGTTGTCTTGCGCACTGAGCTGCAGGAACCGCTCAACCCTGGCCGACGCGTGCTCCGGCCCCTGTCCCTCCTGCCCATGCGGCAACAGCAGCGTCAAGCCGCTGCGCTGTCCCCACTTGGCGGCACCCGAAGCGATGAATTGGTCGATGACGACCTGTGCGCCATTGGCGAAATCGCCAAACTGCGCCTCCCACATCACCAGCGCGTTACGGTTGACCGTCGAGTAGCCATACTCGAAGGCCAGCACTGCTGCCTCGGAGAGTATTGAGTTGGTGGCGGTAAACCTGCCCTGACTCTCACCCACATGATCGAGCGCGACGAATACGCCATCCGCACGGTTGCTCCGCCGTTGATTGTGAACCACGGCGTGGCGATGATTAAACGTCCCCCTTGCGCTGTCCTGCCCGCTCAAGCGGACATCGACGCCCGCGTCGAGCAACGAGGCGAATGCCAGTTGTTCACCCATTCCCCAATCGAGCGGCTTCTTGCCGTCCGCCATATCGCGACGCGCCGCCAGCATCTTGCCGACCAGCGGATGCGGCTCAAAGCCTTCAGGCAGACTCGCTATTTGTCGCGCCAAGCCCTGCAGCTGCTCGCGCGACGGCGCGCGATAGGCCAGCTCGGTGGGCACGTCCCTGCCGAAGTCCGGTCGCGCCGACGCCGCATATGAGGCGTCTGGCGCGACAGCGGCATCGCTCTCGTGAGCACGCTCGAACCCCAGGCGGTACTGCCTGACGCACTCCTCGACCTGCTCGGAAGTCATCACGCCCTGCTCGATCAACCTGTTGGCGAACAACGTTCTCACGCCAGGATGAGCGGCGATCGCGCGATACATCAACGGCTGCGTGATGCCCGGCGTGTCTTGCTCCTGATGGCCATGCTTGCGGAAGCAGACAAGATCGATGACGACGCTGCGTCGAAACGCGGTCCGATAGTCGAGCGCCAAGCGCACCGCGTGGGCCACCGCTTCGGGATCGTCACCATTGACGTGCAGCACCGGCGCCTCGATCATCTTGGCTATATCGGTCGAGTAAAACGACGAGCGCGTGTCGCGCGGATCCGACGTGGTGAACCCGACCTGGTTGTTGACAACCACGTGCACGGTGCCGCCAGTGCCGTGTCCGCGGGTATACGAAAGGCTCAGCGTCTCCATCACCACGCCTTGCCCGGAGATCGCCGCATCGCCGTGGATTTCGACCGGCAGCACCCCCGCCGCGCCGCCGGCCGACGAGGTCTCGGCCTTTGCGCGTGCCATGCCCTGCACCACCGGGTTCACGATCTCCAGGTGCGACGGATTGAACGCGAGCACGACCTCGACCGGCCCGTCGTCGGTTTGCATGGCACCGTTGTAGCCCTTGTGATATTTCACGTCGCCCGCAGGTAGCCGGTCAGCGCCCTTGCCTTCGAATTCATCGAACAGCGCGCGCAACGGCTTGCCCGCGATGTTTGCCAATACGTTCAGCCGGCCGCGGTGCGCCATACCCAGCACCACCGTGCGCACCTGCTTCGAGGCGCCATGGCGAATCAATTCGTCGAGCAGTACGATGAGCGATTCGCCCCCCTCCAGCGAGAACCGCGTTTGCCCGACATAGCGCTTGTGCAAATGTTTCTCGAGCCCCTCGGCGGCCACCAGGCGGTCGAGAAACCGGCGCCTTTCCTGTGCGGAAAATGACGGCTTGCCACGCGTCGACTCAAGGCGCATCTGCCACCAGCGCCGCTCGTCCGGATCGCTCAGGTGCATGAACTCGGCTCCCAGCGTGCCCGTATAGGTCTGTTCGAGCGCAGCGACGATCTCGCCCAGGGTTGCGTCGTCATCGAAAAGAAACGTGTCGGCCGTGCTGAACGTGACGGACAGGTCCGCGGCCGTCAAGCCATAGTACGCCGGGGTCAACTCGGCCAACGCGCGCGGCGGTGTCCATTGCAGCGGGTCAAGACTGGCGCGGCGCGTGCCGACCATGCGAAAGGCCGCGATCAACGTCTGGACCGCCACCTGTTTTCTGGCCAGATCAAGACCGTTATCGGACCGCACGGCGATGCCGCGCGGGCGTTTGGCCAGCTCGACAAAGCGGGAAACCACAGGCGCGTATGGTTCGTCGTCGCGATCGCTGCCATCGGTGGCGGGCGCTTGCCGCAATGCGTCGAAATAGGCGCGCCATGCGTCCGTCACCGATGCCCGGTCCGCCAGGTAAAGCTCATACTGCTCCTCGACGTAGGGGGCATTTCCACCGAACAAAAAGGAGTTTCGACGTTCCTCGATAAACATGGTGACTCCATCCTCGCTATCTACAGGCTACTGGGCTCCGGGTATCGAGTTCGGCCGTGACGTCGGGTGAGGCTGCCGAACTCACGACCCCAGACGACACACGGCCCACCCGGGTGCGACGCGATTTGCCGTGATACCCGGGTTATTTCCCGGCCGCGTCTTCTGTACCCAGTCTAGTTGGTCGACACGCTCACCGAAACAGGCGCCTGGCGTCATCTCCGGCCAATTGCTGCGATATTTGGGCCACGTCACGTCCCCGCCGTCGCCGCGCGAACCGGGCAACGCACAACCGGAACCCACGGATTCCCTGCACAGGTGACAAAAGCCATTTACCGAATATGAGGTTTCACCGCGCGGTGATTCGGCTAAACTGGCTCAACGCTGCTTGCCGCGGTCGATCGTGCCAATTCAATATGCCACGATGAAGCGCTGCCGAGCGCAGCGCTCATACTTATGAAGGTTACGGCATGAAAGTCGCCCTTGTTGCATTCGACGGTGTACAGGCACTCGATGTTGCAGGCCCACTGGACGTATTCGCGGAAGCCAACAGCTCCCTTGCTGAATCTCAGAGATACCAAGTCTGCCTGGTGGGTCGCCAGGCCGGCAGCGTGAGCTGCTCGAACGGCATGCAACTGTCCGTGCAGTTCGGCTATGCGGAACCCGATGTTCAATATGATTTGATATTGGTGGCAGGCGGACCGCACTTGCCCGACGTACAACCACCGAGCGATTTTCTGGCATGGCTGCGGCGCCAGGCGCAGGGCGCCGCGCGCTTTGGCTCGGTTTGCAACGGCACGTTTTTGCTCGGCCACGCTGGGTTGCTCGACGGCAAAAAAGTGACGACCCACTGGGCGGTGGCGAGTCGCCTGGCCGAAGAGTTTCCCCTGGCATGTGTGCAACCCGACAGCATCTTCATCCGCGACGGGCGCCTCTTCACCTCCGCCGGGGTAACGGCCGGCATCGATCTTTGTTTGTCGCTCGTGTCCGAAGATTGGGGACACGAGATGGCGGTGCGCATCGCCAAACAACTGGTCGTCTACATTCGGCGCGAAGGCGGGCAGTCCCAGTACAGTCCGTTTCTCGCGGCCGGCCAGGAGAGCGACCCAATCGTCGGCAAAGTGCACCAATATGTGCGCGACCACATAGCCGATACGCTGTCGATCGAGCAGTTGGCGAGTGCCGTTTCGGTGAGCCGCCGAACATTTTCGCGGATGTTTGCAAAGTATGCCAAGGTGACGCCATCCACGTTCGTTGAGCAGATCCGCGTCGATACCGCCAGGAAGTTGCTCGAGGATTCCGACGCTCCGCTCAAGACCGTCGCGTTCCAATGCGGCTTCCATAACGCCACCCACATGCGCATGACGTTCTCCCGACGGCTCAACGTGACGCCGCAGCAATACCGCCAACGGTTCCGGGGCGAAGCCGGCGCACCAGCGTGAGCGCGTCGCGGCGCCAGCCGACTGGCGGGCCAGTGCGCCTGCCCGCCGTGGCAGACCCCACCGATTCGACTCAAGCGCTGCCCGATATTCTCGCGCCGGGCTTGTCGGTGGTCTTTTGCGGCATCAATCCGAGCCTCGGCGCAGCTTCGACGGGCCATCACTTCGCCAATGGCCGCAACCGATTCTGGCGGGCCATTCACCTGGCGGGTTTTTCTCCCGGGCAGATTCGCCCGGAAGACGACCGCACGCTGCTTCAATACGGTTGCGGCCTGACAACTGCGCTGGCGCGCCCAACCGCGCGCGCCCGCGAGCTCTCGCGCGAGGAGCTTGCGGCCGCCGCTGTCGCCCTCGAGCGAAAGATCGAACTGTACGCGCCTTGCTGCCTGGCCTTCCTTGGCAAGATGGCACTAGCTGCCATGACCGGCGCGCAGCATCTCGCGTGGGGGCCGCAAGCCAGCCCGTTCGGGGGCGCACACACCTGGGTCCTGCCGAACCCAAGCGGCCTGAACCGTGCCTTCAATCTCGATTCCCTGGTGATTGCCTATAGGGAACTTCGCGCGGCCGTTGCTTCGATATCCTGAAGGTTTTGGCGAAGCGTCTCGCTCACGAATTCGACGAAGGCCCGAATCTTGCCGCTTGCGCCACGCCGCTCCACGTGCAGCAGGCTCACCGGAATCGGCTCGGGCTCGAAAGCCGAGAGCACGGGCCTGAGGCTGCCGTCGCGCACCTCAGGCGCCGCCTGATACGACAACAACTGCGTTATGCCGACGCCGTCGACGGCGGCCAGCACGGCCGCCGGAATCAGGTCTACGATCATCCGCGGCCGCAGTCGCACCGGCACTCTCGCGCCGCGCTCACTGAACACCCACTCGAGCGGCAACGAAACGCCGGTGCAGGACACGCAGTCATGGCCAAGCAAATCCTTGGGACGAACAGGCTCCCCTCGCGCGGCCAGATAGGCAGGTGCGCCGTACGCGCGACGCCGCACGAAACCCAGCGGCACCGCAAATATCGATGAGTCTCCGAGATGGCCAATGCGAATGGCGATATCCACGCCTTCTTCCAGTAACCGCGTGGGGCGATCGACGTACACCGCGTTGACGTCGACATCCTGATAACGCAGCACAAAAGCATTCACTAACGGCGCGACATATCGCTGGCCAAACAGTACCGGTGCCGAAATCGTCAGGGTACCCACCGGATTAAGCTGGTCGGCCGCGATATTCGCCTCGGCGTCAGTGATCACATCCAATACCTTGCGGCATGCATCCAGGTAGGCCATGCCCGCATCGGTCGCCCGCACCGTGCGCGTGGTGCGTGCCAACAACTGCACGCCGATACTGGCCTCCAGCGAATTGATCGCGCGCGAGACCGCCGCAGTCGACAAGCCGAGCTTGTTTGACGCGCCGGTGAAACCGCCTTGATCGACGACCGCGACAAAGATCTCCATCTCGCGCAATTTGTCCATGATGACTCCCTGTTTGATCGCCCGACGTCGCTCGTCGCAATCGGGGCGTGATCTGCGGCTTGAGGCTCATGCGTGTTGCCGACTGGCTCACCGGAAAGCCTAAAACCCTACGGCCGTCGCCGATCGCTTTGGATCCGGCGGCACGAGGCCGCCCCGTACGCCCTGTTATATCAGCGAATTTCTCGTCATTTCATCGGTGTTATTACCACCTTGGAAAAAGACTCTTTCAGCTTACGACGGTTGTCGGGGCCGTTGCAATTGCCTTGGCAAAATTCATTCACTCATTGGCCCAAAACCCGACCTGGTAACGCTTTAGGAAACACGCCCCGTCTCGGATAATCAATTCACGCCCCGCGTGGCCTCGACAACCTGCGGAGCCAGCCGGCGACGCGCGTGCCACGCGTCTTCCACATCACGTCGTCAAGATCAGCCAACCGGAGAGTCCGCCATGTTCACCGCCATGCTTGAAGTCAAACCGATCCCCGAACAGTTCAATGCCTACCTTGCCATGGCAAAGTTACTGCGCCCGGAATTGGAACAGATCGATGGGTTCATCGACAACAACCGTTATGCCAGCCTCACACGCGACGGATGGCTCCTCTCGCTATCGAGTTGGCGCGACGAGAAGGCGCTGGTGCGCTGGCGCACCAGCACGAAGCACCATCACGTGCAACAAGCAGCGCGCGATCGCGTGTTTTCCGACTATCACCTGCGCATCGGGCAAGTCGTCACGGATACCGATCTACCCGCTGGACAGGTCTTGCAGGAGCAGCGCTTGGACGTCACCCAGGTGGGTGCCGGCACCGCCGTGACGCTGATCGAGGCAAAAGTCGCGGCTGACCAGCCGCGGCAAGCGGGTGCCGCAGCGCTCGCAAACTCGCTTGGCCTCGCCCTGGATGCGCCAGGCTTGGTCGCTTGGGATGCATTCGACGCGCTGCTCACGCCAGGCGACGTCATCGTGCTGGCAACGTGGCGCGATCGCGACGCCGCCGAAGTGTTCGAACGCGCCGCGACAACGCCACAGCATGCCCGCGTACGACAGGTTCGCATCATCCGAGAGTACGGCATGTTCGACCGTCGCGAAGCGCCCCAATATTTTGCGGACGTGCCGGCCGCAGCGTGAGGCCCAACCATGCCGATAGTGAATCGAACGTCTCGAACGGGTGTGCTGCGTCGGCAATGCAAGAACACCCGCTCCTTCCCAAACGCACGTAATCCGCGGGCCTTATGAGCAACGGTAATTCTTCAGTCATTAGCCCGAGCCGAACGACAACGATGCCGACCTCGCCGACCTCGCCGTCCGCGCCGTTCCGGGAGACGGCCGCGTCAATGCGCCCCAAGGCCGGAGCGGCGACCGGGTACGCCACACTGTCGCTACCGGTAGCCATCGGCCTGATGGGAATGCTGCTCGCCTCCCTGCTGGCGATAGTCAACGAGCATGTCACCGCATCGGCACTGGTCGATATCCAGGGAGCGTTGTCGATCGGCCACGACGACGGGACCTGGCTTAGCGCGCTGTTCGAGGCGGGCAACGTTGCCACGATGGTGTTTGCCCCGTGGTTCGGCATTACCTTCACGCTCAAGCGCTTCACGATCGGCGCCGTGCTCGTCACCATGTGCCTCGGGGTCTTATGCCCGCTCGCGCCGAACCTACCCGTGCTTTATGCATTGCGTATCCTGCAAGGCATCGCTGGCGGGTGCCTGCCGCCGATGCTGATCATCGTGGCGCTGCGCTACCTCCCGCCGAAGATCAAGCTGTACGGTCTGGCCGGATACGCGCTCACTGCAACGGTCGGGCCGGCACTCGGCACGCCGCTCGCGGCGTTGTGGATCGAGTATGTCAATTGGCGCATGACCTTTCTGCAAGTCGTGCCGCTTGGCGTGGTGAGTTGTATCGCGATCCATTGGGGGCTTCCGTCGGATCCACTCAAGCTCGAACGCTTCCGGTCATTCAACTGGACTGGCTTGGTGACCGGATTTCCAGCTATCGCGATGCTGGTCGTCGGCCTGCTGCAAGGCGACCGTCTCGACTGGCTGAATTCCGACTTCATCCGTGTGATGCTCCTGGGCGGAACGCTGTTGCTTGCGGTGTTTCTCGTCAACGAATGGTTTCACCCGCATCGCTTCTTCATGCTGCAAATGCTGTCCCGCCGGAACTTCACGCACGGGCTGCTGACTTTGGCCGGCGCGGTGGTCCTGTTAGTGGGCTTGGCCGCTATACCGGGGCATTATCTCGTCGAGGTTCATGGCTACCGGCCGCTACAGGCAGCGCCCCTGTCGCTGCTGGTGGCGATCCCCCTGTTAGTCACACTGCCCCTCACGGCCGCCGTGCTGAACCTGCGATCGGTCGACCGTCGCTGGATCCTGGCCGGTGGGCTGGGCTTGATGGCGACGACCTGCCTGCTTGGCAGTTGTATGACCTCGGCGTGGATTCGCGACAACTTCTACCTGCTGCAGTCCCTGCAGATCGCAGCTCAGCCGATGGTGATCATGTCGATCCTGATGGGCGTCACGACAGGCTTGCCGCCAATTGAAGGGCCGTTCGCCTCGGCGATGTTCAACTCTCTCAAGACGTTCTCCGCAGCCGTGGCAACCGCGTTCATAGAAGGCATGGGTACCGAGCGGGAGCGGTTTCATTCGAACGTGCTGGTAGACCATTTAGGCAACAACCCACTCATCGCAAGCCGAGGCATCGGCGCGGCGCATGGACTTGGCCAACTCGCCCAACGCGTCCACGAGCAGGCCCTGGTACTGACTTCGGCGGATCTGTATCGCGTGATGGGCGGTCTGGCCGTCGCCCTGCTGTTGCTCGTGACGGTGCTACCTGTGCGCATCTATCCGCCGTGGATTGCCACGCAACCCCATTCCCATTGAGGGCCCCCCATTCATGTCAAGTGTCACCCGTTTGTCTCCCAAGACTATCCCCATTGCCGCGGCGGTCGCCGCGCTCGGCTTTGCTGCCTGGGGCTGCGCGGCGTTGTTTGCCACCCCGCATACCGAATCGACCAACGATGCTTACGTACAGGCCGATTTCACACTCGTGGCACCGCGCGTAGCCGGTCAAATTTCGCAAGTGCTGGTCAACGACAACCAGACGGTGAAGGCCGGCCAGTTGCTGGTTCGCATCGATGACCGTGACTTCCGCGCCGCCTTACTGATTGCGCAGGCGAACGTGGCAGCGGCCAAAGCGGCGGTTGCCAACGACGACGCCGAGATCGCGCAGCAGCCATCGCACGTCGCGCAAGCGCGCGCGACGTTGCGCTCCGATCAGGCCAGCATCGCGTTCGCGCGCGCCAACGCCTCTCGCTACCAGAACCTTTCGGAAACCGGTGCGGGCACCGCACAGGAGCAGCAGCGCGCCTCGAGCGCGCTGGCCAAGCAACTCGCGCGCCAGGCGCGCGACCATGCCGCGTTGACAGCAACCTTGCAGAACCTCGCCGTTCTGCAAGCCCGGCGCGCCAAGGCGGTGGCCGCATTGGCGCGCTCCCAGGCAGCGCTCATGCAGGCCCAACTCAACTTGTCCTATACGGAGATCCGTGCCCCGCTCGACGGAAAGGTGGGGCGCCGCTCGGCGCGGGTGGGCGCCTTCGTCACGGCGGGCGCGCCGTTGCTCGCGGTCGTCCCGCTCGCGAAAGCCTACGTGGTTGCCAACTTCCAGGAAAACCAGATTGCTCGGGTACAGCGGGGCGCCATCGCGCGCATCACCATCGACAGCCTGCCAGGCGTAGTGATTCGCGGCCATGTCAATAGCCTTGCGCCCGCCACCGGCGTGAGCTTTGCGCCGATCGCGCCCGATAACGCCACCGGCAACTTCACGAAAATCGTGCAGCGCGTACCTGTCAAGATCACCATCGATCCCGGACAACGGGCTGCGTCTGCATTGAGCGTCGGGCTTTCCGTTGAAACCGAGGTAGTCACCGGCCCACATCACGATCGGCCGGTCATGGGCAATGGCATGCACGGAGCTGACAGGACATGAGCACGAGCGAATTCTCTTTGCGCGCGACAGTGCTTGCGCTATTGGCCAGTCTCGCGATCACGGGTTGTACCTTGGGGCCGAACTTCGTGCGTCCGCGCGCCGCCACGCCCACCACCTTTAATCGCGTCGCATCGGCGCATGCCGCGAGCAAGCCCGTCGAGTCCAAATTCAATGTGCGGTGGTGGACGCTGCTTGACGATCCACTACTTGACTCGCTGGAGAAGCAACTGGCCGATGCGAACCTCGACGTCGCCGCGGCGTCGGCGCGCCTGCGGCAAAGCCGCGCCCAGCAAATCGTAGCCGGCGCGGTTTCCTATCCAACATTGGCCGGCGCCGCCTCGTACGAGCGCGAGCGGGGCAGCGAAAACGGCATTTTGTCGCTGCTTGGCGTCACGCCGTCGCAAACGCAACCACAATCCGCCTCGGGCAGCGCGCCACTCGGCGTGTCGTCGATGCCGGGCTCCAAAGGGTCGCCTGCCTATAACCTGTACCAGTCCGGCTTCGACGCGTCGTGGGAAATCGACATTTGGGGCCGGAACCGGCGCGGAGTCGAAGCCGCCACGGCCCTCGCGCAAGCAGCTTACGAAAACCGCAACGCGGTTTTATCGTCTGCCCGCGCCGAGCTCGCGCGCGACTATATTGAATTGCGCGAGACTCAGGCATTGCTCCGCATCGCGGGCCAGAACCTGCGAGTGGCCCGCGAGACCGTCAAGCTCACGCGAATTCGCGTGAGCGACGGGGTGACGACGGAGCTGGACGTCGCCAACGCATCCTCCCAGTCCGCTTCGATCAAAAGCCTGATACCGACGCTCAAATCGCATTGCGAGACCATCATCAACGCGATTGGCGTGTTACTGGGGCGCGAGCCAGGCGCGCTGCGTCAAACGCTCGCACCGCAGCGCGAGATACCGCAACTTCCTCGCCAATTACCCATCGGTTTTGCATCGGAGGTGGTGAGGCGCCGACCCGATATCAGAATGGCCGAGGCCAAGCTGCACGCTGCCACGGCGTTGATCGGCGTTGCCAAAGCCGACTTCTACCCCAACATCTCGTTGAACGGCAGCGCAGGTTTCCAAAGCCTTCAGCTCTCGAATCTCGGCAGTTGGGCATCCGGTCAGTTCGTCGTCGGGCCATCGATCTCACTGCCAATCTTCGAGGGCGGGCGCCTCACAGGCATGCTCCACCTGCGCCAGGCACAACAGCAGGAAGCTGCGATCAACTACCAGCATACCGTGCTCACGGCGTGGCAGGAGGTCGACGATGCGCTCGTCGTCTACGAGGCCGAACAGCACCGGCGCGACCGCCTCGCCGAAGTGGTGGCCCTGAGCCAGCGTGCGCTTGCCATCGCGCAGCAGCGATACAAGGCCGGCGCGGCCGACTTTCTCAACGTGCTCACCGCGCAGAAGCGACTCCTCGCGGCGCAAAGCAGGCTGGCACGGAGCAAAGCCACGGCCGACACGAATCTCGTCACGCTTTGCAAGGCGCTCGGCGGCGGGTCGGAAGCGACGTATGGCAAGGCGTACGCGGCGCGTTGATGCAGCGTGCGGGCGGCCCGTATTGCCATTCGCAAGGCAGGCCAAGCGTATGGCTTTCGGCGGACCATCGGCGCGCACAGCGCCGTCAAGGCATCATATGATCCTTGTCGATGAGCCATCTGTATCGCCCCTCCCGACGCATCCGATGCCAGGCTGACCGACTTGCCAGCCAGAGCGCGCTGGCGGACCAGGAGGTGATCTGCGCAGCGTCTTTCAAGCGCTGTGCGCACACCTACCCCGCCTCCTGGCGACATCCCGCCAGGAAGCGGTCCAAAACAGCCGACAATGATTGCTACCCCAACCGCTGTTTCCACAGCACATCGAGTACGTGCTGCGTCGAACGCTCGACGCCTGCGGCACGATGCGCGATGCCAAGGCGGCGCCATAACGAGGGGCGCAACGGTCGCATCACGATGCGCGGGTCGGGTGTGGGCGTGGTGGACTCATGGGGCAGCAGCGCCGCGCCGTACCCGGCCGCGACCAGACTCTTGATGGCATCGTTGTAGTTGAGCTGGATTCGCGGCATCGGATGATGGCCGGCCGCGGCGAACCATTCCGTGGTCAGGCGCGACAGACGCGTGGTCGCGTCATTCAGAATCAGCGGCTGAGCGGCGAGCCACTCGGGCGTCGCGCGTGCCGGCGAGCGCCAGTGCGCCGGCACGAACGCCATCACCGGGTCGCGCCGCCAGGGTTTGATGGCCAGACCGGCTACCGGGGGTTGAGGCAGCGCGACCAGTCCGACGTCGAGCGTGCCGTCGGCAAGCCGCGCAAGCGTCTCATGCGAGGTTAGCACCGCTACCTGCACGTCGATCGCGGGATGCTGCTCGCGTAACTCGTCGAGCGCCTGTGGCAGCAGATGCGCGATCGCCCCGGTCGACGCGCCAAGCCGCACGCGCCCCGCCAGGCCCATCACCTGGCGTTGCACGTCGTCCATGGCCTGCGCCGCGTCGGCAAGCAAGCGGCGCGCACGCTCGACCAGCGCTTCGCCGATGGCCGTCGGCCGCACTTGCCCGCGCTTGCGTGACAGCAGTTGCGCCCCGATGCGTTCCTCCAGTTCGGCGATATGCAGGCTCACGGTCGGCGGCGCCAGGTGCAGGTTGCGTGCCGCATCGGCAAAGGAGCCGCCATCGGCAATGGCGACCAGGGTACGCAGGCGGTCGAGGCTGATCTCTCGCATGTCGGAGTGTCAATTCAGAAAAACTGAATTTCATGATTATGAAATTCGACTTTTTCTATTCTATAGCTTTCCGCACAATGGGAGCTCTCCCTTTCTGTTACCGCCAGTCAACGGGGTCTTCCACGCATGAACCTGCCACTCGTTTTCATCGACGGCGACCAGGGCACCACCGGGTTGCAAATCCACCAACGGTTGCGCGAGCGCACCGACCTGAAACTGCTTACGTTGCCCGTGACCGAACGCAAGGATCCGCGGCGGCGCGCCGAAGCCCTCAATGCCTGCGACATCACCATCCTGTGCCTGCCCGACGCGGCGGCACGCGAGGCGGTAGACCTCATCGTCAATCCGGCTGTCAGGGTCATCGACGCCAGTTCCGCGCACCGCACGCATCCCGATTGGACCTATGGCTTTCCTGAAATGATGCCCGGCCAGGCGCGGCACATTGCAGTGGCACACCGGGTGACCAATCCCGGTTGCTATCCGACCGGCGCGATTGGTTTGCTGCGCCCGCTGCTGCAAGCCGGCCTCATCCCTGGTCAATACCCGATCAGCATTCACGCTGTGTCGGGCTATTCCGGCGGCGGGCGGGCCGCGGTCGAAACCTACGAGGGGCGGGACGCCGCCAATGCGTCGCCGTATCAGGTCTATGGCCTGGGGCTTGCGCACAAGCATGTTCCGGAGATTCAGCAGCACGCCGGGCTCGTGCAGCGGCCCATTTTCGTGCCGGCCTATGGCGCGTTCCGCCAGGGCATCGTATTGACCATACCGCTGGCGCTGCGGCAGTTGGCGCCCGGCACGGACGCCGCGGCGCTGCATGCCTGTCTGGCGCGGCACTACGCCGGCGCGCCCCACGTGCAAGTTCAGTCGCTGGAGGAGTCCAGTGCCCTGACGCACCTTGACCCGTGCGCGCTGAACGGCACCGACGACCTGCGCCTCGATGTGCTTGCCAACCAGGAGCACGGGCATGTGCTACTGAGCGCGGTTTTCGACAATCTCGGCAAAGGCGCGTCCGGGGCCGCCGCGCAGAACCTGGATTTGATGCTTGGCCGGCTATAGGCTCATTGGTCTGCGCTGGCAGGCAGGAGCCCTGCCCTCACCATCGGCGCGCGAGACCGGCCATCGCAGCGCGCTTAACGCAACTGCTCTTCGAGCGTACGGGTCTGCGGCGATTCGACATTTCCCGTATGTTTGGTCTGCACGGGCTCGATCAGGACGACCCAGCACTCATCCTCGGCGACGGGATGGTGCAGCGTGCCGCGCGGCACCACGTGCATCGAACCCGCCGGCAGATCGACTGCACGCCCGTTTTCATATTCGATCCTCAGATGCCCGCGCACGATGTAGAACAATTCGTCCTCGTGCTCGTGGTCGTGCCACACAAGCTCCCCGCGCACCTTCGCGATTTTTACGTATTGATCGTTGACCTGCGCGACGACCTTGGGCGACCAGTAGTCCGAGACGCCGGCGAAAGCCGCCTCGAGATCGAAAGACTCGGCAAACGGATGTGAAGTCATGCTTGTCTCCAACTCGGAACGAGAGACGTGGCGCGCAGTGCCGGGCTTCTCCGTCGCCATCGCGACAATTGCCGGCAGCCGGGCCACGGATGCCCTTTCGGGAAGATCAGTGCTGGATTGTACGGAGTGCCGGCACATCGCAAAAGATAATAATTTTTATGTCGTACATTACGCGGCATAATGTGTCGATGAACCGAAACCTCGATCTCGATCTGATCCGTACATTCGTCGCCGTGGCTGATAGCGGCAGCATGACGGTCGCGGCGAACCTGCTGCATATGACGCAAGGCGCCGTCAGCCAGCAGATAAAGCGCCTCGAAGACCTACTGGGCTGCGAACTGTTCGTGCGCCAGACGCGCAAGGTGGGGCTGTCGCGCCGAGGCGAGCAGTTTCTCGCCAATGCGCGCCGGCTGCTGCGGCTCAACGATGAAATCTGGGCCGAGATGACCGCCCAGCCACTGCGCGGAGCCCTGCGCGTGGGTGTGCCTCACGATCTCGTCACGCAGCTCACGCCCGCGATGAAGGCGTTCACCGAGGCACATCCGCAAGTCGATATTTCGCTGGTGTGCGCCACCTCGTCTGAACTGCAGGAAGCGATCGACGGCGGCCGCCTGGACGTCTCGCTGGTGGAATGCGTCGCCAGCGAAGCCGATGGCGAAGTGCTTCGCATCGAGTCCCTGGTATGGGTCAAGGGGCGCGACAGCAACGCGTGGCAAAAGCGGCCTTTGCCGCTGTCGATGGTCGACGAACGCTGCGTGTTCCGTCCGATCGTGCTCGAGGCACTGACCAACGCGGGCATTGCCTGGCGCAGCGTGTTCGAGAACGGCAACATCGAAGCAACCGCGGCAACCGTGCGCGCGGGCCTCGCGCTCACCGCCTGGCTCGGCTCCACCCTGCCGGCCGACGTGGAGCCGCTCACGCCCAAGGCGAGCGGCCTGCCCGCGCTGCCGCAGTTCGCGATCTGCCAGCGATTGCCCGCGACGGTTCAACCGGCCGATCGGGTCGGGTGAGGAGTTACCCCCTCAGCCCGCCCACACCACCGTACGTGCGGCTCCGCATACGGCGGTTCAGTTGATACGCTGAAGGCGATCCACAGTAGCGCGGATCGAGATCAGTCCCCGCACCTCGAAATAGGCGTTGGGTAATGCTTGCTTCAGGTGGTGGGACCCGGCATTCCACCAGGGGCCACGCCCGTTGACGCTGGATTTCCATGCCCGGTCGGGGCGCAGCCCCAGCTCAAGCAGTCGGCGCTCCCGCGTGCGGGGCCGCTTCCACTGCCGCCAGAGCAGACAGCGTAAGCGTCGACGCAGCCATCCGTCCAAGTCTTCCATCCGCCGTCGCTGGTCGTTCAAGCGGAAGTATGTAGCCCAACCGCGCAGCAGCGGGTTGAGCGCTTGGATCGTGTGTGCCAGGGACCACCCGCGTCCCTGACGCAGCAGCGCACGCACCCGATCAACCAATCGCTTGATGCTCTCGGGTGCGACGCGGATGTGCGCCTGGCCCTGCCGTACCGCTACCCGGTAACCCAGGAATTTGCGGGTACTTGGCGGGGCCACCGCGCTCTTGGCCTCGTTCACGCGCAGCTTCAAGGCCCTCTCGAGATAGACCCTGATGCTCGCCATGACCCGGCGTCCCGCCGTTTTGCTGCCGACATAGATGTTGCAGTCGTCCGCGTATCGGCAGAACGCCAGACCCCGGCTCTCCAGTTTCCGATCCAAGTCGCTCAGCAAGATGTTGGACAGCAGGGGCGAGAGCGGTCCGCCTTGTGGCGTGCCTTCCGTGCGCTCCTGGATCAGCCCTTCGGCCATCATCCCCGCTTCCAGGAAGCGACGAATCAGCTTCAGCACTGTTCTGTCTTGCACATGCCGCGCAACTCGGGCCATCAGCACGTCGTGGTTGACCCGATCGAAGAACTTCTCCAAGTCGATGTCCACCACCCAATGCTGACCACCTTGGACATGAGCTTGCGCTTGACGCACAGCATCCAGCGCGCTCTTGCCCGGCCGGAAACCGAAACTACTTGCCGAGAACGTCGGCTCGAAGATCGGTTGTAGCACTTGATGTATTGCCTGCTGGATGAGCCGATCTACCACGGTCGGCACCCCGAGCGTGCGCACCCCGCCCGTCGGCTTGGGAATGTCCACTCGGCGCACGGCTCGTGGAATATACGTCCCGTCCAGCAGCGCTTGCCTCACACTCGGCCAGTGCATCTTGAGCCAGTCGCCCAGGTCCTCCGTGTTCAGGCCATCTACCCCAGCCGAGCCTTTGTTCCTCAGCACTCGCCGATACGCCAGCCGCATGTTCGCGCGATCCACGACTCGCGCCATCAGCGAGTCGTCCTCCGATTTCGTTCGCCCGTCTGTCGCCGCGCCCGTCTCCGCACCCCGAACACTATCCTGCGGCTTCCGGCCGCCCCTCGTGTCCGTGGCCCCTGTTGCCAGGGCTTCTGCCTCTGTAACCGGCGTCGAGATCATCCGTCCTACTCTCGGTATCCTCTGTTCGGGCCTTCGGCCTCGGTGCTCATCGGCTCGCCACCTTCGCCTCGACCTACTATGCCCTCTGCTGACTTCTGTTCGCGCATCCCGTCGCCTTGCGACGCCGGTAGCCGGGTCGCCCCAGCACCCGAACAGATCTCCCCGGGTATTGCGCACACACTTTCACGCTTATGCCTGTCGGATCTACGTGACCAGCGTCGGTGCAAGTTTCGGGCTTCGGAGATTACGGCCTCCTTACCCAGCCGCCACGCCTCATATCCGCTTCCTGTTCGTCAGGCCAGCGCTTTGCCATCCGGCTTCCTTCAGACCTCCAGTCGCCCGGAGAACCCTTGCCTTTGGCTAACCCTTCCCCTTGCCGGGCGGGTAGAGGACTTTCACCTCCTAGTGGGTGCGCCATGCCGGGCGCACCGCAAGAATTCGCGCGCTATGCACGCGAATCGATATCGAACGGCGCCGGGGTTCGCCGAGCAAGGGCGGTGGCGAGGACGGCGTGACGTAAAGTGTTCACGCGCCCTGCTCGGACGACGCGTGGGCGCCATCGGGCTCGCGAAGGAAGCGACAATTGCCTGGCTTAGGCACTAAACTTCAAGGTACCCGTTACTCTTTTCCGCGCACCGCACGTGGCGATGCCGACTCGCGCTTGCGCGAGCCCGTGCTATTGCGCGGCTTTGCTATTGGAGCCGATCATGCAGATGCATTCCTTGATGCACAAGGGTTACGAAATCAACGTGCAACCCGAGCAAACCGGGCTTGGCGTGTGGCGGACCAAGGTCAGCGTGCGCAGTGCGGACGGCGAAGTAGCGGAAGTTCGCCCGGAGGCGGTTCAGCCAGAATGGCTGACCGAGGCCGAAGCGGTGCGGGACGGCATCGAACGGGGCATGCATTCCATCGAGCGCGAGTTGGCGCCAGACGACGAGACTTGACCCGGCCACTGCGCGACTGGCGGCGCTTACGCCGATCAATCCGGGCAGCATTGATTGGATCTTACTCTTTGCGCAGCGTGATCAGGCCCCGTTTATTTCATTCGGCTCGGTGCCGCCAGGCCGCGTTCGCGATACTGCGCGGGCCCGTTCGGCAGACAGGATTGCCACCGACATCAATACGATTCCCATCAGTTGCAGACTGCTCAAATGCCGCCCGAAGTAGAGCCGGTCAACGACGATCGCGACCGCCGGATAGACGAATTGAAACAACGCGATGCGGCCGGTGCTCATGCGCGCCATGCCACCATATATCAACGTATAGGCCAAACCTGTGTGGATGGTGCCGAGCCCGGCAAGCCACAGCCACGCAGTGCCCAACGCGGGCCAGCCGTGCTGCATCGGCCAGACCCACAATGTCAGCGTGCCGATCGCGCATTGCCACCAGGCGAGAATACCCGCCGGCAACTCGCGCAAACGCCAGGCGATAATCGTTACCCAGGCCATGCAGAACGCGCCCACCACGCAGAAGGCAACCCCGAGCCAATAACCTTGCCGAACGTCACCGCTTGCCTGGTGCTCGGCGATTCCCGTCGCCAGCACAAGGCCAACCATCGCCGCCGAGACCGCGCCAATACGCCGCCGGCCAATCGGCTCCCCCAGGACCAGGGCGCCCAACACCAGCACCCACATCTGCTGGAACTGAAACAGCACGATTGCGACCCCCGCCGATATTCGCTCGATGGCGGAAAAGAACAGGCCCCAGCTCACCACCATCAAGGAACCTGCGGCCAACACCCAGGGTGCGCTCGCTCGCGTCAGTCGAAGAAATCTGGTCTGGCGGCGCGATATCACCCAAAGCGTCAGGCCGATCAGGCCGAACGCACAGCGAAACCACGTTACCGTCAACGGATCGGCATTGGCATTTTTCACAAAGATGCCGATCGTGCCAAGCAGCGCGCAACCCAGGACGAACGGCCATATGCCGCTCGACGAGCGGGTCGTCACGAAGCCGGCGGTTGCATCCTGGATGGGCTCGCTGGTATTCATGCATCCAGTGTGCGCCGCCATTGATCCAACGAAAAGCGCATAATTCAGCGACTATCCATTCGAAAATCGAAAGCGGGTAAAAGCGATGAAACAGGGCGATTTGCAGACAGATTGGCTAAGATGCTTCGTCGCCGTGGTCGATGCGGGCTCTCTGTCGGGCGCCACGGGCGAGGTACATCGGTCACAGTCGGCAGTAAGCATGCAGCTCAAAAAGCTCGAGAGCGCCCTCGGACTGCGGCTCATCGAGCGCGGCTCACGCACGCTCGCCCTCACCCAAGATGGCCAGACGCTGCTCGGCTACGCGCGTCGCATTCTCGACTTGCATGCGCAAGCGCAGCTTGCACTGCACGGCGAGCAACTCACCGGGCGGGTGAGGCTCGGCGTGCCCGACGACTATGCGGGGAGTTATCTGACGCCGGTGCTCAAGCGGTTCGCACCGCGGTACAGCGGTGTCGAAATCGAGCTGATCTGCGAGCAATCCACCTCGCTCATCCCGCGCGTGGCGAGCGGCGAACTGGACATCGCGCTGGTCTCGCGCGATCACGCACGGCGCGGCACCCTGCTGTTTCACGAGCCCATGGTCTGGGTCGGCGCGGCGCAGTTCGAGCTGTGGCGACGCGATCCGATACCGATCGCCGTCTACGAAAGCGCGAGTCTGGCGCGACGCAGCGCAATTCATTCGCTCGCGCAGCAGGGCCGTCGGTACAAAGTGGTCTACAACAGCTCCAGTCTTGCCGGGCAAATCGCGGCAGTCGAAAGCGGGTTGGCGGTGGCCGCGCTCACGCAGTGCAGCACGCCCGGGCATCTGCGGATTCTGGGCCGCGACGAAGGCCTTGGGCCGCTCGAACCGATGGAAGTGGCGGTCTACAGAAGCCGCGATTCGCGTGGCTCGAAGGCCGTCGATAGCCTGCACGATTTGCTGGCCAGGACGTTACGCCAGTCGGCATCGGCCTGAGGCTTGTCGCGTTCGCTGGTGGCCGGCACGTGAAGCGCGCCGATACGGACGCCGGGCGGCAAAGGCAAGCCCGCTCGACCTCGACTATGTTGCGCCTGGCAGAACCCCAGCTCCGCTGGTCGGGATCCAGGCGGTCACTCGAATGTTTGCGAAGCGAGATGGGATGGACGCATCGGATCAACCGGGGTTGGTCCAATTCAATCTTGCGACGAGCGGCTTGGGGTGCGCCTTGGTCTTGACGTAGACGGTGATTCTGTAGCGCCCCGGCCTGCTCATGTCGAAGGTTTCGCTGTAATCAGGCACTCCGCTGGTGACGCGAGGCACCAGCTTTTTTTCCTGCACTTGCCGGTTCGGGCCCCGAACATCGGCGCTGACCTCGGCGTCGGCAACCTTCGCTCCGGTTTTTTTGTCGGTGAGGCTCACCACCAAATGATGGTCGCTACCCGCCTTGCCAAGGTTCGGGTGCGAGGTCGATTCTTCCGGAAAGTGTTGGGCCCACTGGGCGACCACCACGCCGATGTTGACGTGCAAGCCGTCAATGCTCTTCTGTTGTTGTGCGCGGGCTGCGGGCGTTGCCAAAGTCAACGCCGTCAACAGCGCGGCGCCCAACCCGAAGCGTCGCATGAAAATATTCATGATCGTGTCCGTCCATTTTTCCGTCTGAATCGGGATGCCATCATTGAATACCCTGGGCGCTTCACCGTGCTTGACCAAAGTCAAATTCCGGCCCGATTCCCTGGGTTAAGCCCGAAGCAAAAGCGCAACAGGCACTCCGTAAGGATATGGCCGCGAACCTCCGCAACCGTTACGCTTTGGCGCCACGAATAGCCTGGCCGCAAATCTGGCGCACTGTTCCGGCAGCATTCCGAACAGATCGACGATATTTTTCGGACGTGCGATCTGCTGCGCTGCATAGGGCTGATCGGAGCAAACAGTCGAATAGCCATGGTCTTGGGTGCCCCTGGGTCGTCGTCGCAAGTCGAACGGCCCTGTGGTACCAGGAACGGACGACGCTTCAGAGCCCGCCCCCGCCGCTCGCCACACAATCGCCCCGCGGCGGAACGCCGCCCTTTGCACATATCCGGTGCACGGAGAACAATGCCCCTGAGAATCTCTTCCGAGGTCGCGCGACATGGCTAGATTTCAGCCGGATGGTTGGCATACCGTTACGCCCCGAATCGTCGTCCGGGATCCGGGAAACCTGATCACATTCCTCAAGATGGTGTTTCGGGCACAAGGCGAATGCCACCACGGGCTGCCTGCCGAAATCATGATCGGCGATTCCATCGTGATGGTTAGCGGCGCAGACCGCCTCCGTGAACCGATGCCGGCGTTTCTGTATGTCTACGTCGAGGACGCCGATTCGACCTTTCATCGAGCGATCGCGGCGAATGCGGTCTCGCTCGAAGTCCCGGCCGATATGCCCTACGGCGACAGGCGAGCGATGGTAAGAGATCCGTGGGGAAACACATGGCAGATTGCCACCCATCACCGCGACCTTTCGGTTGCCGAGATCCGGTCAAGATTGGCCAACGGTGGATAGACCGGTATCAGGAGCGCCGGAGCGATGGAGTGTCTCGACCAAGGACGAGTCTGTCGAAACGGGACGCCGTCGTTCGTCATATAAGGTAACCACTTTAGGAGACTGTCATGCCCCGTTATATGATCCAGGTTCGCGCCACCGCAATGAGCGAAGCCGGCGAGTTCCCTGATGACCCTACGCTCGTGCCGCGCATGATGGCCTTCCACGACGAGATGGCCAAGGCCGGCGTGCTGCTCGATGGCGCCGGCCTGCAGCCCAGCAGTCAGGGGTTTCGCGTGCAATACGATGCCGCCGGTGAGGTACTCGTCACGGACGGCCCGTTCGTCGAGACAAAGGAGCTGATTGCCGGCTACACGCTGATCGAGGTGCGCTCACGCAACGAAGCGCTGGCCTGGGCGCGGCGCTTTCCGGCGCCATTTCCTGGCCAGCCTTGTTGCATCGAAGTACGCCCGCTGATGGGTGGCATCGACCTGCCGCCGGAAGACGCCGAGCGCATCATCCGCGACCAGCTGGCCACCATCAAGCACGGCGGATGACGTGCCCCGTCGAGGCTGTCTGGCGTCTGGAGGCAAGACGCCTGACCGGGGCTCTGCTGCGCGCGGGCGCTGACTTGGCGTTGGCTGAAAACTGCGTGCGCCGCCACGCTCAGTTCGCGCTTGAGTGGGGGATGATTGGCACCACCGCGTACATCCGATGAGCGTCTCGCGAACGCACAGGCGCGATTCGCGGTCATCTTGGTCGATGCCGGGTACCCATGCCCGCAGTAATGAACACCGCAGTAGCTTCACCCTCGACATCCGCCGTATGCCACGTCCCAGGCTGGTTCACCGCATACTGCCCGGGCCTCAGCGTGACGCTCGACGTTGTTCCGTCTGGCTGCTCCTGGTGCAATGTCATTCGTCCTCCGGTACAGAGCACGACCTCGCTGCCATGAGGATGCATCTCCCACGTTGTCCAGGATTCGGCGAATGAGTGCATGCTGACCAGACGTCCTTCGATGCCGTCCTTCGCGTGACGAGCCTCATAGGCCGAGTACCAGTCCATTGAGCCGGTAAACGTCGGCTCCACGGAGGCGGTCGCGCCAAGCCCGAGATGCAGAGGGTGTTGGGTCAACTCATACGCAGACATCTGGTGCGCTCCATCGGATATAGTCGATCCGGGCGGCGAAAACAACGCCTCGGCGTCTCGGCGTGCCGCCCAAATGCTGAATTTGCGAATTCGCCATCCGGCCGGGCAACTCGCGTCGGATGTCGGCAAAGTTAGCACACTCGCCACGGGCGCACCGAACGCAGCGCATCGCCGCAACCCCGGAATACGCCGGGTCGCTCGGGCGTGTCACGCGGCGACGCCCTCACGGACAAGCGTTCCGGCAACGGGAGTCGTTCGGCGTCATCATTCCGAACATCGTGGCCGTCGCTCGCTATCTGCGCCCTCCCCAGTATGCCGTCGCAATGTCGATGAAAGCCCGCAGCTTCGGCTGCGTCTGGCTTCGAACCGGAAAATAGAGAAACAGGCCGGCTTTGGTCGGCAGGTGCGGCGCAAGAACTTCCTCGAGTGCACCGGATTCGATGTCGTCTTTCACGAGGCAGTCGACGGTATAGGCAAGACCCAGCCCCAGCCTGGCGAACTCGACCATCCCGAGATGGTCGTTGACGACGATTCCACCGGGCGCATCGAGCGAGTATTCGCCGCCGCGCCGCAGGAATTGCCAGCGATAAATCGTGTGCGCCGATGGAAAACGATAGCGGACGCACTCGTGCTGCATCAAATCCTTCGGCGAGCGTGGGCGGCCGCGCGCCGCGAAATAGGCGGGCGATCCGACTACGACCCAGCGAAAGTCGGGCGTCAGCCGGACCGCGACCATATCGCGCTCGACAAACTCCTCGATGCGAATCCCCGCATCGAACTGCGCGGTAGACAGATCGACCGTGGCGTCGTTGACGTCAATTTCGACCGTCACATCAGGGTAAAGCCGCCGGAATTCGGGCAGGATGCGCGCGATTATCAATTCCATGGCAATCCGCGGCACGGACAGGCGCAGATTGCCGGCCGGACGCTCGCGCAAGGCGTCGAGCGCGCCCAAAGCCTCATTGATTTCGACGGCTGCCGGCGCCAGCCGGCTCATCAGTCGGGATCCTGCCTCGGTCAAGGAAACACTGCGCGTCGTGCGCAGAAACAATGGCAATCCGATGCGCGTCTCGAGCGAGCGAATGGCCTGGCTGACCGCGGACGGCGTGACGCCCAGCTCGGCCCCGGCCGCGCGGAAACTCGCATGCCTGGCAACCGCCAGAAACTCGGCAAGGCCCGTGAATTCGTTGGTATGGGTCATCGCTGTATTGTTAAGAAAATCTAATCAAGCCATTCTTATCATATCAATTTATTTTTCTATTTGGCCCTGCCATCATAACTGCCAAGGCGGCCGTTGCCGCCATTTTGAGGAGAGTTGCCATGATCGATCCGCAGGAACTTGCCAACCGGTATGTGGAGGTTTGGAACGAGCGTAACGCCGAGCTGCGGCGACGGCAGATCGCGGCGCTGTGGGTGGCCAACGGCACCCATTATGTGGGCACGCGCGAGGCCCGTGGCTACGAGGAACTCGAGCAGCGGATTATCGGGTCGCACGAGAAAAACGTCGCGCTGGCGGGCAACCGCTTCCGGGCGGTCAGGGACGCGTGCGCGCTGCGCGACGTTGTCACTTTCCACTGGGAGATGCTGGCGGGTCACGATGACACGGTACTGGCCGTCGGACTTGAATTCCTGATGCTCGACACCGATGGGCGCATCGTCACCGACTACCAATTCGTGCCCGGCCAGGCGCAGCCGTCGTCACATGGTTGACCGGCACCAGCCTGCCGTCGACGTGGGTCCGCGCCGGCAAATGACCATATCCGTGGCCGCCTGAACCGAGGAGAAAAAATCCATGAAAAGCTATCACGCCAGCCTGGGTGCCGGCATCGCTGGAATCAGCGTTCGCGAGCGTCAAAGGCCCGCGCCAGGCCCCGGCGAGGTGCTCATCCGCATCCACGCCTGTGCCCTCAATGCCCGTGAATTGATGATCCTGCGCGGGTATTACACGCTGCCCGTCAAGCCCGACGTCGTACTTTTGGCCGACGGGGCCGGCGAGATCATTGACGTCGGCACCGGCGTGGTGCGCCACAAGGTCGGCGACCGCGTCGCCGGCTCAGTGTTTCCGCGTTGGATCGACGGCCGATTCAGCCTGGATGTCGCCGCGCAAATTGGCGGCTCGCTCGATGGGATGCTCGCGGAATTCGTCGTGGCAAACGAGGATGCGGTGGTGCGCATTCCGGACCACCTGTCGTTCGAGCAGGCGGCGACGCTGCCCTGCGCCGGCGTGACCGCGTGGAACGCGCTGACCGGGCTTCGTCCACCGTCGCCTGGCGACACCGTGCTGACGCTCGGATCCGGATCGGTGTCGCTGTTCGCGCTCGCGTTCGCCAAAATGCACGGCGCACGGGTGATCGCCACGACCTCCAGCGACGCCAAGGCCGAACGCCTGCGTCGCCTGGGGGCCGACGCAGTCCTCAACTACAGGGCCGATCCGCAATGGCATGCGGCGGTCCGCGAATTGACCGGCGGCCGCGGCGTCGATCATGTCATCGAAGTGGGCGGCGGCGGCACGCTTGAGAAGTCACTGAAATCGGTAGCGATCGAGGGCCAGATCGCGATCGTCGGCTGGCTTGCCAACCAGACCACGACAATCGATGTTCGTGCGATCGCTGGCAGCGTAGCCACCATGCGCCGCGTTGCGGTCGGCAGTCGCGCCCAATTCGAAGCGATGAACCGCGCGATCTCGGCTCACCTCACGGCGCCAGTGATCGATCGCGTCTTCGACTTCGCCGACACGCTGTCGGCATTCCGCTATTTCGAGGCAGGCAACACCTTCGGCAAGGTGGTGGTGCGGCTCGCCTGATCAGCGTGGTCACTCACCCCCTTGATGGCACGCCACGCCGCCGGGCTCACTGCCCCACCTCATCGGCCAGCCGACACAGTTCGTGCCTTGGACCCTGTATTCTCAATGCGTCGACTATTTCGGCTTGCTGAACGATGCCGGTTCGCTTTACACCCCGTTACACACGTCACTACCCGGTATCACCCGGCGCGCATCGGCGCGGCTAGACTGCATTTCATCGACCCGCCCGATCGTCTGGCGGGCCAGTGACCGGGAGTCGGTATGAAAAAAGCAAATTGTTTTGTGGCGGCCGCGCTGGCCGCGCTGGCCGCGATGGCGGCGTTTGCGATGAATGCGCAGGCGCGCGAGAACATTGGCATGAGCAGCGGCATGCAGGCCGGCGTCACCGCCGGCCCAGTGCGCACGGGCGGCGATATTCAGGTCAGTCCCAACCAGCGCTCGGCCGACCGGCGCGTGGCGCCGCCGCATGAAATGGCGCAGCGGCATGACATCCGGCGTGCGCCGATGACGCGTGATCGCGCGCGTTACCGTACCTCTGACCACGAGATGCATCGCTCAATCGTGCGGCATCACGAAGTAAAGCGTTCGGTGCGGCGCGATATTCGGCGCGACGTGCAACACGAGGCGCATGAGCGCACGTCTCGGAACCGCTCGATGTGAGCCCGGGAGGTGATGGCTTGTTGCGATGGCGGCGGCCGGTGCGCATCGCCATCGGCCGCCGTGGCGGTGTGGTACGGCAACGGCCGACGATGCGAGCCGCGTTTTTTTGAGCCTCAGGCGCCGCGCAGTTTGTCGAGCAGCGCCTTGGCCGCCGGCTCCGACGAAGCCGGATTCTGACCGGTGATCAGCAGGCCGTCGACCACCACGTGCGGCGCCCAGTCGGCCGCTTTCGAATACTCGCCGCCGTTGGCCGCGAGCATGTCCTCGACCAGGAACGGCACCACGTCGGTGAGCTCCACCGCTGCTTCCTCACTGTTCGAAAATCCCGTGACCTTGCGGCTGTTGACCAGCGGCTCGCCATCTTTCGCCTTGACATGGCGCAGCACGCCAGGGGCATGGCAGACCGCGGCCACCGGCCTGCCGGCGGCAATCATTTGCTCGATCAGCGCGATCGAGTGCCGGTCCTCGGCGAGGTCCCACAGCGGTCCGTGCCCGCCCGGATAGAACACCGCGTCGTAGTCGGCGGCGCGCACTTCGGCGAGCTTGCGGGTGTTGGCCAGGCCGTCCTGCGCGACCGGGTCTGCGGCGAAGCGGCGCGTGGCCTCGGTTTGCGCCGAAGGGTCGCTGCTTTTCGGGTCGAGCGGCGGCTGTCCGCCGTGTGGCGAGGCGAGCGTGAGTTCGGCCCCGGCGTCCTTGAGCGCGTAGTACGGCGCGGCGAATTCTTCCAGCCAGAAGCCGGTTTTCTTGCCGGTGTTGCCCAACTGGTCGTGCGAGGTCAGAACGAAAAGAATCTTCATGAGGCAGGCTCCTTGGATAGGGCTCAGGGTCAGCGGGCGAGGCACGGGCCGGTGCAGGCGGCCTGTGTCCTCGGGTGGGATTCGGTACGTCGCTCAGAGCGCGGCTTCGAGCACGCGGCGGCTCACCTCGAGCGTGACGTCCTGCCGCTCGCCGAGCGCGGTCATGTCATGCGCTTCGAGCTGCGCGATCAGATCGTCGAGCGCGGCGGCATTGATTGCATAGTCCTGTAGCCGGGTCTTCACGTCGAGGCTTTCGAAGAACGCGCGGGTGCGCTCGATGGCCGCATCGATGCGCTCGTCTTCGCTGCCCTGCGTGATGCCCCACACGCGTTGCGCGTATTGCAGCAGTTTGGCGCGCTTGCTGTCGCGGCGCACCTGCAGCATCGGCGGCAACACGATAGCAAGCGTGCGCGCATGGTCGATGTTATACCGGGCGGTGAGTTCATGCCCGATCATGTGCGTGGCCCAGTCATGCGGCACGCCCGCGCCGATCAGCCCGTTGAGCGCGAGCGTGGCGACCCACATCAGGTTGGCACGGACTTCATAGTCGTGCGGTTCGGCCAGCGCGCGCGGGCCGATTTCGATCAGCGTTTGCAGCAGGCCCTCGGCGAAGCGGTCTTGCGCGAGGCCGCCGGCCGGGTAAGTCAGGTATTGCTCGATGATGTGGGTGAAGGCATCGACCACGCCGTTGGCGACCTGGCGCGGCGGCAGCGTGAAGGTCTTGCGCGGGTCGAGGATCGAGAATCGCGGAAAGGTGTGCTGGCTGTGAAACGGCAGCTTGGCATGCGTGGCACGCCGGGTAATCACCGCACCGTTGTTCATCTCGGAGCCGGTGGCCGGCAGGGTCAGCACGCTGCCCAGCGGCAGCGCGCGCGTGACGTTCTCGCCGCGCGCTTCCATGATCTGCCACGGCTCGCCGTCGAACAGCGCCGCGGCGGCGACGAACTTGGTGCCGTCGATCACCGAGCCGCCGCCCACCGCCAGCAGAAAATCGCGCTGCTCGCGGTGCACCTGGCCGACCGCGCGCATCAGCGTTTCGTACGACGGGTTCGGCTCGATCCCGCCGAATTCCGCGAAGTCATGCTTGGCCAGCGCGGCGCGCACCTCGGCCAGCGTGCCGTTTTTCTCGGCGCTGGCGCCGCCATACAGCACCAGCACGCGCGCCCCGCTCGGCAGCAGCTCGCTCAGGCGACCGATGGTGTCTTCGCCAAAGACGATACGGGTAGGGTTGAAGTAGTCGAAGTTCTGCATAAAACGCGCTTCCTATTAGACCAGTCGTCTCGATGGACGAGAAAAAAATGGCGTACCTTTGCTTGCGCGAGCGCCGCGCCAGCAAATGCGCCGGATAAATTCGTCAGGAAGTGGCGTCCAGACCCAGCAATTGCCGGGTGGCGGTCATCGCCACATCGAGCGGGCGGCCGTCGCGCCGGATTTTTTCCAGCAGCGTGGCGCCCAGCCAAAGCTCGTAGAGCGTGGCCGCGGTGGTATGCGGCTCGATACCGGCGTCGAGAGAGCCGTCGCCCTGACCTGCCTCGATGCATCGCGCCAGACGCTCGACGATCTGCGCGGTACCCCGTTCGAGCACGGCGCGCATGGCCTCCGACAGATCGCATACTTCGGCCCCGAGCTTGACCACCAGACATTTGCGATCGGGGGTGTCGCCCGCCTGCATCGCTTGCCAATCGGCCCAGTAGCGCATCAGCCGCTGCGCGCCGGTGCCGGAATCGCGCACCAGCAGTTGGTCGAGGTAGTCGAGATAATCGGCAAAGTAGGCGTTGAGCAGCGCTTCGCCAAAGACTTCCTTCGAACCGAAGTAATGATAGAACGAACCCTTCGGAATGCCGGCAGTGGCGAGAATTTCATTCAGGCCGACACCGGTGAAGCCCTTGCGCAACATGATGGGCTTGGCAGTGTCGAGGATGTGTTGCCGCATTTCGGCGGCGCTGGTAGCGTTCATGGGAGTGCATAATAACGCAGAATTAGACCAGTCGTCTAGCAAGACGCTACCAGCCTCGCCGCTGTTGCGACGATTGGACACCCATCACATTGCGGCCGCCCGAGCGCGCCGGCTTGTGGGACAATCGGCGCAACGCAGCCCGCGACACCAAACGGGCACAATAGACTCAACGGGGATACCAATCACGATGAAAGGGTTCGAATCTCACGGCAGTCGGGCCGATTATCTGGCCCGCGAAGCCCTGACGGCACAGTTACAGGTTCTGCAAACCGGACTGCCGTTGACCGCCTGGGCAGTTTTCCAGCACAAGGGCGGTGACTGGCACGCATTGGCGGTCTCGGGCGAAGTCGGGAATACCGACCTCGCACTACTTGCGCAAACCGTGCTCGACCGCGCCACACCCGGCGACGCCGATGCAGAGCCCTTCGAATTTCGCCCGGCAAATGCCGCGGAACTCGATCTGCTCGGCGCACGGGCCGGTGTGTCGCAAATCTTTCGGGCCATGCTCACGCCCTGTGGCGGCTACAGCCGCGGCGCTTTACTCGGCTGGCTGCATGGCGGCACGCAGTCGCCGACACCCGATAGTCGCATCTTGACTCCGACCCTGGCGAGCATGGTTGGCATCATGCACTTGCATGCCGAGCTCATCACCACCGAACGGCTGGTGCTCGATACTCGCCACGAAGAGCTGCTCGACCCGCTGACCGGCACGCTCAACCGGACCGGCTGGGACCAATACCTGCAACAAATTGAGGCTGGGCTCAAGGCGAGTGACGAAGACGCGATGATCGCCGTGCTCGATGTCGACGACCTCAAAGCAGTCAATGAACGCGACGGCCGAGCCGCAGGCGACGAGATGTTGCGGCGCGCCGCTCAGACCATCCACGCGGTGCTGCGTCGGCGCGATTGCGTGGCCCGGCTGGGCGCCGACGAGTTTGCCATCCTGATGCAGGATATCTCTTCGTCCGAAGCCGAGGCGCTTGCAGCACGCTTGGCAACCGCCCTGAAAGCGGTGGACATCAGTATTTCAGCCGGGCTGGCAATGAAATCCGAAGGCGGCACGCTGAAAAAGGCATTCGCCTTGGCCGACGCGAGCATGTATGCGAACAAGCGCAAGAAAAACGGCATGCCGGCACGCAACGAATCCGATATCGAGGACGATGGGCCGGCGGCGTAATCCAGGGCCGCTCGCCACGATCCAACGTCGGAATTGGACAGCAATCGGCAATTCCTTACAGCTGGTTACAGACGTCACAGGCCCGTAGCACATGCCGACTCGGCGCGCCGCTAAATTGGGTTGAACATATTGCCACGGCGAGTGGTGCATTTACCCAAGCAGTCAAGGAGTTGGCATGAGGAAAGTAAATTACCTGATCGGTGTTGCGCTGGCCGCGATGTCGCTGGCCGCATTCAACGCTCAGGCCCGCGGCGGTGGCATGGGCGGCGGCATGGGCACTGGAGTCGGCGCCGGCATGAGCGCTGGCGTGGGCGGCGGCTCCGTCGGCTTGCAGGCCGGCGGCATGTCGAGCTCGCATATGAGCGGCCACGGCATCGCAAATACGAATGGCTTCTCGGCGTCGGATCGGGATACCGGGATGGCACGCGCGCAAGACCGCAGCAGCACTCACGCCAACCTGGCGGATTCGCGCACCCGCACGCGTTATACGCACACCCGCCACCACACCGCTCGGCGCCACGAGGGCAAGCACGTGGCACATCAATACGGCCACGCGAACAATTAAGCGCAAGCCCGGTCCCCAGATCGAACGACCCGTCCGGCATTCCGGGCGGGTTGTGTCGTTTCAGGCCGACAGGTAACCCCGCCAGCTCGGGCGCTGGCAGCAAGTCTCGCACGCCTGCCATCTCAAGCAGCGACACCGGGATGCTCTCGCGCATGGCATTGCTCGACGCGTCGTTCGCGTTGGCTCCCAATGGCCGCAACGGGCAACGCGGATACAACGTGAGGTCAATGCTCGCCACCCGGTTCAAAGGAATCGGCGCCCCGTGCTACCTCGGGTAATCCCTTAGATCAATTTAGCCAGGCATTACCTTCGCACCGATCGCGATTCCTACAATCGTGTTCAAGGAGGTGCCGAATGGCCAAATTGATTCACACCATGATCCGCGTGCTCGATCTCGATAAGTCGTTGCGCTTTTACGAGACGGCATTCGATCTGCACATCTCGCATAGGCTCGACTTTGCCGACTTCTCGCTGGTTTATTTGCGCAACGAACAGGCCGACAACGAGATCGAGTTGACTTGGAATAAGTCGCGTACGGAACCCTACACACACGGCGACGGCTATGGCCACGTCGCCTTTTGCGTCGACAACGTCGCTCAGGCGCACCAGCGCATGCGGGACCTCGGCTTCAATCCGGCTGACGTTCGCGAGTTTCACGACGGTGCCAGTCAATTGCTGGCGCGATATTTCTTTGTACAGGATCCCGACGGTTACAAGATAGAAGTGCTCGAGCGTCACGGCCATTATCAGTGAGACCGGCCGCAAATCATCGACAGTCATAAAACAGCAGTCCCCCCAACAAAAATTCAGGAGACAAACATGAAACGTGCTGTGATTCCGATCCAGGCGGATGATTGCCGGGGTCCCGTTGAAAGTATCGCCGCCATCCGGCTCACGCGCCGCAGTCTGCTCAAGGGTGCCGGCATTCTGACAGGCACGCTGGCAGTCTCGTCGACACTGGCGATGGTCGCGCCAAGCCGCGTGTGGGCGCTCGAAATGTCGACCTTCGACGCGCATCAGGGCGCGGTCATCCTCGCCTTCACGCGTCACCTCTACCCGCACAAGGGACTCGAAGACGCCGTATATGCGCTGGTCGTCAAGGCGCTCGATCAAAAAGCCAAGGCAGATCCCGCCAACCGGAAGACACTGCTGGCAGGCGTCAAGCGCCTCGACAGCATCGCCGGCACCAACTGGCTCAAGCGCTCCGCGTCGCTGCAGGCGGTCGACGTGGCGTCGATGGAGGGTGACCCGTTCTTCGAACTGGTCAGAAGCACGGCGGTGGTCTCCCTGTACAGCAACACCATGGCCTATGCCCATTTCGGCTACGGCGGGGAAGAAGGCGATGGCGGCTATCTGCACAAAGGGTTCAACGATCTGGCCTGGCTGCCCAATCCTCCCGCCAAAGACAGCGGGCCGATCCCCCAGGATAGCTAAATAGACATATTGCAGGAGACATCGATGGACGCGAACTACAACAAAATCAATTTCTCGCTCGACGATGACCATGTGGTCGTCATCATCGGGTCCGGCGCCGGCGGCGGCACGCTCGCCAATGAGCTTGCCCAGAAAGGCATCGACGTGGTCGTGCTGGAGGCGGGAAAGCTGCACAACCGCGGCGACTTTATCGCCGACGAGTGGCCTGCCTTCCAGCAGCTTTCCTGGCTCGACAAGCGCACCACCTCGGGATCGTGGCGCGTCGCGCGTGACTTTCCCAACCTGCCGGCCTGGATCTGCAAGACGGTGGGCGGCACCACGGTGCACTGGGCGGGTGCGAGCTTGCGTATCCAGCCCCATGAATTCAAGGCGCGCACCACCTACGGCGCACTGCCCGGCGCCAACCTGCTGGACTGGTCGGTCACGCGCGAGGAGCTCGACCCTTATTACGCGCGGGCCGAAAACAAAATGGGCGTCACGCGCACCCATGGCATTCCCGGCCTGCCCGGCAACAATAACTTCAAGGTGATGCATGCCGGCGCCACCAAGCTCGGCTACAAGGAATGTAACACCGGGCATATGGCGATCAACAGCCAGGTTCGCGACGGCCGCAGCCACTGCTTTCAGCGCGGCTTCTGCTTTCAGGGCTGCCGCACCGGCGCCAAGTGGTCGACCCTCTATACCGAAATCCCGCACGCGCAGGCCACCGGCCATATGGAGTTGCGCACGCAAACGCAGGTCGTGCGCATCGAACACGACATGCACGGCAACGCGTCGGCGGTGCTCTATCACGATGCCCAGGGCAAGCTGCAGCGCCAGAAGGCTCGCGTGGTGAGCGTGGCGGGCAATTCGATCGAGTCGCCGCGCCTGCTGCTCAATTCGGAATCGGCACTGTTTCCCAACGGGCTGGCCAATTCGTCGGGCCAGGTCGGACGCAACTACATGCGACACACTACCGCGTCGGTCTATGGCGTGTTCGAGAACAAGGTCGACATGTACAAGGGCACGACGATGGCCGGCATCATCAGCGACGAGGCACGCTTCGATCCGAGCCGCGGTTTCGTGGGCGGCTATCACATGGAAACGATCTCGCTGGGGCTGTCGTTCTATGCAGCCTTCCTGAACCCCGGCGCCTGGGGCACGAACTTCACGCAAGCGATGGACGAATACGCGCATACCGCCGGGATGTGGATCGTCGGCGAGGACATGCCGCGCGAAACCAACCGCATCACCCTGAATTCGGCGGTCAAGGATCAATACGGCATGCCGGTGGCCAATGTGCACTTCGACGACCACCCCAACGACGAGGCCATGCGCGCGCACGGCCTGCGTCAGGGCTCGGCGGTCTACGAGGCCGTCGGCGCCAAGCGTGTCTATCAGGTGCCGCCCTACCCGTCCACCCATAACCTGGGCACCTGCCGGATGAGCGCGCGCGCGGCCGACGGCGTGTGCAACAAGTTCGGCCAGACGCACGACGTGAAGAATCTGTTCATCTCCGACGGCAGTCAGTTCACTACTGGTGCCGCGGAAAACCCGACGCTCACGATTGTCACGCTCGCCATCCGGCAGGCCGAGCACATCGCAGAGCAAATGCGGCAGCGCGTCATCTGATGCGAACTCGGGCAGATGAATAGCAATCCGGCCTGAGCCGGCGCGGTAAGGTCGCAGCCACCGCACGGGGGATTCATGCGATGGCTGCCCGCAACGTGCGCTGCTGCAGACCGCCTTTCATTGGAGATAAACGCCATGGCACAGAAAAGGATATTGATGCTGGTCGGCGATTTTGCCGAGGATTACGAGGTGATGGTCCCGTTCCAGATGCTGCTGATGGTCGGCCACACGGTTCACGCGGTTTGCCCGGGCAAGACGTCCGGGCAAACCATCAAGACAGCAATCCACGACTTCGAGGGCGACCAGACCTACAGCGAAAAACGCGGTCACAACTTCACGCTCAATGCCGATTTCGCTGCGGTGCGCGCACAGGATTACGACGCGCTGGTCATCGCCGGAGGTCGTGCTCCTGAATATCTGCGGCTCAACCCGCAGGTCATCGCCATCGTCAGGCACTTCATGAGCGAGGGCAAGCCGACCGCGGCGGTGTGCCACGGCGCGCAAATCCTGGCCGCCGCCAATGTGCTGGCGGGGCGCAAATGTTCGGCGTATCCTGCCTGTCAACCCGAGGTGGAACTCGCCGGTGGCGTCTATCAGGCGATCGGGCTGGATCAGGCGGCGGTCGACGGCAATCTGGTCACCGCGCCCGCATGGCCGGCCCATCCGCGCTTTATCGCCGAATTTCTGAAAGTACTCGGCACGCAAATCACGCCGTGATCGCGGCGCCATCGTCCACGCCCGGCCGCGCGGGTTCGCGGCGGGTGCGACATTCGAGTTAGGAGACACGCCATGTGCAATGTCTATGTGAAGGCAGATCCGATGCTTTATGAGTCCCGAACACGTTCGCTGCGCGTGCACGGCGTGATCACCACGGTCAGGCTGGAAAATCTCTTCTGGGACGTGCTCCACGACATCGCCGAGCGCGAGAATCTGACCACCAGCCAGTTCGTCGTCAAGCTGTATGACGAACTCACCACGCTGCGCGGCGAAGTGACCAATTTCGCGTCTTTTTTGCGTGTATGCTGCCTGCGGTATCTGGCTTCAAGCGAGCGGGAGCGCACGGCCGCGCCCGAAGCCAAAGGGCAGGCGGCGGCGCCGCTGCGTCAGATCAAAAGTGCCTGATGCACGGCGTGTGAGCCGTCGACGCCGCCGGCTCGGGCCTCGGCGGCGAGACCCCGTGTAGCACCCTGCGCGATGCCGGCGGCGTCGAGCGCGGCCGCCGCGGCTGCGCAATCAACATAAGAACATTCCCGAAATTGCGCGGTTTCTGTACCATTGTTCCACTTTGCCCGGCAGCCGACTTGCCGGGCGAATCCTTTCCTCGCCCAGAGATTGAGAACAATGGCTACTGCGACGACGTCCCTTCCCCCTTCCGCCCCGACCAGCCTCAACAGCGGCGGTTTTTCGCTGGGCAAACGGATTGTGTGCAGTTTTGGGTTGATCCTCCTGCTTATGCTGCTCGCGGCGGAAATTTCCTATCTTCGCCTGCGCACGATCGACGGCGAAGCCGTCAGCCTGCAGCGCGATTCCGTGCCGGGCCTCTACTACGCCACGGCGCTGCGCGCCTCGCTGGGCGAGAGCTACGCGATCCTCGAGCGAGCTGTCTTCGTCGACGGCGACGCCGCCACCACGGCGCACGATCTCGACCGGCTCGATCGAACCCTGCAGCAATTCAACCGCGACTCGGCCGGTTACCAGGTCACCGTGTTCCGGGCCGACGACCGGAGCCGCTTCCAGGCATTCAGGAGCGCCGTGGACACATACCTGGCACTGGTCAAGCACGCCGCCGAGCAGGCCGGGACGTCCAAGGCGGCCGCCCAGGCCGACTTCGCGCGCGTGAGCTCGGCCTGGGACAATGTCGACCACGCCGCGCGCGATTTAGTCACGGAAAATCACGACCAGGCGAACGGTTCGACGCAATTGATCCGGGACTCGGTCAACGGGACCGAAATTTCGCTGGCCATGGCGCTGGGCGTCGTGCTATTTGCCGCGCTGATCACCGGCTACGCGTTGCTCAGATCGATCACCGTGCCAATGGCACGGCTGGTCGAAGTGCTAGACGTGATGCGCACCGGCGATCTCACGCGCCGCCTCAAACTGCGCCGCAAGGATGAATTCGGCATGCTGGAGACCGACTTCAACCGCATGGCCGACGAGTTGACCGCGTTGGTCGCGCAGGCGCAGAAGTCGTCGCTGCAGGTCACGACCTCGGTCACCGAAATCGCCGCCACCTCCAAGGAACAGCAGGCCACCGCCAACGAAACCGCGGCCACCACCACCGAAATCGGTGCGACCTCGCGCGAGATCTTCGCCACCTCGCGCGACTTGCTGCACACCATGAACGAAGTGTCGACTGTGGCGGAGCAGTCGGCGACGCTGGCCGGCGCGAGCCAGAGCGGGCTCACGCGGATGGAGGAAACCATGCGCGGCGTGATGGAGGCAGCCGGTTCGGTCAACGCGAAGCTGGCGGTGCTCAACGAGAAGGCGGTCAACATCAACCAGGTCGTGTCGACCATCACCAAGGTCGCCGATCAGACCAACCTGCTCTCGCTCAATGCCGCCATCGAAGCGGAAAAGGCCGGCGAGTACGGGCGCGGTTTTGCGGTGGTCGCCACCGAGATCCGCCGTCTGGCCGACCAGACCGCGGTGGCCACCTACGACATCGAGCAGACCGTCAAGGAAATCCAATCGGCAGTGTCGGCCGGCGTGATGGGCATGGACAAGTTCTCCGAGGAAGTGCGGCGCGGCATGCGCGACGTGCAGGAAGTCGGCGCTCAGCTCTCGCAGATCATCCACGAGGTGCAGACGCTGGCGCCGCGCTTTCATATGGTGAATGAAGGGATGCAGACCCAGGCCACCAGCGCCGAGCAGATCACCCAGGCCCTGTCGCAATTGTCGGAAGCCGCGCAGCAAACGGCCGAATCGCTGCGCCAGTCCTCGCAGGCAATCGACGATCTGACGCTGGTCGCCAATCAGTTGCGCACCGGCGTATCGCGTTTCAAGATTGGCGCCTGAAACGCGGGATCAGGGCTCACTGGAGCGCACCGATGCTATTTCTCCTGTTCGACCTCGACGGTGAGCGTTATGCGCTCGACGCCACCGAAATCGTCGAAGTCCTGCCGTTGGCGCCGACCAAGGCCATTCCCGGGGCGCCCGCCTGGGTGGCCGGCGTGGTGATGCGCGATGGCATGTCGGTACCGGTGATCGACGTGCCGTGCCTGGCACTCGGGCGCGCCGCCCGTGCGCTGCGCTCGACCCGGCTGGTGCTGGTTCGCTACGACGGCGCGCCGGATCCTCAGGACTGCGCGGCGCATACCGGCGCCACCTCTCGCGTGCTCGGACTGATCGTCGAGCGTGCCACGCAAACGCGGCGCATCGAAGCCGAGCAATTCACTCATAGCGGCATTGACACGCCGCATGCCCGCTGGCTCGGGCCCGTGGCCGACGACACGCTCGGGCCGGTGCAATGGGTCGCTGTGCAGCACATGCTCGACGACCAGGTCAAGGCCTTGCTGTTTCCGCCGCAAGAGCTCACGCAGCAAGCATCCGCCGCCCCCCTCGAATTGCCGGACGGCGATCGATGAATGCAATGTCCCCGACCAGCGCGGCCGACCCATGCTTTGCCGTCTGGCTCCTGCAGAGAACCGGCATCGACGCAGCAACGCTCGGCGCCCATACGCTCGAACGCGCGGTGCTCGAGCGCATACGCGCGAATCATCTGTCCGGTGCCGACAGTGGTGCCGCAGGCGTGCCGGCATCTGCCGTCGAAGCCTATTGGCAATTGCTCCAGGTCTCGCCCGACGAACGTCAGGCACTGGTCGAAGCACTGGTAGTCCCCGAGACCTGGTTCTTCCGTGAACGCGAGGCGTTCGCGGCGCTCGCCCAGCTCGCCTCGGTGCGGCTCGCGCGCGAACCGGGCCAGCCGCTGCGGCTGTTGAGCGCGCCGTGCTCGACCGGCGAGGAGCCGTATTCGATCGCGATGGCGCTGCTCGATGCCGGCATCGACGCGCAACGCTTTACGATCGACGCGCTCGACATCAGCGCGCGCGCGATAGCCCACGCACAGGCGGCGGCATATGGCCGCAACTCCTTCCGCGGCAATGCGCTGGCGTTTCGGGAGCGGCATTTCAGCGCCGCCGCGAACGGCACCTGGCAATTGCACGAGGCGCCACGCCAGGCGGTACGCTTTGCCCAGACCAACCTGTTCGACTTGTCGCCGGTCGAGGCCCGCTATGACTTCATTTTTTGCCGCAACGTGCTGATTTACTTCGACCGCGAGGCGCAGGACCGCGCGATCCGCCTGTTGGGTGCCCAGTTGGCCGAGCATGGCGCCATCTTCGTCGGGCCGGCTGAAACCGGGCTGATGATGCGCCACGCGTTTCACTCTGCGCGCCTGCCGCTGGCTTTCGCCTTCCAGCGCACACGGCCCGGCGAACCGGCGCCGCCCATGCCGGTCCCGCCCAGCCGCGCCCCGCTTCGTGCGCGGCCAGCCCCCGCCCGTCCGCTGCCGGCGGCCGTGCCCACCGTGCCGCGCCCGGCCGTCAGGCCGGCGCCACTGGCCGTGCGCATGCGCCATGCAGCAGAGCCGGAGACCGCTGGCACGGCACCGGCCCCCGCTTCGCTGGACGATGCGCGCCGCGCGGCCGATGCCGGTCAGTTCGATGAAGCCGTTCGCCTGGCCAATGCGTTTGCGAGTACGCAGGGGCCAAGCGCCGAAGTGTTTTACCTGCTCGGCCTGCTGGCCGACGCGCGCGCTCAGCAGGCCGACGCCGCCGGCTACTACCGCAAGGCACTGTATCTCGATCCGGGGCATTACGAAGCACTGACGCATTTGGCTGCCTTGCTCGACGCGCAGGGCGACAACGCCAACGCGCGCCAGTTGATGCGCCGCGCCCAACGGGCCGCAGCGCCGGCCCAGGCGTCCCGTTTGACCGATCTGCGAGGGCCTCATGGTTCGACCCGTCACTGAATCCGTCGCAGTACCGCTGCGCATCGATGATTGCTGGAACCGCATCGGCACGCGCGGCGACGGCTCCTGCCCGAAGCTGGCCGAGCACATGCGCTGCCTGAATTGCCCGGTGTTCGAACAAAATGCCGCCGCCCTGCTCGACCGTCCGCTCGACATGGCCGACAGCGCGCTTGCCGACATCACGACAGCGCGCTCCGGTGCGCCAGAGATGGCCAGTGGTACGCACTCGGCGCTGGTGTTTCGCGTGGCCGACGAATGGCTCGCACTGCCCACCGAGGCGCTGCGCCATATCGACGACGTGCGCCCGATTCATTCGCTGCCGCACCGCCGCAACGGCGCGGTGCTGGGCGTGGTCAATATTCGCGGCACGTTGACGGTGGCCGCCTCGCTGGCCAATCTGTTGCAGATTGAGCGCACGGCCAACGGGCGGACCGAAGCGAGCGCGCCGCGCACCGGTTACACGCGCATGCTGGTGGCCGCGCACCAAGGCGAGTCGGCGGTGTTTCCGGTCGACGAAGTCGACGGCGTAATGCGTTTCCCGGCCACCGCGCCAATGCCCGTGCCGGCCACTCTGGCCCAAGCGACGGCGAGTCACGCCAGCGGCGTGCTCGCCTGGCGCGCCACGACCGTCGGCCTGCTCGCGCCCGGACGCGTTTTCGATACGCTCGCCAGGAGCCTGCGATGAGCACCGACGACGATCTCAGCCGCGGTTCATTGCTGGCGCTGTTTCACGAGGAAGCGCAGACCCAGGCGCGAGCGCTGGCCGATGGCCTGCTGGCACTCGAACACGCGCCATCCGATCCCGCCGCGCTCGAGGCTTGCATGCGTGCCGCGCATTCCCTGAAGGGCGCCGCACGCATCGTCGGCCTGTCGGATGGCGTGGCAATCGCCCACCTGATGGAGGAATGCTTCACCGCCGCGCAGCGCGGCATGCTGACGCTTGAGCCCGCGCATATCGACGAACTGCTGGCCGGCGTCGACCTGCTGCTGCGCGTGGGCCAGATGGAGCCGTCGCGGGCCATCACGCGCGCCGAGATCGATGCGTTCGCGACGCGCCTGGCCGGCGCGGGCTCGCCGTCACCCGCCGGCGCCGACCCCAGCACGTCGGTGACGCCGGCAAGACCCGTCGCGCCGTCCGCAACGCCGGCCCACGACGAGACTGCCGAGGCCGCGTTGCTGCGCACCGCCCACGCGCTGTTGCAGGCAGAAGCGCCGGCGCCGGCAAAACTCGCTCACGAGCCTGCCGAGCCGCGCGCGCCAGGCGTTTCGAACCCAATGCTGCGTGTGCGGGCCGACCACCTCGACAAGCTGCTGAGCCTGGCCGGCGAATCGCTGGTCGAGGCGCGCTGGCTCAAGCCGTTCGCAGAATCGATGCAACGCATCAAGCGGCTACAGCGCGAAGCCGCCCGCACCGTGGACAACTGCTACGACTCGCTGGTGAAATCTCTGGAGACGCCCGCGCTGGCGGTGCTCGATGAGGTGCGCCAGACGTTGGGCCACATGCAGCAACTGCTCGGCGCGCGTATCGACGAGTTGGACGGGTTCGATCGCCGCAGCACGCATCTGGCGCAGCAGTTGTACGACGAAGCGCTGCAATGCCGGATGCGGCCGTTTGGCGACGCAACGCGCGCCTACCCGCGTATCGTGCGCGACCTGGCCCGCTCGCTGGGCAAGTCGGTACGCTTTGTCGTCGTCGGCGAGTCCACGCAGGTCGACCGCGACGTGCTGGACCAACTCGACGCGCCGTTGGGCCACTTGCTGCGCAACGCGCTCGACCACGGCATCGAGACACCCGACGAGCGACGCTCGCTGGGCAAGCCCGCCGAGGCCGTCTTGACGCTCGAGGCGCGCCATAGCGCCGGCAAGTTGCTGATCAGCGTGAGCGACGACGGCGCGGGGATCGATCCAGAGCGTCTGCGCGCAGCCGTCATCGCGCGGCGCCTGGCCGACGAAACCACCGCGGCGCGCCTGTCGCACCAGGAACTGCTGGAATTCCTGCTGCTGCCCGGCTTCACCCTGCGCGAGCAGGTCACCGACTTGTCGGGCCGCGGCGTCGGTCTGGACGCGGTCCATGAAATGGCCAAGGCATTGCGCGGCGCGGTGCGCCTGTTCAACGAGCCAGGGCAAGGCATGCGGGTGGTACTGCAGTTGCCGCTCACGCTGTCGGTGATGCGCGCCCTGCTGGTGCAGATAGGCGGCGAGGCCTATGCATTTCCGTTGGCGCGCGTGCGCCGCACGCTCGAGCTCGACCGCGACGCCATCGATATGCTCGAGGGTCAGCAGCACTTTATGTTCGAGGGCCGCCCGGTGGGCCTGGTCACCGCGCACCAGTTGCTCGGCGCGCAGGCACCGGGCCAGGCGCGGGCCGGCGTCGCGGTAGTCGTCGTCGGCGACGAGCATGGCACCTATGGCGTGGCGGTCGACCGCTTCCTGGGCGAACGCACGCTGGTGCTCCAACCGCTGGATCGGCGCCTGGGAAAAATCAAGGACATCGCCGCCGGTGCACTGATGGAAAATGGCGATGCGGTGCTGATCATCGACGTCGAGGACTTGCTGCGTTCGGTCGAAAAGCTGGTGCGCGGCGGTCAGCTCGACAAAGTACGGCGCACCCAGGACGCCGCCGCGCAACAGCGCAAGCACGTGTTGATCGTCGAGGATTCGCTGACGGTGCGCGAGCTCGAACGCAAGCTGCTGGAAAAACGCGGCTATGCGGTCACGGTCGCAGTCGATGGGATGGATGGATGGAATGCGCTGCGCGGTGCCCATTTCGACCTGGTGGTGACCGACATCGACATGCCGCGCATGGATGGCATCGAGCTGGTGAGCCTCATCAAGCGCGACACCGCGCTCAGAAACGTGCCGGTGATGATCGTCTCGTATAAGGATCGCGACGAGGATCGGCGTCAGGGCCTCGACGCCGGCGCGGATTATTATCTTGCCAAAGGCAGCTTCCATGACGAGGCGCTGCTCGATGCGGTGACCGAACTGATCGGGGAGGCGTAGCATGAAAATCGGAATCGTCAACGACTTGCCGCTGGCGGTCGAGGCCATGCGCCGTGTGCTTGCGCTGCGGCCAGAGCATCGCGTGCTGTGGGTTGCCACCGGCGGCGCCCAGGCGGTCGAGCTGTGCGTCACGCAGCCGCCCGACCTGGTCCTGATGGATTTGGTCATGCCGCATTTCGACGGCGTTGAAGCGACGCGGCGCATCATGGCACGCGCGCCGTGCGCGATTCTGGTCGTAACCAGCAGCGTCGGCGCCAACGCCTGGCGCGTGTATGAGGCAATGGGCGCCGGCGCGCTCGATGCCGTCGATACGCCCACGCTGGTCGACGGCGGTTCGGAGCGCACGGCGCAGCCGCTGCTGACCAAAATCGACCAGATCGGCCGCCTGCTGACGAATCCGCCCGCCCATGGTCAGCGCGCGAGCGCCGCGCCGCAACGCGGGCTGCCACCGCTGGTGGCCATTGGCGCCTCGGCCGGGGGGCCAGCCGCGCTGGCTGCGGTGCTCGGCAAGCTGCCGGCGGACTTCGGCGCCGCTATCGTGATCGTGCAGCATGTCGACCAGGCGTTCGCGCACGGCATGGCCCAGTGGCTGGCCGGCCAGACGCGCCTGAGCGTGCGCACCGCGGCCGAGGGCGACCGGCCCCGGCCGGGCGAGGCGCTATTGGCCGCAACCAACGATCACCTGGTGATGACGCGCTCCGGCACGCTTGACTACGTCAGGGAGCCCGTCGAGACGCCCTACCGGCCGTCGGTCGACGTGTTCTTCCACAGCGTGGTCGAGTACTGGGGCGGCAGCGCGGTTGGCGTGCTGCTTACCGGCATGGGGCGCGACGGCGCCATCGGGCTGAAGGCAATGCGCGTCAAGGGCTATCCGACGATCGCTCAGGACGAGGCCAGCAGCGCCGTCTACGGCATGCCCAAGGCGGCCGCCGCACTTCAGGCGGCGCGTCTGATCTTGCCGCTGGAGAGCATCGCGGATGAACTGATGGCGGTCATCAAGCGGTAAGGTTTGCCAGGAAGATCACGGGTGTCGGACGCTCCCTTTTTTCAAAATACAGAGATTTTTATGACGAATACGCCCCTCAACATCGCCGCCACCGGGCTCCAATTGCCGGCCGCCGCGGACGTGCCGGCCATGGTGCTGCTGGTCGACGATCAGGCGATCGTGGCCGAAGCCGTGCGGCAAGCGCTGGCCGGCGAGGACGGCATCGATTTCCACTATTGCGCGCACGCCGAGGAAGCGCTGCAGACGGCCGTCACGACGCGGCCCACGGTGATTCTTCAGGATCTGGTGATGCCCGGCCTGGACGGACTGTCATTGGTCAAGACCTACCGGAGCCATGCGGCCACACGCGATGTGCCGATCATCGTGCTGTCGACCAAGGAGGAGCCGATCGTCAAGAGCGCCGCTTTCGCCAGCGGCGCGAACGACTACCTGGTCAAACTGCCCGATCGCATCGAGCTGATCGCGCGCATTCGTTACCACTCCCGCTCGTACATCAACCTGCAGCAGCGCGACGAAGCGTATCGCGCGCTGCGCGAATCTCAGCAGCAGTTACTGGAAGCCAATCTGGAGCTGCGCCGCCTGACGCAGTCCGACGGTTTGACGGGCCTGGCGAACCGCCGTTACCTGGACGAGTATCTGAGCGCGGAGTGGCGCCGCAGCGCGCGTGAGCGGTCGGAACTGTCGCTGCTGATGATCGATGTCGACAACTTCAAGCTGTACAACGACACTTATGGTCACGTGGCCGGCGACGAGGTGCTCAAGCGCATCGCCGCCACGGTGGAGGCGAGCCTGCTGCGCCCGGGCGATCTGGCCGCGCGCTTCGGTGGCGAGGAGTTCGCCGCGATCCTGCCGGCCACCTCGCCCGAAGGCGGCTGGCTGCTGGCCGAGAAAATCCGCGGCGAGGTGGAAGCGCTGCACCTGCCGCATCGAAACTCGCCGGCCAGTCCGTTTGTAACGATCAGCGTCGGCGTGGCGAGCGTCGTGCCGCCGCCGTCATCCTCGATGACTTCGCTTATCGAAGCCGCCGACCTGGCACTGTATCAGGCCAAGCGCGACGGCAAAAATCGCGTCGCGACGCCACCCGGGCAAGACTAGCCGCAGGCTTGCGAGGCCAGCCCGCCCGGCTCGGCCGACGGATTGCCGGACGCGGACAGGACGATTTGGCTCCTGCCCGCGGCCTTGGCCTGATACATCGCCGCGTCGGCGCGCGCCAATAGACTGCTCGCGCTCTCGCCGCCATCGGCGTAATAGAGCGCCACGCCGATGCTGGTCGAGAGCCGGATCGGCACGCCGCCGATCACATGCGCGGCGGTGATTTTTTCGCGCAGCTTGTAGGCCACGCTCTTGGCGTCGCACAGACCGTTTTTCAGGTGTTCGAGAATCACGATGAATTCGTCGCCGGCCAGTCGCGCGGCGCGGTCGGTCTCGCGAATCGACGCATGCAGGGTGGCGGCGAACCACTGCAGCACCTGATCGCCAAATTCATGCCCGCGTGCATCGTTGAGCTGCTTGAAGCCGTCCAGATCCATGAACAGCAGTGCCATGTGATGCTGCTGCCGGCGCGTGCGGGCCATGGCTTCCTTGAGCATCGCCATGAAGGCGCGGCGGTTCGGCAATCCGGTGAGCGCGTCGTGATGCGCCTCGAATTCGAGTTGCCGTTGCAATTGCTTGCGCTCGGAGATGTTTTGCCCGAGCACGTAAAAGCCGGCCACCCCGCCGGCGGCATCGACGTCCGGTACGAACGACGAGTGTATCCAGATCGTGCCCCAGCGCGCCGACATTTCGTATTCGACCGTGACATGCTCGCCGCGCAATACCCGCTGGACGTCGGGCAGCAATTGGCCGAACAATCCGGCGCCCCACAGATCCCGCACATGAAGGCCGTCGAGCCCGCCGGGCGGCACGTCGAACCATTGCTCGTAGACGCGATTGTGGAACCGGTAGCGCAGGTCGGGCCCGACGTAGGCAATCATCGCCGGCACGTTGTCGAGCACCGTCTTCAGTTGCGCACGGCTCTCGCGGATGCTCGCCTCGCTTGCCTTGCGCTCGCTGATATCGCGCAGGAACGCATTGATACGCAGGCGTCCGCCGACGCGGGTGGCGCCCAGCGTGACCTCCACCGGAAACGCCGCACCGTCGCGCCGCAGGCCGGTCGCTTCGATGCGCTGGCCAAGAAGAGTCTGTTCGCCGCTGCGAGCAAAGCGTTCGAGCGCGCTCCAGTATCCCTGGCGCAATGCCGGCGGAACGATTTTTTCAATCAGCGGCGTGCCGATGGCGGCGGCTTTCGGCCACCCGAAAATCTGCTCGGCGGCCGCATTCCAGGTAGTGACCGTGCCGTGCTCGTCGGTCTCGACAAAGGCATCGATGGCGTTCTCCAGCGTGCCGCGAAAGCGCTCCTGCTCCTGCGTCAGTTCGCGCTGAAAAATCTTGCGGCGCTCGATTTCCGCATTCAATTCGCGCACCGCGGCGCTCAACTCGCTGGTGCGCTGCATCACCCGCCGCTCGAGATCGGTGCGCAGCGTTGCCAGCTCCTGCTCGGTACGCTTGCGCTGGTCGATATCGCTGACGGCCGAGATGCAGTACAGCGGCTTGCCGTCGTCGTCGCGCATCACCGAGGTGACGACCTGCACCCAGATCGGTTGCCCGGCGGCGTCGATAAAGCGCTTTTCCAATGAGTAGGTTTCGATTTCACCTGCCAGCAACTGCCTGAAAAGCGCAACGTTGTGCGCCACGTCGTCGGGATGGGTGAGCTGTTCGAAGGTGGCGGCCAGCAGTGTCTGCCGATCATGTCCGAGCATCGCACACAGGCGGTCGTTGACGTGCCACCAGCGCCCCTCGACCGACAGCAGCGCGAGCCCCACGGCGGCTTGATTCACGGTGCGCTCGAACAGCGTCTCGGTGGTCGCCAGCGAGCGCCGCGTGCGCTGCGCGTCGCGCCGTTCCTCGATCAAATGAAAATACTGCTCGACCATCGCGCCCAGGTCGCGCAGGCTATCCATGTCGTCCGGACCAAACTGACGCGGCCGGCGGTCTATCAGGCACAGCGTGCCCAGCGCATGGCCGCTGCAGGAGTATACCGGCACGCCGGCATAGAAACGCAGGTGGGGCGGCTCGCACACCAGCGGATTGTCGGCAAAGCGCGCATCCAACCGCGTATCGGCGATCACCATCGGCGCGCCCGGACGGTTCCGGATCGCGTGTGCGCAAAACGACACGTCTCGGGCAGTCTGCCGCGCCTGCGTGCCGACCCGCGAGATGAACCACAGGCGCTCGGCGTCGACGAGCGTTACCAGGGCGATCGGCACCTGAAAATGCCGTGCGGCAAGGCATGTGATGCGATCGAGTTCCTCGACGGGCTCGCTGTCCAGTACGTCGAGCGCACGCAGCGTCTGGATGCGCTGCGCCTCGCCGTCTGGGGGGGCCGGAATGATCATGGTCGTGACTATTGAATTGTTATTTGTGTTCGGTATGTGAATCAGCGTTACCGCGTGGCAGCGCGGCTAGGCGGGCTCCCAGCGTTCGGTCGCGCTCATGAGCTCGAGCAACTCGGCCAGCGGCATCGGCCGGCCGAAATAGTAGCCCTGCCCGACGTCGCAACCGATCAGACGCAGCATCTCGAGCGTGCGGTGGTCTTCGATACCCTCTGCAATCACCTCGCAGCCCAGGTTCTGCGCCAGACTGACGATCGACTTGACGATCGTCATGTCGCCTGCCGAATCGAACATGCGGCGCACGAAGCTCTGGTCGATCTTGATGCCGTCGACACCCAGCGCCTGCAAATAGCCCAACGATGAATAGCCGGTACCAAAATCGTCGATCGAGACCTTGATGCCACCGGCGCGGATCCTCTCCAGCACATCGCGCGAGCGCAGCGGATCGAGCATGATCGCGCTCTCGGTGACCTCCAGTTCGAGGTGGCACGGCGCCAGTCCCACCTCGCCGAGGATGGCATGCAGTGCCTGCGGGAAATCTTCGTCGAGCAGATTGCGAGTCGACACATTGATGCACACCGAAATTTCGCAGCCGCGCTGATGCATGCGGCGGCAAGCCAAAGCCGCCTGGCGGGCCACCCACCGCGTGAGTGGATGAATCATGTCGCCAAGCTCGATGAACTGAATGAATTCGCTTGGCAAGATCAGGCCGCGCGTCGGATGCCGCCAGCGCAGCAATGCCTCGGCGCCAACGATGCGTTCGGTGCCGAGATCGATCTTGGGCTGGAAAAACAGCTCGAACTGGTTCTGCGCCAAGGCCAGCCTGACGTCGGAGGTCAGCGCCAAACGCTCCTGCGAGTTAGGATCCTTGCTGCGCTCGTAGACTGCCACACCGCGTCCCTGCTGCTTGGCCGCGTACATCGCCACGTCGGCGCAGCGCAGCAGGCTGCCGGCGTCGCTGCCATGCAGGCCGGCGATCGCAATGCCGATGCTCGCATCGATCTGCAGGCGCGCGCCCTGGATGTCGAACGGCTGTCTCACATAGCCGAGCAAGTCGTGGGCGATTTGCTGGAGCGCCTGCACGCTCTCGGCGCCAGTGACGATAAAGGCGAACTCGTCGCCGCCCAGGCGCACCACGATGTCGCCAGGACGTTGCAGGCTCGCGAGCCGCTCGGCCAGCTTGGCCAGCAATTGGTCGCCCGCCTGATGGCCGAGGGTGTCGTTGACCTCCTTGAAGCGGTCGAGATCCATCAGCATCAACGCGCTCACGCGGCCATATTGGCCGTCCGCCTCGATCGCGCGCCTGGCCGCCTCGGCCAGCAATGCGCGGTTGGGCAGGCCGGTGAGCGCGTCGTGGGTGGCCTGATGCTGCAACGCGGCCCGCTGGGCCTTGCGCTCGGTGATATCGAAAAAAGTGACCACCGCGCCGACCAACGCGCCGTCCTGGCGCATCGGATACGACCAGTATTCGACGGGTATGGCGGTGCCGTCGCGGCGCCAGAATACTTCGTCATCCTTGTGCGCCGGCGCCGGTTGCAGCGAAGTCCGGCAGATCGGGCAATCCTCGCGCGAATAGCCGCTGCCGTCGACGCGTGTGTGATGCACCAGCTCGTGCATCGATTGGCCCAGCAGCTCGTCCTCGCGCTCGAAGCCGAGCAGTGTGATGCAGGCGCGATTGACAAAGGTGCATCGTCCAGCCGTGTCGATCCCGTAAATGGCCTCGGCGGTCGATTCCAGCAGCAGTTCGAGTTGCCGATCCCGTTCGGCCAGCGCGGCGATCGCCCGCTGGGTCGACGTCACATCCTGCAGCAGCAACAGTTGCGCGTCGCGTTGCTGGAAGCGGATGCGGAACGTCTTGACCCGCACGTCGATGCACTCGCCGGATTTCTTCCGGTGCCGCCAGATGCCGCGGTCGATGTACGACGCGTTGTTCTGGGACTGGACTTCGACACAGGCCTCGTCACCGACGGGCAGTTGCTGAATGTCGCCCAGCGACAGGGCCCGGAACTCCTCGCGCGTGAAGCCGTAGGCTTGAATCGCCGCATCGTTGACGGCGAGAATCTTGCGCGTTTCGGCGTCGTGAATCCACATCGGATTCGGATTGCGCTCGAACAGATATCGGTATTCATGTTCCGACTCGACCAGCGCGCGCTTGGCTTGGGTCTGCTCGATGGCGATCGCCGCCAGCCCGCCGGCCAGTTCGACCAGCTCGAGTTCGTGCAGCGTGGGGCGGCGCACCTCCCGGTAATAGACCGCAAGCGTGCCGAGCACACGATTGGTGGAAGCGAAGATGGGTGTGGACCAGCAGGCGCGCAGACCGTGGCGCAACGCCAGTTCTTTATAGTCGGCCCAGCGCGGGTCGGCGTCGATATCGGCGGCGACCACGAGTTGGCCCGTGTAGGCGCTCGTGCCGCACGAGCCGACGTTGGGTCCGATTGTCACGCCATCGATGGCGGCGATGTAATCGGCTGGCAACGCCGGACCCGCGCCTTGCGTCAGATGCTTGCCCTGCGCGTCGAGCAGCATGATTGAGCAAACTGCGCCGGGAATGTAGGTCTGCGCGAATTCGACGATCTCCAGGAAGATCGTCGAATTCGGCTTGCCGGCGCTGACCAGCTGCAAAATGCGGTTCTGCGCGCTCAGACGCGAAGAAATCGACTGCAGCCGCTCCATCTGCGACTCGATCTGGTTGGCCATCTGGTTGAAGTCCTGGGCCAGCCTGCCAAGCTCGTCGTGGGATTCCGCGTTGCGCGCACGCGACCTGAAGTCCCCGGAGGAGAACTTGCCGATCGCGCCGGCCAACTCCTTGATCTGCTTGAGCACGAAGGCTTCGGCCCCCAGCCAGCCGGCCAGCAGCGCGGCCAGCACCACACCGATCAGTCCGGCAACGTTGGCGCGATAGCGCGCCTGAGCCGCGCCCACCAGGCGGCTCACCGGATAGCCGAGCGCGATCGTCAGACCATGCGGGTCATCCGGCAATCCGGCGGCGGCGTAACTGAAAATCCATTGCTCGCCGGCGAGCTTCTCATCGACGGTGCCGCTCAGATCGCCCAGACTTTGGCGGAAAACCTGCGCGCTGACCGTAGCGGGCACGGCAGGCTGCGTCGCCGTCGCATATTTGGCGAGCAATTGGCCATTGCGGTCGTACATCAGCAATAACGCCTCGCGCCCGGGCGGCAGCGCGTCGACGGTCGACTGCAGCGACGAGAGCCGCAGCGCCGCATACACAATCGCTGTCACCCGGCCTCGCGAGTCGAGCAACGGATAACCGATGCCAACGCTGGGCAATCCGGTGATTCGCCCTATCTGGTATTCGCCGATGGCGAAATCCTTGGCGTAAAGTGCCCGCTTAAAGTAGGCGCGATCCTTGAGGTTGATATCTGGTTTGACAGGCAAGGCGCTACACAATATCTCGCCCGAGATCGAGGCGACCCCCATATTGCTGTAGCGCGGGTTTTTGGCAATGAACTGGTTCATGAATGCCGAGCAGCGCGGCCAGTCATGGCTGGCGACCACCGGCGCCGTGGCCATCGAGGAGAGCACCTCCTTGGTGCTGTTGACCAGCCAACCGTGATAGTCGGCCGCCAGTTGGACCATCCGGATCGCCTCGGCCTGCTCGGTGCGGCCCAGGTCGTCGCGTTCGCGCGAGGCGTTATAGGTGAGCAGCGCAATGGCGGGCACCGCCGCCAACACCACCAGCAGCAGCAGCCTTACCCGCAATCCCTTGAACCAGCGTGTTGAGAACTTTCGCACTGGGTTGGCCCCGTTGCTCCCTTCATATTGAGTTCGACGTTGAGACTATCGTCGGACAGGGAGTCGTCAATTTTTGATTCGATCAATTTGCATCATATGCCGCGTGCAGCTTGGTGATCTTCGTGGATGGCGTGTCTCCGCGGATGGGTTTGAGTGTGTGCACAAGCCCGAGATACGGCAGTGTACCTCGTTTGGATACCAGTGCGAAATCTCCTAAGCTGGTGTCGGGCTGAGGTGCTCGCCGTGTGCGTGCCGCGCGCTCTGTCACGCCGAACGCTAGGCGCGCGGCCTGACCTCTCTGGCCAGCGACAGACCCTCCAGACGCTCGCCGATCACCGAGCGCAGCACGGGCGGGGCATCGAGCTCGTCGAGCAAGCGCGGCCAATGCGCGCGCGCCTGCGCCACGGCGTCCTTGACCGCCGCCGTGGCGATGCGCCGCGGCACGCCGGCCTGCTCGGCGATGCACTCGTAAGTCGCCAGCGTCTCCTCGCGCTGCAGGCGATCGATGGCGACGTTCTGGCCGTAGGCTGCGAACCCGGGCAGCGCCGCGACGCAGACGATATCGTAGGCCGGCGACAATGCCGGCAAGCGCCCGTTGGGGTAGATCACCGAGAAATTCTTCAGGTGAGCGTCGCTGTTGCCGATCAGCGCATTGACCGCCTGGCGCAGAAAAAACTGACGGACATGCTCGACGCCGCTCTGGCTGAGCCGGTAAAGCACGGCAACGAATTGCACGTAAGCGTCGGGCCCGGCGTACTTGGCCGCCGGCATGCGGCCCAGCACCTGGCAGGCATCTTCCGCGTGGATACGGGCGCCCGGCGTGCGATCGAACCGGTCGACCGCGAGGTAGCGCAAGTGCTCGCCCAGCGACGCGGCAAGCCCGTCGACTTCGATCGTCGAGAGCGGCAGCACGGTGCTTGCCGCGACATCGACGCCAGCGGCGGCCGCCAGCCGCATGCAGATCGATTCGTTGATGATTTGCGAGTCGTCGCCCCTGGCCGGCAGCTTGGCGATCACGTCGGAGAGCCGGCCGCGCGACGGCAGGGTGTAGCGACGCCCCTGCTCGGCGGTCGACAGGGCCAGCTTGTTTTGCACCCCGGAGACCGATGCCGCGCCCTGAGTCGCTCCCTCGACGACACAAATTTCGAGATTGTCGGCGCCGCCGGTCACGCCATAGGCGCGCACCGCAGCCGGCAAGGTGTCGAGGTCGGCCGGCAGCACCACCACCGCCCCCGGCAAATCTTCGCCGGCCGAAGCGAGGACGCCGAAATCGTCCCGATCGCCAGGATTGTGGCGCGTGAGTTCGAGCCGCTTGCGCAACTCGCCCTCCGGCAGCAATCCAGCGAAATATGGCGGCAGCGCATGGCCGGTGTTATAGAGCGCCGGGTGGAACGGATTGTCGAACACCTCCGCGGTGGCGCGGCGGCCCGCCTCGGTCGGCACCGAGATCGACAGACTCAGGGTTGGCCGCTGAGGGTCGGCGCGAAACGCTTCGGACGGCACGAAACGCACGTTGCCGCCAGCCTCGCACAAATGACCGCACAGGCGGCCATACAGCCAGACCGCAAGATAGCGCGGGTGAAGCGCCTCACTCATGCTCGCCCGCCAGGAAAATGTCGACCGCGCCACGGGCCGTGCGGTCCGCCCCGCCGCCCTTGCCGGCCAGCACCTGCCGGACTTCGGCCAAGTGTTCGTTGGGAACCAGCACCCACTCGGCATTGAGGGATGAGGCCAGCGCCTCGAGCGTCGAGGCACGGCTATCCTTCTTGCCCAGCAAAATGGCCGACACATTCGGCACTGCCATACCAAGCAAGCGCCCGACCTCGGCCAGACTCATCCGGCGATACTCCCGCAACGTACGGCACTGAGATATTAATGACATAAAATCATTTTTTGAAAAATTGATTCGATAATATAACAACGCTTCACATTAAGCAAGATCGAAGTTATTCTATAAAATCTTTTTTTATGTAAATTGATTTTATAGAATATTTTTTAACGACAGTTATATGTCGCCCGTTTTCGCTTCGCAAGGCTGACACAGGTTCGGCATGGAGTGATGTTGCAGCGCGGCGTATTGCCGCACTCCCTGTCGTTCGATGGCATCAAAGGCAATCGGAATCGTCATATAAATTCAATAAATATCAACAATTTATTGATCTTGAGCAAAGATTATCCCGATAATCGCCGCGTCCTTTTGACGCACGCTGCGCCGTAGCAAAACGATCGGCATTGTCCTACGCTTGTTTCGTCTGCCTCGCGCAGAGCGCGTCGACACCGGTCGCCGCGCGACGTTTTTTCGCAGTCGAACAACCATGGCCCCCGCCCTATCCGCGTTTGACCTGGCGCGCATCCAGTTCGCCTTTACCGTTTCGTTTCATATCGTATTTCCGGCCCTGAGTATCGGCCTGGCCAGTTTCATTGCTGTGCTCGAATGGCGCTGGCTGAAGACCGGCAAGGCCTATTACAAGACGCTTTGCCTGTTCTGGTCGAAGATCTTTGCCGTGGCTTTCGCGATGGGCGTGGTCTCCGGCGTGGTGATGAGCTATCAGTTCGGCACCAACTGGTCGGGATTTTCCAGCTTCGCCGGACCGATTACCGGCCCGCTGCTGATGTACGAGGTCATGACGGCGTTTTTCCTCGAGGCCGGCTTTCTGGGCATCATGCTGTTCGGCTGGCACCGTGTCAGCGCCCGCGCCCACTTTGGCGCGACGCTGACGGTGGCGCTCGGCACATTGATTTCCACCTTCTGGATTCTGGCCTCGAACAGCTGGATGCAAACACCGCAAGGCTTCAAAGTGGTCGACGGCCACGTTGTGCCGCTCGACTGGTTCAAGATCATTTTCAATCCGTCGTTTCCATACCGGCTCGCACACATGGCGCTGGCTGCCTTCATCGTCGCGGGGCTGGTGGTCGCCGCCACCGGCGCCTGGCACCTGCTCAAGGGGCGCCGCGATCCGGCCGTCACCAAGATGTTCTCGATGGCGCTCTGGCTGCTGCTGATTCTCACGCCGATTCAGGCACTGGTGGGCGACCAGCATGGCCTGAACACGCTCAAGTATCAGCCCGCCAAGATCGCGGCGATCGAAGGCCTGTGGAATACCGAGCACGATGGCACCGCACTCAACCTGTTCGGCATTCCCGACATGAAGGCTGAAACCACTCGCTATGCCATCTCGATTCCGCATCTCGGCAGCCTGTTGCTCACGCATAGTTGGGACGGTGCCATTCGGGGCCTGAAGGATTTCCCGGCCGCCGATCGCCCCGACTCGACGATCGTTTTCTGGAGCTTTCGCATCATGGTCGGGTTCGGCATGCTGATGATCGCGATGTCGGTGCTGGCCTGGGTGCTGCGCCGTCGGCACAAGCTGTACGAAGCGCGCTTGTTCCACAAGTTCGTGCTCGCCATGGGGCCGACCGGTTTCATCTCGCTGCTGGCCGGCTGGGTCACCACGGAAGCCGGCCGCCAGCCATGGGTCGTGTACGGCGTGATGCGGACCTCGCAGGCCGTCTCGCCGCTGAGCACGCAGCAAGTCGGGCTCTCTCTCATGATCTTTGTGATCGTCTACTTTCTGGTGTTTGGCACCGGCGTCTATTACCTGCTCAAGCTGATTCGCTCCGGACCAATGTTGCCGGGCCAGGCACAGCCGCATACCTCGGGCAATTCGCCCAGCCCGCGACCACAGGCCGGCCAGCTGGCCGACGCTTGAGACTTTTCGAATAACGAGGCAAAAATGAATGTCACTGTCATATGGGCCGGCATTATCGCGCTCGGCTTGTTCATGTATGTGGTGCTCGACGGGTTCGATCTGGGCATCGGCATCCTGTTTCCGCTGTTTCCCGATGCGCGCGAACGCGATCTGATGATGAATACCGTGGCACCGGTGTGGGATGGCAACGAAACCTGGCTGGTGCTTGGCGGCGCGGGATTGTTCGCGGTATTTCCAGTGGTCTATTCGACCGTGCTCTCGGCGTTGTATCTGCCGCTCGTCTTTATGCTCGTCTGCCTGATCTTCCGTGGCGTGTCGTTCGAGATCCGCGCCAAGGCGAATCGCACCAAGCCGATGTGGGACTTGGCGTTCATCGGCGGCTCGGCGGGCGCGGCCTTTTTCCAGGGCGTCGCACTGGGCGCCTTCCTGCAAGGCATCCCGATGGCCGATGGCCGATTCGCCGGTGGCGCCTTTGAATGGCTCACGCCATTCGCGGTATTCACCGGCCTGGGGCTGGCCGCCACCTACGCGCTGCTGGGTTGCTGCTGGCTGGTGGCCAAGACCGAGGGCGATCTGCAGCGGCGCCTGCATCGGCTCGCCTGGCCATTGACGATCGTGCTGCTCGGGTTCATCGCGGTCGTCAGCGTGTGGACGCCGCTGCAGGACCCGCATATCGCCCAGCGCTGGTTCGACAGCGCCTGGCTCTACCGCCTGTTGCCGGCGCCGCTGCTGGTGGCCGTGTGCGCCGCCGCGATGTATCGCGCGCTGCGCGGCCGGCACCACGTCACGCCGTTCGCGCTCGCGCTGGGTATCGTGCTGCTCGGGTATGCGGGGTTGCTGGCGAGCCTGTGGCCGTTCGCGATCCCATCGAGCCTGACGCTCTGGGAGGCCGCCGCGCCGCGTTCGAGCCAGATGTTTACGCTGGTCGGCGCGGCGGTCATTTTGCCGATCATCATCGGGTACACAACCATGGGCTACTGGGTATTTCGCGGCAAGGTGCGTCATGACGACCAACACCACTACCACTGAAAAAGCACCGCCGGCCGCCCCCGCACGGCAAACCGCGCGAGGCTGGCTGTGGTTCGTCGCGCTGTGGTGCACTGGCGTGGGCGCGGCCGTCACGCTTGGCCTGATCTTCAAGCTGCTGATGAACCTGACCCTGTTTGCGGTGATGTAGGCGCGTTGCTTCCGGGCTTATCGCGCCCGGGCGATCACCTGCACCAGCCCGACCCGTCCTGTCTTGAGATTGTTCGCCAGATTGGCCGCCATGGCGCCGAACTCCGGCCCCATCACGAGGTGGATGCCCAGCGGCGGCGGCCCGCTTGCCTGGCTGGCCGGCGCTGCCTGCGCGGCCAGCCAGGCAAGCGCCGCGTCGGCCGTGTCGCGCCACGAAACGATATCGAATCCGCTGGCTTCGAGCACCGCGCGCATGGCCGCGGGCGCAAGCAGAAAACTGTTCTGCGGCTCGCGCGCCCAGGGCACCGGGAAGCTCAGCGGCGTGCTCTGGTCGTCGCCCTGCACCACGTCATAGATCGCCAGGGCGCCGCCAGGCTTGAGAACCCGGCGAATTTCGCCATACAGGCCGGCGCGGTCGCTGATATTCATCGCCACATGCTGGGTCCAGGCCGCGTCGAATTGCGCATCGTCGAACGGCAGGTCCAGCGCGTCGGCCCGCTCGAATGCAACCCGTTCGTCGAGCCCGGCGCGCACCGAGAGTTGTTCGGCAATCTCGATGAACGGTTCGCACAAATCGATGCCAGTCACATGCACATCAAAATTGGCGGCGAGAAACCGCGCGGCGCCTCCCAGCCCGCACCCCACATCGAGCACCGCGGCCCCAGCCGGTAGCGCAAGCGCGGCGGCCAGCTCCTGCGTGGCGGCCAGACCGCGCACGTGAAACTGATCGAGCGGCGCGAGTTCGCGCCATGTCAGACGGCCGTCGCCGAATCCGGCCTGCCGCAGCGCTTGCGCGACCCGATCCGGCAGCGCCTGCGCCCCATAGTGGGCATTGATGGTTGCAGCGTCATTCATCATCGTACTCCTCGGTGAATCGGCCCATACCTCGACAATGCGCTTCGCGCCGCATGCGAACGCGCCTGGCTCAGCCAGGCTTATTCGCCGTGCTCCGCGGCGTTGGCGCTTAGATTGAAACGACGTTTGAGCGCGCGCCGGCTATGCGCGAGCAAGGCGTCGGAGCGCTTCGGGTCCGGCTCGGCACGAGCCAACGAAAGCGCTCCGACGAGTTCGGCCAACATTGAGTCGCCTTGCAGCTTGCTGTCAGTCACGCCAGCTTGCCTGAGTCGATCGGCCAGCGTCGCGCTCAACTCCCGCATGCCGACGGCGAATTGCTCGCGCGCAGCCACATCCATGCGCGGCAAGTCGCAAGCCAGCGCCGCCAACGGACAGCCACCCTCTTTGGCATCGCGGTGCATACGCGACAGATAGAAATCGATATAAGCATTCAGCCCGTCACGCGGCCGGCGGTCGTGCGTCTCACGCAGTACACGATCTCGGCTCTCCTCGAACATTTGGCCAATAGCAGCGACCACCAGCTCGTCTTTCGAGCCGAAGTGCGCATAAAACCCGCCGTGCGTGAGACCCGCCTTGGCCATCACGCCAGCCACCGCAACGCGGTGAGGCCCTTCGGCGCGAATGGCATCGGCCGCCGCTTTCAGCAGTTTGCGGCGAGTGTTTTGTTTATGCTCCGCATCGTATCGCATGATTGCGCCTTACTTGACATGATAACCATCATACTAAAATTCCAATAAAGCGCCAGCTCTTTCTCCAAAATCTGTTGACTTTAATATGTTAACGATCATATTATGTTTTATATGATAAACAACATATAATTCGATCTCGATGGAGCCCATGCCGTGACTCAGCAAATAACCAGCAACGCGCTACCGGCGGCCGCGGCCGGCGGGCAATGGCGCACTTATGGTCGCAAGCGCCGCATTGCGCTGGCACTCGCCGCGACCCTGATCGTCGTCGCTGTGGTGTTCGTCATTCGCTGGTGGACCGTGGGCCGCTTTGTCGAGCTAACCGACGATGCCTACGTCGGCGGCAACGTCACGCAGATCAGCCCGCACGTGGCCGGCTATGTCGCGCAGATTCTCGTGCGCGACAATCAATTCGTGCGTGCCGGAACACCGTTGGTGCGGCTCGACGCACATGACTACCAAGCCGCACTGACAGCCGCGCAAGCGGGTGTGTTGCGGCGCACGGCCGCCCTCGGCCGCCTGCACGCTCAACAATCTCTCGAACAGGCGTTGATTCGCCAGGCGCAAGCCGAGTTGGCCGCCGAACAGGCCAAAGCGCATTTCGCCAACCTCGACGCCCAGCGCTACCGGCACTTGGCGCAGACCCAGGCAGGCACCCGGCAAGACGCCGAACGAGCCCATGCGGCAGCGCGGACTGCCCATGCGGAGGTCGCCGCGGCCGAGGCCGGCGTACGCGCGGCCGGCGAGCGACTCGCGGTCACCGGCACGCGGATCGCCGAAGCTCAGGCCGCACTGGCGCAAGCCGGCGCGAGTCTGGCGACTGCCCGGCTCGACCTCGGCTATACCGAGTTGCGCGCGCCGGTGGACGGCTACGTGGCAGACCGCTCCGCACATCCGGGCACCTATGTGAGCGCGGGCACGCCGCTGTTATCGATCGTGCCTGCGCGAGGGCTATGGGTGGACGCCAACTTCAAGGAAGATCAGTTGCACGACATCAAACCTGGCGACCCGGTCGACGTGGTGGCCGACGCGCTGCCGGGCACCACGTTCCGTGGCCACGTGCAGAGCCTGTCGCCAGCCACCGGGGCCGTCTTTAGCGTGATCCCGCCGCAAAACGCGACCGGCAACTTCACCAAGATCGTGCAGCGCGTCCCCGTGCGCATCGCACTCGATGGCAAGGCCGCCGTGCTCGGCGCGTTGCGCCCAGGGCTGTCCACCTCGGTGTCTGTCGATACGCGCGGCGCACGGATGGCCGGGAGCGGCCAATGACTACCCCGGCAGGCCACGCCAGCGCCGACGTGCATACACCGATCCTGCCCTTCGCGATCATGTGCGTCGGCATGTTCATCGCGCTGCTTGACATCCAGATCGTCGCGTCGTCACTGCAGGACATCGGCGGTGGGCTATCGGCGGCACAAGACCAGATCGGCTGGGTGCAGACCGCCTACCTGATCGCCGAGATCATTGTCATCCCGCTCTCGGGCTGGCTCACGCGCGTGCTGTCCACGCGCTGGCTGTTTACCGCCTCGGCGCTCGGTTTCACCGCCGCCAGCATGCTGTGCGGCCTGGCCTGGAACATCCAGAGCATGATCGTGTTCCGCGCGCTGCAGGGTCTGCTGGGCGCCTCGATGATTCCAACCGTATTTACCTCGTCGTTCCACTACTTTCAGGGCCAACGCCGCGTGTTCGCGGCAGCCGTGATCGGCACCATCGCCTCGGTCGCGCCCACGCTCGGTCCGATTATCGGCGGCTGGATCACCGACACCCTGGATTGGCACTGGCTGTTCTACGTCAATCTGGTGCCCGGTGTGCTGGTGGCCGCCGGCGTAGCGACGCTGGTCGATATCGACACGCCGGATCCGTCGCTGCTCAAGGGAGCCGACTACCCTGGCATCGCGCTGCTGGCAGTTTTCCTG